>JAZNZZ010000231.1:0-22661 GCA_045595205.1 Faecousia sp.
TCGTGTTGCAGAATTGCAACACGACATTTTTATGCACTTTTCTTTTTGCCGACCGGTATTTGGGAGAGGATCACGGCAGCAAACATCAGGCAGCAGCCGATGCCCTTCCACAGGTCAACGGTTTCTCCCAGCAGAAGAATGCCAAAGATCAGGGCAAACACGGATTCCAGACTCATAATGAGGGAAGCAGCAGTGGGCTCCACATATTTCTGTCCGATGATCTGCAGCGCGTAGGCAGCGCCCATAGACAGAAAGCCAGCGTGGGCAAGAGGGATCGCACAGCGATAAATTCCTTCCAGGGTAGGGAGCTCCGTGCAGAGCATGATCACTGTGGAGATCACCGAACACACCAGTGCCTGTATTGCGTTGAGCCGCAAAGCATCTACTGAAGGTGCGTACTTATCCACGAAAATGATCTGCACAGCAAACATAAAGGCACAGGCAATGGTGAGAATATCGCCGGTGCTGATCTTGGGCACACCTGCAAAGCTGATGCAGTAAAGCCCCAGCACTGCCAGCACCACGCTGATGGGGACCGTTATGGAAGGCTTCTTCTTCGTGAAGATGCCAAGGACCGGCACGATGATAATGTACATTGCTGTCAGGAAACCGGAGGTGCCGGGGGAGGTTTCCGTAAGACCAAGCTGCTGCAGATTACAGGCGAGGAAAAGGGGAATGCCGCAGAGGATTCCGGCCTTCCAGAGCTTGGGATCTGCCCAGCGGGAGAAAAAGGTTTTCCCGTCCTTTTTGAAAAGGTCTGTGACCGCGATCACAAGAGTAAGACCAAGGACGGCAAGAAAGCAGCGAATGGACTGGAAAGCGAAGGCACTGATGTGGTCCATACCAATGCTTTGAGAAATAAAGGCAGAGCCCCAGATAATGGTGGCAAGGAGCAGGCTGGCTATGCCACGAAGCTGTTTGTTCATAAAATCACCTTGGGTACTTTAGCACATTATAGGAATTTTTGCAAGTGGAATGATTGCAATTACACTTGTTTGTGGTATAATGAAAAAAACGAAACAGGAGGCACGATTTATGGAAGAGCTGAACCGGATCAGAAGCCGCGAGGAGATCCCCGCAGAGGATAAATGGGCGGTGGAGGATCTTTATGAAAATGAGGCGCTTTGGGAGGCAGATCTCAGGGAGATCGCAGAAAAGGAGAAGGAGCTGACTGCCTTTGCCGGTCACCTTGGTGACAGCGGTGAGAGCCTTTATAACTTCCTCTATCTGGACGAAATGAATAATATGAAGGCAGGCCGTGTAGCTGTTTACTGTATGCGCCGTGCCGATGAGGATACAAGAAATGCTCACTTCCAGGAGCTGACCGGAAAGTTTATCAGCGTGGCGGTGGCACTGAATGCTGCCACCAGCTTTGCTACCCCGGAGATTATGGGCATTTCCGACGAACAGCTGGAGAAATTCTATAAGGAGCATCCCCCGCTGGAGCGGTATCGCAGATACCTGACCAGCCTTCGCCGTGTCAGAGACCATATTCTCTCTCCTGCGGAGGAAAAGCTTCTGGCAGCAGCGGGAGAAATGGCACAGACCCCGGATAAGGTCTACGGTATGCTTGCCGATGCAGACCTTCGCTTTGAGGATGCAGTGGACGGGGAAGGGAAGAAGCACCCTCTGACCCAGGGTACTTTCATCTCTTATCAGGAGAGCGCGGACAGAGTCCTTCGGAAAAGCGCGTATGAGAAGCTCTATGACGGTTTTACCGGCTTCAAAAATACTGCCGCCGGACTTCTGGATGCCCAAAACAAGCAGCTGAAGTTTTTTGCAGAGGCAAGAAAGTACGCAAGTGCCTTTGAAGCCTCTCTGGACAGCACCAATGTTCCCACCTCTGTGTACCTGAATCTGATCGAGGCGGTTCATAAGAACCTTGACAAAATGCACCGCTATGTGCGCCTGCGGAAGAAGCTGCTGGGGGTGGATGAGCTTCATTTCTACGATGTGTATGCACCCCTTGTGAAGAATGTGGACAAGAAGATCCCCTTTGCCCAGGCAAAGCAGACGGTGTACGATGCTCTGGCACCTATGGGTGAGGATTACCGCGCTATTTTGAAGGAGGGCTTTGACAACCGCTGGATCGATGTGTACCAGAATGAGGGCAAGCGCAGCGGCGCCTATTCCTCCGGCGCATTGGTGCATCCTTATGTGCTTTTAAACTACACCGGCACACTGGACAGCCAGTTCACTCTTGCCCACGAAATGGGTCACGCCCTTCATTCCTACCTGTCCAACAAGCACCAGAACTATGTGGATGCAAGCTATGTGATCTTTGTGGCAGAGGTCGCCTCCACCTGCAATGAAGCGCTTCTGATGGAGTACCTTCTGGACCGTACCACGGATAAGAAGGAGCGCGCTTACCTCATTAACCATTTCCTGGAGCAGTTCAAGGGCACACTGTACCGTCAGGTGATGTTTGCCGAGTTTGAGCTGAACATCGGAAAAATGGTCTCCCAGGGCAAGACCCTGACTGCGGATGCCCTCTGTGCAGAGTATCGCAGACTGAATGAAATGTACTTTGGTCCCGATATGGTGGTGGATGACCGGATCGCGATGGAATGGGCAAGGATTCCCCATTTCTATTACGATTACTATGTGTTCCAGTATGCCACCGGCTACTCCGCTGCCATTGCCCTGTCCCGCCGCATTTTGGCAGAGGGTGAGAGCGCGGTGAAGGATTATGTGGAATTCCTGTCCGGCGGCTGCTCCAAGAGCCCCATTGACCTTTTGAAGGGTGCCGGTGTGGATATGACCACCACCGCCCCTGTGGAGGAGGCACTGGCACTCTTTGACCGCTTGCTGGATGAAATGGAAGAACTGACGGAGGAATAAAATGAAGGAGATATTTATACCCACCCTCCACACCTTTGCAATGGGCAACCCCTTTACCGGCTCCTGCGGCGCGTTCCGTTTCCGCGCCGTGCCTAAGGTGGAGATGGCGACCCCCAAGGAAGTGGACTTCGAAAAAAGCAGCATCAGTGCCGAGTTCTGGCACGGTCCTTTCTGTTATGAAAAGTCAGAAATGGAGGGTGCAGAAACCTTCCCTATGAGTGAGGAAGGAAGACAGGCACTCATCGACTGGCTTACAAGCAATATTTAGGAGGAGTATTATGGAAAACACGATGTATGCAGGCTTTCACTGTGTGGAGGTGCAGCCCCCGCTGGGACTGCGTATTCCCGGTTATTACCATGTGCGCCTTGCTGAGGGCACAGCTGACCCTCTGCACCTGCGTGCTGCAGCTTTTGCCTGCGGAGATGAAAAAGCGGTTATTTTCAACAGCGAGTCCATGGGTATGTATGCCAATGCATTCGATATCATCAAAAAGATGGTAGCGGAAGCTTGCGATATTTCTGAGGATGCTGTGTACATCAACTGCATTCACTCCCACACTTCCTATGTGATCTGCAAGCCGGACTATGAAACCCTGGATGATATGGATGTCCACCTGCTGAAGGTGTTCCAGCAGTTTGCAGATTGTGCCAAGCTGGCCTTTAATGACCTGAAGCCCTGCAAGATCCTGACTGCGATCGGCGAAGCCAAGGGTATTGCCTTTGTCCGCAAGTACCGCATGAAGGACGGCTCTGCCCGTACCAATCCTCCCTACGGTGACCCCGATGTGGTGGAACCCATCGGTAAGCCTGACGACCATGTGCGTATCGTCCGTATTCAGCGTGAGGGTGCCAAGGAGATTATGATCGTCCACTTCGGCAACCATGCGGATATGATCGGTGGCAATCTCTATACCCCTGACTGGCCCGGTTATTTGGTCAACACCCTCGACCGTGCATTGGACGGAAAGGTTAATACCATGTTCCTGTTGGGCGCTCAGGGCAACCTGAACCACCGCAATTTCTTTAATCCCTTGACGATCTACAAGGGCACTGAGCATGCAAAATATGCCGCCCGTATGCTGGCCGGTTGTGTGCTGAAGATCTATGACCATGCAAAGCCGGTTGCCTGCGATTCTATGCGGGTCGCGCATAAGTATGTCCAGGTGGGCAAAAATGCCTGGGATCCTGCTCAACTGCCTATGGTAGAGGAGTTGGTGCAGATCTACCGCGAAAAGGGTGAAAAAGCACCGGAGCTGAACAAATATCCCAACCTGCACTACCGGGAAGCTTTGCGGATCAAGGCCAATCTTGCCCGTCCCGAGTTCTTCAATCTTCGTATTTCCGGTATCCGTCTGGGCGATGTTGCCTTTGTGGGTATCCCCGGTGAGCCTTTCTGCTCCATCGGTTTGGAAATCGTGGAAAGAAGCCCTATGCCCATGACACTGGTTACGGCCTGCACCAATGGCTACGAGGGCTACTATCCCGATGAAGACTCTTATAACGAACCCGGTTACAGCTACGAAAGAGCGGTCTCTCCCTTTGCATCAAACTGTTCCCGTGTCCTGATCGAGGGTGCTTTGTCCGTATTGGAAGAGCTTCAGTAAGGGGGACTTGTTATGGAAAATACGATGTATGCTGGTTTTCACTGTGTAGAGGTGCAGCCTCCACTGGGCCTGAATATTCCCGGTTATTATCGCCGCCGTCCTGCGGAAGGTACGGCAGACCCTCTGCATCTGCGTGCGGTCGCTTTTGCCTGCGGTAATGAAAAAGCAGTGTTTTTCAACTGCGAAGCCATCGGTATGCGTGCCAATGCTTATGACATCATAAAAAAGAAAATCGCAGCAGCCTGTGATATTTCTGAGGATGCGGTCTACCTGAATTGCATTCATTCTCATACATCCTATGTCATCTGCCAGCCTGGCACGGAGCTGGACAATACGGACATCCACCTGCATAAGCTGTTCCAGCAATTTGCAGACTGTGCAAAGCTGGCCTTTAACGATCTGAAGCCCTGTACCATCCTCACTGCCACCGGCGAGGCCAAGAACATTGCCTTTGTCCGCCGCTACCGGATGAAGGACGGCACAGCACGAACCAATCCTCCCAAGGGTGACCCTAACATTGCCGGTCCCATCGGTACGCCGGATGAGCAGGTGCGGCTGATCCGCATCCAGCGGGAGGGCGCAAAGGAGATCCTGATGGTCCACTTCGGCACCCACGCGGATATGATCGGCGGTAACCTCTTTAGCCCCGACTGGCCAGGGTATCTTGTCAATACCCTTGACCGTGCCCTGGACGGGGAGGTACATACCATGTTCCTTCTGGGTGCAGAGGGCGACTGCGCTACCCGCTTTGCGCTTCCTGACAGAATGCCCAAGGGTGTGGCAAAAGCCAAGGCATTTGCAAGAAGAGTTGCCGGCGCGGTGCTTCGTGTTTACGATCTGGCAGAGCCTGCCGCCTGCGACACCCTCCGTGTTGCCCACAAATATGTGCAGGTGGGAAAGAATTTATACGATCCTGCCCAGCTGCCTATGGTAGAAGAGCTGGTAAAGATCTATCGGGAGCGGGGTGAAAAAGACCCGGAGCTGAATAAGTACCCGGATCTAAATTACCGTGAGGCGCTTCGCATCAAGGCAAACCTTGCAAGGCCGGAGTTTTTTAATCTGCGGATCTCCGGTGTGCGACTTGGAGATATTGCCTTTATCGGCATCCCCGGTGAGCCCTTCGCTTCCATCGGTTTGGATATTGTGGCAAAGAGCACGATGCCTATGACCGTGGTCACCGCCTGTACCAACGGCTACGAAGGCTATTATCCTGATGCCCAAGCCTACAAAGAACCGGGCTACAGCTACGAAAAAGCCACATCTCCCTTTGCCCCCAACTGCGCCGAGGTCCTGATCCAGGGTGCTATGGATGTTTTGGAGCAGCTTCAGTAAGGAGGATTAGTTATGGAGAATACACTGTATGCAGGCTTTTACAGTGTGGTCGTTACCCCTTATATGGGGATGAATATCACTGGCTACTATTATCCACGGTATGCTGACGGTATTGAAACGGATCTGGTCCTGCGTGCGGCTGCGTTTGCTGTTGGTGACGAAAAAGTGGTCATTTTCAACTGTGAAACCCAGGGCATCCGTGCAGCTGCCTTTGATATCATCAAGGAAAGAATAGCAGAAAAATGCGATATTTCCCCGGATGCGATCTATATAAACTGTATCCATTCCCATACCTCTGTCAGAATTGTTGAAGCGGATGAAGAGAAGACGGCGCTGAATGTCTATTTGAACGCCTTGTACCAGAAGTTTGCAGACTGTGCATGGTTCGCTTTGCAGGATCTGAAGCCCTGTACTCTTGAAATGGCGGTGGGTGAGGGAAAAGGCCTTGGCTTTGTCCGAAAGTACCGTATGAAGGACGGAACGGCAAAGACCAATCCCAAGTCCAGAGATCCTGAGATCGTCAGACCCATCAGCGCACCGGATCCCACTGTGCCGGTAATTCGTGTTCGCCGGGAGAATGCCAAGGAGATTCTGATCGTTGGCTACGGTGCCCATGCGGATACGATCGGTGGCACCAAGTATACGCCCGATTGGCCCGGTTATCTGGTTCGTACGCTGGACAATGCTCTTGAGAATGTACACACTGTGTTTCTGCTGCTGCCCGAGGGTGATGTGGGGACCCGCAATGCCATAAACCCGGAGGAAGGTGTCCCCGGTTCCAAGGGTGTTGCAAAGGCAAAGGCCTTTGCAAGACGGCTGGCGGCTGAGGTCCTTCGTGTCTATGACACTACCCAGCCTGTAGTTGCTGACAGTATTGCATATACACATACATATGTACAGGTAGGCAAGAATAGCTATGATCCTGCTCAGCTTCCTATGGTGCATGAAATCGTGAGGATTTACCGGGAAAAAGGCAAGGATGCGGAAGAACTGAAGGAATTCCCTATGCCCTATCCCGAGGCGCTGCGTATCAACGCCAATCTGAACCGCCCCGAATTCTTCAATCTGCGTATCTCCGGCATTCGCCTGGGCGAGATCGCTTTCGTTGGCATCCCCGGCGAGCCTTTTGCCTGCATCGGCATGGATATCAAGGCTGCCAGCCCCATTGCAAGAACCGTGGTCACAGCCTGCACCAACGGTCATGAGGGCTATTACCCGGATGCAGCCTCCTACAACGAACCGGGTTACAGCTACGAGCGGGCCACATCTCCCTTTGCCGCCAATTGTGCAGAGATCATAATCCAGGGTGCGATGGATGTCCTTAAGGAACTGAATAAGTAAAAAACAGTGCCGACTCTCTCCGAGTCGGCACCATTTTTTGTTGTATGTACCAGCGTCCCTGACGGTCCTTCCTGTCATTCTGAGGACCCTGAGCGCAGTCGAAGGGGACGAAGAATCTCCTGCATTATGATGGGGATTCTTCACTGGGCTCAGAATGACAGAGATTTGTAGAGCTCCACCGACGATGTGCATTTATAATATGCTTTGCAAATATGAGATCCTTTCTTTCGTGGGAATATTAAATTCTGTCAATTCCAAGTTTAATGCGCCGTATTTCTTTTCGCCCATTTTGTGATAAGGCAGCAGCTCCACCTTTTGGGGAGCCTTATGCTTTTTCAAAAATGCCTTCAATGCGGTGAAATTCTCCTCTGTATCATTGACACCGCCAATAACAGGAATGCGTACCCATACATTTGCGCCGCTGTCCAAAAGCTTCCCCAAGTTTTCGAGAATCAACCGGTTGCTGCTGCCGGTGTACTTGCGGTGTGCAGTATCCTCCATAAGCTTAACATCGTATATAAACAGATCTGTGTAGGGAAGTATGGCTTCATCCTTGGCGCGTATATCGTTAAATTGATTTTGATACCACACAATGCGGTCAATGTCTTTTTTCAGCTCCTGCCGGTAAATGCTGTAGAACTGCTCGAAATCCGTGCAGTCTGCAATCTCGTCTGTCCGGCTGAAAACGGGAAAAGCCGGCAGTCAGGGGGTTAAAGGTGTTGGTTTCCTCATGGAATTCAAAGAGCAGGACCTTCTTTTACACTGGCATATCTTTGTATCACTCTTTCAGCAGGGTATCCAGACAGCGACCCTCTGCCTGGGGAAGGGTCTGCCCCAGAAGCTTTGCCAGGGTGGGTGCAATGTCTCTGAGTTCTGCCCGTTGGATCACGGCACCATCTTTGAAACCGGGTCCCCGGGCAATGAATATGGGATCGTGCCCCAGGTCCGGTTCATGGCCGTGGGTGGCCTGGACGGGCTTCTGCTCGTCGGCACCCAAAATTTCCACAGCCTCCTGCGTCCAGGCTTCGCTGATACTGGTCTTGCCATCGGTGGCGATCATAAAGCTGAAAGGCCCGTAGGTGCCATATTTTTCCTTGACCTCCCGGGTGGTATAAACCCGGCTGAATCCATATTTGCCGCTATCAACCAGAGACTGGAGATAGGCATATACTTTTTCGTAAAGAGCCTCATTTCCCGGATCCCGAAGATACACCGAGGCGGACATACCGTTACTCTGGGCGTAAGCCTGCCAGTCATAGACACCGCCGTCCGGGGCAACATCCAAAAAACCGCCCTGAGCCAGCAGTACATTGAGCCGCACCCGTCTGTCATAATCGTGCTGCCCGTGATCACTGAGCAGTACAAAGTTGGTATCTTCGTAAGTACCGGCCTCTTCCATGGCCCGGATCATATCGCCCAGCCACGCATCTGTCCGATCCAAAGCTTCATAGAGTCCTTTTCCGAACACACCGCATACATGACGGGCAGAGTCGGGATTGCTGTTGTGGATCAGCATCACATCCGGCTTTACATCCCGGATCATGTCGCAGACACACTGCATGGTGAAAAAGTCAAACATACCATTGCGACGGTTGCCGGTCTCCACATAGGTACGGACTTCGTCACAGTTCTTGCGGACGATTTCCAGTGCCTTTTCATCGGCACCCATACGGCGAAATGCCGCCTCCGGTTCCTCGGGGTAGAAGAAAAAGTATTCGTTGATAATGTGGTCAATGTTGGGGTTGTTGCCGCAGATGGGCCAGTAAACGGAAGCGGTGGTACAGCCTGCCCGTTTGGCAGCAGCAAACAGATCCTCCACACGGATCATCTTGGAATCCAGATACCAGTGCTTTTTGCCGTCCTCATAATCCTTGAAGGGAACATTATTGTAAATACCGTGCTTGCCGGGATTACAACCGGTCATAAGTGTGGTGTGGCAGGGGTAAGTAATGGCAGGGAAGATGGTACGCACACGCTCGATCTGCGCGCATTTTTCGAAAAGCCTTGAAAAGTTCGGCTTTGTACGCATATATGCAATATCTTCAAAGATCATGGCATCCATAGAAAGGACAATAAGCTTCTGTTTCACATTCTGACCTCCTGTAACGGTTTGCTTTAGTTTACAACCTTTGCCTGTTTTCGTCAAGCATGAAAGTACCGGGCAGTGATGACTGCCCGGCAGATTCAATCCATAAACTTGGGACAGAGGGGAACAGGGGATTTTCCGGTAAAGGGGAAATCGCCTAAAATACCATCTACAAAGGCCCGGATCGCACCGGAATCGGGGGAATAGGCATTGATAAAGGCGCTGATGTTTTCAAAATAGTTGTAATATATGGAGGGGGCACCAAAGGAAACACCGACGGATTTTTCAGCTCCGAAGGAAAGACTGTGGAACAGTGTATACAATTCTTCTTTTCGGGAGTACACCGACATACCCAAAGGACGGCTTTGTGCCAGAAATGCAGCATATACGATGATGTCATTGACCTCGGCCAATTCTTTCAGCTGCTTTTTGCCTGTGAGACGGGGTAAAATGGTGGCTTCAATACCCCGTTCCGCAAAGGCTTCCTTCATAACATCCAGTGACTTGAAAAACAGTTCATCAGGGGATACACAGATAATGGCGGCACTTGTTGCTTTTCCCGGATCAAAAGGAAGCATATTCCCTTTGTTACAGATCAGAGTCATACCTTTTTTGGCAACCTCGTAGCAATTTTCCACCACAGCTTTATTTTCTTCCTCTGTCAGAGGAATGGCAAGGGAAGAACCGTCGAAAAGACCGATTTTTTCTTTTAGATCCAGCACTCTTTGACAAGCTTCGTCTACCCGTTCCAGGGGGACTTTGCCGGATATTACCGCCTGTTCCATCACATCGATATAGTCAATATCGCAGAACAGTATGATGTCATTTCCTGCGTTGAAGCATTCAATGTATACATCCTCGTGAGGAAAAGCAGCGGTAAGACCCTTCATACTGACCGCATCCGTTACCACCAGTCCCTTGAATCCAAGGTCATCACGAAGGAGATCTATGACTTTTTTGGAGGCAGAAGCTGGACGGGGAATGTCGTCCCGGGCAAAGGATTTATCCATAGCCGGTACGGCACTGTGGGAAGTCATAATGGTCAATACACCGGCATCAATAGCGGCCTGCCATACCTTCCGGTCATTGGCATTCCACTCTTCCATGGACTTTGTGTTGATGTTGGTACAGAAATGGGTGTCCCGGTAATCTTTGCTGGAACCTGGGAAATGCTTGGCACTGGCGGCTACACCGGTGTCCTGCATGCCTTTTACTACGGCTTTTGTTAGCTTTGCTGCCACATCGGCATCGGCAGAGAATCTGCGGATACCACCGGTGGCGAAGAAATTGGTATGCAGATCCACCACAGGACTAAAGGGCCAGTTTACACCAAAGGAACGCATTTCCCTTGCGTAATACCGGGCGCGGTCGTAGGCAAGCGCTTCACTGTCTGCGGCACCCAATGCCATATTGGTGCTGGTGGCGTGAAGCTGTGGGAATGCATCGTTGGGGCCATATTCGTAATCTGCGCTGATCAAAAGGGGGATTTTCAGATGATTCTGGATGTTTGCAAAGAAACGGTCAGCCTCCGCAGGTTCCGTAAAGGGCGTACCGTCCTCATACTTGAAATAATCCTTGTTGACATAGATGCCGCTATAAGGGAGCTTTTCAAAGAGCGGTATGTAGCCGCCTGCTTCATCAATGGCTTTTTTAAGATTGGTGGGGGCTGGAATACCGGTTTGTCCCAGCTTTTCCCGTAATGTCATAGCGGAAAGATCAGGTTTCATAATATTACCTCTATTTCACTTCAAATGCGGCAAAACCGTAGGGCGGAATGTGGTCAATATAAACCCTGTCACCGTCCAGCTTGCCGGTACAGTTCAGAAAACGAATTTCGCTGTAATGCCGATCCAGTCGGATCTCCGGTGAAAAGACATCATCCAAATGCACATTGGCAAGGGCAACAGCCATAGATTTTTTGCCTTTTGATGCCAGTACATACAGATTGGGATGCTTCTTTGTTACGGCAGGCAACGGCTTGCCGCACATCCATTCAATAGTGCTTATCAGATCGGACTGCCGGTTATAGTTGAATTCATAATCTGCAAAAGCGGATGCGCCTGCATTCCTGCGAAGGAGCCAGGATCGGAACATATCGAAGGCCAAAACATAAAACCGATGCCCCGATGCATTTTCATAGCAGTAGGATGCAGGACTGTTATCCGGTGTATAACGACTTTTGATCGTTGCCTTGTGGTGACAGCTTATCTTGTATGTTGCACAGCTGTTGCCTGGGGTAATGGTTTGACCTGTAGCACAATACTGCTCTTGTGTGTCTGCCAGGGGTTCACAAAAAATCAGTCCTGCATCTATGCCCCGTGATTGCAGGATCTGTGCGGCCGGAATATCCAGAATGGCACCCCGGCAGAGTTTTTTTGGATCCAGGTGGCGCGCATTCTCTCCAATCAAAAGAATGGGATAATCGGCGTTTTCACCGTAGGTAGTAGGAATAGAATTGGAAGCAAGAAGATCCCTTGACGGGGAACCGGATGCGGATAATTCGATCATTTCTGCGGCTGCAGGATCGGTTTCGGAAGGAAGCATCCAATGCTCGGCTTTGTTTGGCATACTGATGACCTCAACACCGACCGGTGTTTTGTCAGCAAAAAACGCAGGTATTGCATGCCGCAGTTCTGTGTTGCCGGCGAAGCGTTCCACATAACCTTCCTCGTAATCAGGAGGATCGTTGTAGCTTTCCACATACGCCAAAATACCGTTGCTGCTGCCCTCGGCGCACAGTATAAGATCGAAAAGCTCAAGGGTTTTGGAAGGAACCCGTGTACGGGGACGGGGGTATGTGTCACCCTCTGTAAATACTTCAACACCATGACCCTTTGCCCATGCACATTGCTGCCTCGTGGACTCCACGGCACGAATAATGTTCAGGCTGTGATAGGGGGCGCCAAAAGTTCTTATAAATGGTTCTGTGCATCCTGCAAATGCTTTTGAAAGCTGAATGGGGTCTGTTCCGTGCAGTTCCCAGGTAGAACAGGTGCAGCAACCAACTCTTATGGAAGGATCTACTGCGTCAACCGCTTCTCGTACCTTGCTTGCAAATGTGAGCATCGTATCGGCAAATAACTGCAGCAGTGTGGTACGGTACCTGTTTTTACCGCCTGTGAGGATCATATGCTCCAATTCGTTCCGTGGGATCGTCGTGCCAAGCATTTCATAGTACCGGGAAAGGTGCCGGGCACAGAAACAAGGGAAATGCACACCTTTTCGGTGCTGTAAACGAAAGTCATCATCCAGCATAATGAGATCCGGCCCCATAGCGGCGAGGGTTTTGATGCCGCTGCAAAAATCCTCAGTAAAAAATGGATCCAACGGACATACAGAATATTTTTGCATAGATTCACCGCTGATGCCGGTGATCTGCGTATAGCGCTGTTCGTCCTCGATCCTGTGCGACTGTTCAAGGGCGCTGCCATGGCCGATGGAAGATACCCAAACGCCAACTTCCAGACCGGCATTGCGAAAAAAGGTGATGGCTGCCTTGATTTCTTCAGGTGCTGTGTAGTTTAATCCTGTTTTCATATAGATGTTGCCAATTCCACACAGAAAGACCCGGTCTGCGCTGCACTTGCGAAGATGCTCCAGATATACAGGCAGTGTTTGCTCGTTGATCTGAGACATGCTGATGGGAACGGAGATCTTATACATAGTTCTGCCTCCTTACAGATTCAAAAATACGACAGCACCAACGCCCAGTAAAAAACCAATATGCTGTGCAGTGGACAGCTTTTCCTTGTAAAACACTTTTGATACGACAAAAGTCAAAACAATACCGCCGACAGACATCAGTGGGAACATGAGAGATACATTCATGAGTCCTGTCAGGATCATAACGAACAGATTGACCGTTGCGTTCAGTGCACCGCAGCCCAGGGACAGATACCAGCCGGTGCGAATATATTTACCGGCGTTCTTTCGTTCCTTCAGCAATGTGGCTATGGCCATGATTCCGACAACGATCAAAAGGGCTGTGATCATGAATTCGTTTTTATATTGCCCGTCAAACCGCTTTTGCTGCATGGTCTGGGCAACAGAGCAAAGACCGTTGCCGAGAAAGGCCAGTAAAACGAATATCAACCATTTCAGGGAAAGACCGTTAGCGGCGTTTCCTTTCTTGTTGATCAAAAATAAAGATGCCGCCAGTAATGCAAGACCGGGATACAGGCCGAAGCTGACAGGATCCTTCAGGAAGATCAGTCCGTAAAAGGTGGGAATCATCAGGGAGAAGGATGTGATCAGTGCGGTAAGGGACAGCGGACCGCAGCTAAGGGCGAGAATGCTGAAAATCGTGGCAGTTCCGTAGGAAAGTGCAAAGAAGATCCCATAGGGGAGCAGTTCCGTGTTCCAATGGAATTCGGATGCTGTGAGAGCAAAGAAAACAGCGGCTGACAGGCAGGAAAGGGTGGAAAACGTATACACGCCGTTGCCGCCGGTTTTCTCTGAGAAGACTTTTCTTAAAATGTTCTGTCCGGAAATGCCGAAAATGACACAGATCAAATAAATAAATTGCATATGTTACCTCTATTGCGAAATTACATACTGTTATTTTAACATGGAAAGGTAAAATTTCAATGCAATATCCTATCCAGATATTGCACTTTCTTCTAAAGATTAGTATAATGAACGGGAGGTGATGGACATGATCATCCAATATGACAGAGAACAGTTAAGGGGACTGATCAACAATTTGTTTGACCTGACCGGGATCAGTCTTTCTGTGCTGGACGCAGATTATCAGCTGCTGGTTCATTGCGCCCATCCGAACGACTTTTGCACACTGCTGCAAAGCGTGGACGGGGAAAGCGAAAACTGTAAAAAGTGCGACCAGAGGATCCTGAAAAAATGCAGCCGCTCCGGTAAACTGGAGGGGCATATCTGTGCATCCGGGCTTTATGACTCTGCAATGCCCATTATGAAACACAATACCATCGTTGGTTATGTGATCATGGGGCGGGTTCGCTCTGAGCGATCTCCGGCAGTATTGCAGCATATTCCCGATACCGATGTGAAAACCGTCGGTAAATTAAAGCGCCTGTACAATCAGTTACCGTCCCTGACCGCAAAGCAGCTGACAGCGCTATACAGCCTGTTGCCGTCGATTCTCTTTGACAATGCCATTCATATTGTGTATGACCCCCTTGTGAATGAAATCGTGGAGCATATCAGCACAAACCTGAAGGAAGAATTGTCTGTATCAAGCATTTGCCAACGGTTCCATATATCAGCCAATCACCTGTACAATGTTTTCCGGGAGAATCTGGACCGCACAGTCAATGACTATATTACCGAGCAGCGCCTCACCTGCGCAAAGGAGCTGCTTGCATCTACCGATGATCCTGTATATGAGATTGCAGAAAATGTGGGCATTGGGAATTATCCCTACTTTTGCCGCCTTTTTAAGAAAAGGATGGGCTGTACCCCTGTGCAGTACAGGAAGTCAGTAAAATGATAAGTTTTCATAAATAATCGTAAAAAATATTGACAATTCCTGCGTTTATGGTAGAATAACGGGGATATGCAAAAGCAATGCGGAAGCTAAGCAGTCAGAGGATACCAGAAGCGAGAGGGGACCGGTGAAAGCCCTCTGTCCAAAAGCTGCAGGCCACTTCCAAGCCGCCCGGGAGGACCGGGACGGGAGCTCCCGTTACAGAGCAGCTAAGATACCTCTTTTGAGGTGAATTAGGGTGGTACCGCGACTAAGCTCGTCCCTATGCCGGGGACGGGTATATTTATTTTTACGGAGGTTTTTCCAATGGCTAAAAAAGCATATGGCGTAAACGAGCTGCGCGAGATGTTCCTGTCCTTCTTTGAGAGTAAGGATCACCTGCGCCTGCCCAGTTTTTCCCTGATCCCCCAGAACGATGCATCCCTTCTGCTGATCAACTCTGGTATGGCTCCTATGAAGCCTTACTTTAAGGGTGAGGTGGAGCCTCCCCGCCGCAGAGTCTGTACCTGCCAGAAGTGCATCCGTACCGGTGATATTGAGAACATCGGTAAAACTGCCCGTCACGGCACTTATTTTGAGATGCTGGGCAACTTCTCCTTCGGTGACTACTTCAAGCACGAAGCCATTGCCTGGTGCTGGGAATTTTTGACCAAGGTGGTAGGTCTGGAGGAGGACCGTCTGTATCCTTCCATTTATGAGAATGACGACGAGGCCTTCGAGATCTGGAACAAGGAGATCGGCATTCCTGCAGAGCGGATCTTCCGCTTTGGCAAGGAGGACAACTTCTGGGAGCACGGCTCCGGTCCCTGCGGTCCCTGTTCCGAGGTCTACTATGACCGCGGCGAGAAGTACGGCTGCGGCAGCCCTGACTGTAAGGTAGGCTGTGAGTGTGACCGCTTTATGGAGGTCTGGAACAATGTGTTCTCCCAGTTCGACAATGACGGACAGGGCAACTACACCGAGCTGGTGCAGAAGAACATCGATACCGGTATGGGCCTGGAGCGTCTGGCAGTTGTGTGCCAGGATGTGAACAGCCTGTTTGATGTGGATACGGTTATGAATATCACCAACCATGTCACCGCCATCACCGGCGCTTCCTACGGTCAGAGCACAAAGACTGATGTGAGCCTGCGTGTGATCACGGACCACATCCGCGCCTCTACCTTTATGATCGCTGACGGCGTGAATCCCACCAACGAAGGTCGCGGCTATGTGCTGCCCCGCCTGCTGCGCCGCGCTGCCCGTCACGGAAAGCTTCTGGGCGTCAATAAGCCCTTCCTGTATGAGGTGGTGGAGACCGTTATCAAGGAAAACGAGAGCCACTACAGCTACCTGCGTGAGCGTGCAGAGTATATCATCCGCGTTGTGAAGAACGAGGAGGAGAACTTTGCCCGTACCATCGATACCGGTATGCGGATCTTCGGTGAAAAGCTGGCGGATCATAAGGCAAAGGGCGAGAAGGTGTTCTCCGGTGCAGATGCCTTCCTGCTGGCAGATACCTACGGCTTCCCCATCGACCTGACGGCAGAAATGCTGGAGGAAGAGGGTATGACCGTGGATATGGACAAGTTCACGGAATGCCGCGAGGAGCAGCGTGTCCGCGCCCGTGAAGCACGGAAGGCACTGGGTGACCTGGGGTGGGCAGGTATTGACTTCGGCAGTGAAGTCACTGCCACTGAATTCGTGGGTTATGAGGAGTATAACTGCGAGGCAAAGGTCGTCGCCGTTTGCGTGGGCGAAGAGGTCACCGGCTCTATCACCGGCGGTGAGAAGGGCGTGATCGTCCTGAACAAGACCCCCTTCTATGCAGAAATGGGCGGTCAGGCGGCTGACCACGGTGTGCTGCTGATGGGCGACGGCCGTTTTGAGATCACCGATGTTCAGAAGGACAAGGGCGGCCGCTACCTCCACAGCGGCGTGATGCGCAGCGGCACACTGAAGGTGGATGACATCGTATGTGCTGCTATTGATGTGGAGCGCCGCAAGGCAATTATGCGCGCCCACTCTGCGACCCACCTGCTGCAGAAGGCACTTAAGAGCGTGCTGGGCGATCATGTCCATCAGGCTGGCTCTCTGGTTGAGCCTGACCGTCTGCGCTTTGACTTCTCCCATTATTCCGCGGTTACCCCCGAGGAGCTGGCAAAGATCGATGCAATGGTCCAGTCTGCCATTCTGGAGGGCTACGGCATCGACATCCGTGAGATGCCCATTGACGAGGCAAAGGCGATGGGTGCAATGGCACTGTTCAGTGAAAAGTACGGTGACACCGTCCGTGTGGTCAATATGAGCGGTTATTCCATTGAGCTTTGCGGCGGTACACATCTGGACAATACTGCCAAGGTGGGTCCCTTCCGCATTGAGAGCGAGGGCAGCGTTGCCTCCGGCATCCGTCGTATCGAGGCAATTACCGGTAAGGTCTGTCTTTCTGAGATGGAGCTTGCCCGGCAGAGAGTTTACAATGCCTGCGCGATTCTGAAGACAAAGCCGGGCGAGATGGCACAGAAGCTGGAAAGCCAGATCGAGGAGATCAAGAACCTGAAGCGTGCCATCGAGACCTTCCAGGCCCGTGAGGCTGCCGGCCAGGCTGACCGATTCCTGTTCGGTGCCCACGATGTGGGTGGCCTGAAGGTCATCACTGCCAATGTGCCCGATGCAGACGCGAACAAGCTGCGTCAGATGGGTGACACACTGCGTGATAAGGCTTCTGATGTGGTTGCGGTTCTGACCACTGTCAACGGTGAGAAGATCACCATTCTTGCTGTGTGCGGCAAGGAGGCCATTGCCAAGGGTGTGAAGGCCGGCGATCTTGTTAAGACGGTCTGTACTGCCTGCGGTGGCAGCGGCGGCGGCAAGCCGGATTCCGCAATGGGCGGCGGCAAGGATGTTCTGAAGCTGGATGATGCGTTGGCTCAGGTGGACAATTTCGTTGCTTCCAAGCTGTAATAAATAAGGGCGCTGCTTCGGGCAAATGCCACTTTGTTAAGAAGATAGTGTCATTCTGAGGAGCGTAGCCACGAAGGATCTCCAGTAAATATGGGGAGATCCTTCGCTTCGCTCGCTCAGGATGACACTTCATTAACGAAATGACATTGGCTTTCGGGCAGCGCCTTTTGCTTAGAAAGAGAGAAAGGGGGGGAGCGCATTGCGGAAACTGGTGTGGTTTGCCTGGGGCTTCTTTATTGCCTGCATACCCTTTGGTTATTTTTGGTGGCACGATTGGTTTCTCCTGATTGCGACAGCCGGACTTTTGACCGGAATCGTCCTATACTGCCAAAAGAAAAAGAGACTTAAAAAAGCGGCACTTGTTTGCTTTGGCGGCGTTCTTGCTCTTTTGTGGTGCTGGGGGTATGAAGGACTGTACCTTCGTCACGCAGCACCCTGCGATGGAAAGCTCTGTACTCTGACCATCGAAGCCTCCGGTTATGGAAGTCAGTCGAATTACAATACGATGACAGAGGGCAGGGTCACCCTGGAGGGCAGAGCCTTTCCTGTCCGTGCATATATAGACGGCGCTTTGGAGATCCAACCGGGAGACAGACTCACCGGTGATTTTTATATGAACCTGACCACGGGAAACGGTGAAAATGCATCTACCTACCACAGGGCAAACGGCACGGTGTTTGTTGCTATCTCCCAAGGACCTGTGGAGTTGATCCCGGCGGAGAAACTGTCGGTAAGGTACATACCGGCGATGCTCCGCAAGGCGGTGCTGGAGCAGCTGGACAAGGTGTTCCCGGAGGATACAGCGGGCTTTGCCCGGGCGCTGCTTTTGGGTGACAGTGAAAAGCTTTCTTATGAGGAGGACACGGCATTTCAGGTCAGCGGCATACGGCATATGATCGCAGTGTCGGGTCTGCATGTGTCTATCCTCTTTGCTCTTGTGTATATCGGCTGCGGCAAGAACCGCTTCCTCACGGCGTTTCTGGGCATTCCTGCGGTGCTGCTTTTCGCACTTGTGGCGGGAATGACACCGTCTATAGTCCGCGCCTGTATTATGCAATCCGTAATGATCCTCGGAATGCTGATCAACCGGGAATATGATTCAGCGTCTTCCTTGTCAGCGGCAGTGCTGCTGATTTTGCTTCGCAATCCAATGACCGTTACCTCCGTTGGCTTCCAGCTGTCAGTAGGGTGTCTTGTGGGCATCCTTTTGTTTTCGGGAAGCGTAAATAACTGGGTCCTGCGCTTATTGAGAGCAGGGAAAAGAAAAGGTGCTGTGCAGAAGCTGTGCAAATGGTTTGCTGCAGGTACTTCGGTAACCCTTGGGGCAATGGCGGTCACCACACCCCTTTGCGCCATCTATTTTAAAAGCATCAGTCTGATGGGTGTGATCACGAATCTTGCGACCCTCTGGGTGATCCCTTTTGTGTTTTACGGGATCATAGTGGCTGCGGCGGCAGGTGCGGTCTGGCTTCCTTTGGGACAGGGGATCGCGTGGCTGATCTCGTGGCCGATGCGTTATGTGCTGGGAACTGCCGAGCTTCTGTCCCAATTTCCCCTTGCTGCCGTCTATACGGAAAGCATCTATATTGTGATTTGGCTTGTGTTCAGCTATTTGCTGTTCGCTGTTCTCCTTTTGAGCAAAAGAAAACGCCCCCTTTTGTCCTTTGGCTGTGTTCTGGCAGGACTTATCCTCTCTGTTGCAATGTCCTGGTTCACACCCCGGCTGGACAATGTCCGTGTCACGGCCATCGATGTGGGACAGGGACAAGCCATCCTTCTGGAAAGCGGCGGAGCGCACTATCTTGTGGACTGCGGTGGAGAATCACCGGAGATCGCCGCAAATGCTGTTGTCCGGCATCTTCATTCTCAGGGCGTGTTTTCTCTGGACGGTGTGATCCTTACCCACTATGATCTTGATCACGCAGCAGGTGTGGAGCATTTGCTCCGGCGCGTGGAGGCAGAAAAGCTGTACCTGCCGCAGATCCCGGATGACGGAGCGCTGAAGGAGCGATTGTCAACTGCTTTTGCAGATCGCGTTATCTGGGTAGAGGATACCCGGCAGGAGACCGGCAGCTGGGGAAGTCTGACGATGCTTCCGGGAGAAAATGTGGGAGACGAGAATGAAAACAGTATGTGCATCTTGTTTCAGACGGGAAATTGTGATATACTGATAACCGGTGACAGAGGCATCCGCGGAGAAAAGGCACTTTTGGAGCAAATCGAGCTTCCAAAGCTGGAACTGCTGATCGCAGGTCACCACGGAGCACCGGAATCGACCACGGTGCCGCTTTTGAGTAAAACAAGACCGGAGATCGTTATGATCTCTCTGGGGAAAGACAATCCATACGGACATCCCGACCCGGAGCTCCTGCTGCGGCTGAAGGTTTATGGGTGCCGCATATTGCGGACAGACCGGGATGGAACAGTGATTTTCAGGAGGTGAGCTTATGGCGAAGGCGGAGCAGAAGACAGAGGGACTGGCGGTGCTGAAGGAAGCGCTGAAAAACAAAAATCCCCACAGACTGTATTTCTTTTACGGGGAAGAGACCTTTTTGCTGCACCACTATCTGGATAAGCTGAAAAAGCTCCTTGTGGATGAATTGACAGAATCCTTCAATTACAATAAGCTGACAAAGGAAAACTTTGATCTTCGCAGTCTGGCAGATTCGGTGGAGAGCCTGCCTATGATGGCGGAGCACACCTTTGTGTGGGTGGACGATGTGGATATTTTCCGCCTTCCTGAGGATGACAGAGCAAAGCTTACGGAAGTATTTTCTGATATTCCGGATTACTGCACGGTGGTTTTTACCTTTGAAACAGAGCAGTGGAAGCCGGACAAGCGGCTGAAAAAATTCTGGGATACCATTTGCGCCAAGGGACTGCAGGTGGAATTTCCCAAGCAGAATCAGCGGGAGCTGATCGCCTGGGTGCAGCGGCATTTTATGGCAAACGGCAAGGGAATCGACGGAGATCTTGCAGGCTATCTGATCGATATTACCGGAGGCACGATGACGGCGCTTTCCGGTGAGATCGCAAAGATCTGTGCCTTTTCCGGCGCAGACAAGATTACAAAAAGCGATATTGATGCAGTGACGGAGCCTGTGCTGGATGCGGTGGTGTTCCAAATGACCGATCTTCTGGGCGAGGGGAAGTACGGACCTGCCCTTGTGAAGCTGCAGCAGCTGCTGAAAATGCAGCAGGATCCCATTGCCATCCTTGGTGCCGTAGGCGGACACTTTCGCAGATTGGCAGTTGCCCGGACGCTTCTGGACAGCGGCAGAAATGCGTCCGACCTGATGCGGATCTGCCATATGGGTGATTACCCTGCCAGAAAGACCATAGGGGCAGCCAAGCAGTTCTCTGCCCGCTTCTGCGCCAAGGCAGCGGAGCTGATCCTGCAAACCGACAGAAAGCTGAAAACCTCCTACGATGAACCGGAGCGGCTTCTGGAGGTGCTGATCCTGCAGCTGGCACAGGAGGCACGAAATGGTTAAGATTCGTGAGGCCATCGTGGTGGAGGGCAGGTATGACAAGAACACCCTTTCCCAGATCGTGGATGCACCCATCCTCCAGACAGACGGCTTTGGAATTATGAATGACAAAGCACAGCTGGCACTTCTCAGAAAGGTTGCAAAAGCCAGGGGACTGATCGTGTTTACGGATTCCGACGGTGCCGGCTTTGTGATCCGGAATTTTTTGAAGTCTGCCATCCCGGCAGAGCACCTGAAGCACGCCTATATCCCGGACATTCCCGGCAAGGAGAAAAGAAAGGCACAGCCGGGTAAAGAAGGAAAGCTGGGAGTGGAAGGGATGACTCCGGAGGTTATTCTGAACTGCCTGCAAAGAGCCGGTGCAACGATGGAAAATGGGATGGTGACAGAGCCTGCTGACCCCATTACAAAGCTGGATATGTTCTATGCAGGTCTTTCCGGCGGACCGGAGAGCAAGGCAAAACGGCTTGCCCTTTTGAAAATGCTGGAGCTGCCGGAGCATATGAGCGCCAATGCACTGCTCCAGGCGCTGAACCTTCTTTGTACAAAAGAGGAGTTTTACCGTTTGACGGATACGATTTAGGAGAATCCAAATGGTTGATATATCGGTTAAAAATTTAACAAAGTTCTTTGTGATCGGAGAAAACCTGCTGGAGGACCTTTCTTTTGAGATTCAGGAGGGGGAGTGTGTTGCCATCCTTGGCCGTAACGGCTGCGGCAAGACGACCCTCTTCAATATCCTGACCGGGCAGATGGATTACGACAGCGGCGAGGTTTTTGTAAACCCCAATAAAAAGCTGGGTCTCATCTCTCAGATCCCCCGGTTTCCTGCAGGCTACACCGTGGAGGATGTACTGCGTAGCGCCTATACAGAGCTTTTTGCTTTGAAGAGCAAAATGGAGCGCCTGGAAAAGGAAATGGCAGGAAGCTCGGATATGCAGCTGCTGCGCCGGTACGATGACCTGAGCAACCGCTTCCAGTCCGGTGGCGGCTATGATATGGATGTGGAGGTGGATAAGGTCTGTAACGGTCTTGGTATCACCACGGAACAACGCTCACAGGCGTTTGACAGTCTTTCAGGCGGCGAGAAAACGAGGGTAAACCTTGCCCGTCTGCTTCTGGAAAAAACGGATATACTGCTGCTGGACGAGCCTACAAACCATCTGGACCTTCGGAATGTGGAGTGGCTGGAGGGTTATATCAACAGCTTCAAGGGCACGGTGCTTACCATCTCCCACGACCGCTTCTTCCTGGACAGAGTTGCCCAGCGGGTCATTGAGATCGTGGACGGTCACGCGGAGTTTTATTCCGGCAACTATTCTTTCTATATTGAAGAAAAACAGGCGCGCTTTAATTTGCAGCTGAAGCAATACGAGCAGGAGCAGGCAAAGCTGAAGCAGCTTGGCTATACTGTGGAACGGATGAAGGGCTGGGGCATCAACAACCGCACCCTGTACCGCCGGGCCATGTCCATCCAGCACCGGATTGAGCGTATTGAAAAGACGGATCGTCCCACCGCGGAAAAGCAGCTTCGCATGCGCTTTGAGGAAAAGAGCTTCTTC
>JAZNZZ010000232.1:0-4198 GCA_045595205.1 Faecousia sp.
ATGGGCGGCGTGTTCACCCCCCTGATCGACCGCAACACCACCATCCCCACCAAGAAGAGCCAGATCTTCTCCACCGCAGCCGACGGTCAGTCCAGCGTGGATGTCCATGTGCTCCAGGGCGAGCGTGAGATGGCTGCCTACAATAAGACGCTGGGTCGCTTCCAGCTGGGCGGTATTGCACCCGCTCCCCGTGGTGTTCCCCAGATCGAAGTTACCTTCGATATCGATGCCAACGGCATCGTAAAGGTCTCCGCAAAGGATCTGGGTACCCGCAAGGAGGCTAACATCTCCATCCCCGCATCCACCAACCTGTGCCCGGCCGAGATCGAGAAGGCTGTGAAGGAAGCGGAGCAGTTCGCTGCTGAGGATAAGGCACGCCGTGAGGAAGTGGACACCCACAACAACGCCGAGCACCTGATTTACCAGACCGAGAAGACGCTGAACGAGCTGGGCGACAAGGCTACCGAGGATGAGAAGGCTGCTGTGCAGGCCGCTGTGGAGAAGCTGAAGGAAGCCAATAAGGGCACCGACCTGGAAGCCATCAAGACAGCAATGGATGACCTGCAGAAGGCATTCTATCCCATCACGGAAAAGATGTATCAGCAGGCACAGGCAGCCCAGGGTCAGCCCGGCGCACAGCCCGGCGACGACACTGTGGTGGATGCCGACTACGAGACAGTTGACTAATTTCAAAAAGGGGCGGTCCCACCGCCCCTTTTCGGTGCATAAATTCGTATTTAGCGGGCAAGCGCCCGCGGGCTCCCCGTGCATAACGCCTTTGTTTTCGTAACATTTTCAGCTCGGTAACGGCAAAATGTAACGAAACCGAGCGTTTTTTTGGCGTTTTATTCCGCACTGTGCACGAGTTGGGGTGAAGCGCCCTTGCGCTTCAAATTGGAATTTGAGGTGTCATTATGGCTGATAAAAGAGACTATTATGAGGTGTTGGGTGTTGAGAAGAATGCCGATGCCGAAACCATTAAAAAAGCATACAGAAAGTGCGCGATGAAATACCACCCGGACAGAAACCCTGGGGATCAGGTAGCCGAGGAGAAATTCAAGGAGGCGGCAGAGGCCTACGAGGTACTCTCGGATGCGGATAAGCGTGCAAAGTATGACCAGTTCGGCTTTGCCGGCGTAGATCCCAGCTACGGCGGAGGCGGCGGTGCCGGCTTCGACGGCTTTGGCGGTTTTGGCGGCTTCGGTGGCTTTGGAGATATTTTCAGCGAGGTCTTCGGCGGCGGTGCACGGCGCAGCCGCAACGGTCCCCGCAGAGGCGAGGATGTGGAGGCACGGCTGGAGGTCACCTTTGAGGAGGCTGCCTTCGGTGCAGAAAAAGAGGTCTCCTATTACCGCATTGAAAACTGCGGCACCTGTAACGGCAGCGGCAGTGCTGACGGTCAGGTGGAGACTTGCTCCCGCTGCGGTGGCTCCGGTCAGATGCGGGTGACCCAGAATATGATGGGTATGGCATTCCAGACCACCACCACCTGTTCTGCGTGCTCCGGTCGGGGCAAGATCATCAAGAATCCCTGTCCCACCTGCCGTGGCAAGGCCAAGGTGCGAAAGAACAGAAAGCTTCGCGTAAAAGTTCCCTCCGGCATCGACCACGGACAGAGCTTCCGCCTTCGTGGGGAGGGCTGCGTAGGTGCCAACGGCGGCCCCAACGGTGATGTGCTGGTGGCTGTGTACATCAAGCGCCATCCTATTTTTGAGCGTGAGGGTATGGAGGTGCTGTGCGAGGTGCCCATTACCTTTACTCAGGCGGCGCTGGGTGCGGAGATCGAGGTGCCTACTCTGGACGGTAAGGTAAAGTTTGAAATCCCCGAGGGTACTCAGACCGGCAAGGAGTTTGTACTTCCCGGCAAGGGTATTCCTCAGGTGGGCAACCCCAAACGCCGGGGCAATCAGCGGTTCTTTGTGGTGGTGGAGACACCCACCAAGCTGACCCGGGAGCAGCGGGAGCTGCTGGAAAAGCTGGATGCCACTATGGACGGCAAATCCAGTCCCAAGCGTAAAAAGTTCTTCGATGTCCTGAAGGACCTGTTTGACTGAGAAGCGGCACAGTGCCCTAAAATAAGAAAATGTCATCCTGAGCGACCCTGAGCGAGCACAGCGCGTCGAAGGATCTCTGGGACAATGTTATTAAATTAAGCGTGTCATCCTTCGCTGCGCTCAGGATGACACGCTTTTTCTTATTTTAATGACATTGTTTGCGTTGTTACGCCATTTTAATCATTGGTTGCAATGAAAACCATACTTTTGCCAAACCATACATCGGGGGTGAAATGGATTTCCAGCTCTTGCCAATCGGTAGGAACTTCATAACCGATCACACCGTTAAATTTCTTTCCCGGTGCAACAGTTCCGTCCAGTTGGTTTTTGTTGTCCTTTTCCATCAGAGCACCAAGGCTGAAGGAGCAGGAATAGTCATCACAGTATGCTTCAAAACTCAGCATAGAAGAAATATTGAGCTCCTTCTTTGAGTTGTTTTCGATCTCAAACTCGCACAGCACATAAACATTTCCGTCAGCCGGTGTGTTAAAGGAAGAACCCTCAGATTCGCTAACACCCACCAGAGTAACAGAAACATCTTTTTGCAGGGCAGTTTCGCCAACACCATACCCGTCTTTGACAGCCTCGGTGGGAGCTTCTGTTTGCTCCACAGGGGTAGTTTCCGTTTTGTCTACGGGGGATGTTTGTGCAGATGGTGCAGCTGTGTCGGGGGGAGTGGTGGAGCTCTCACTGCTGCCCAGTGCAAATACTGCAAATGCGGCGATTAAGAGGAATGCTAAAAATAGGTTCGTTCTTTTCATACTTCTTTCTCCTTTGTGTTGATCAGTAGGCATAAACCGCCTCCAAAAAGGTACATAATTATATCCAGACAATCACCGGTTCCATTTAAAATGCAAAGCCACTGCAAAACCTCCCAGATGCTGCCACAGGCAATGGCGGTGAGGCAGCATATAACAGTGCCTTTTACAGTGCGGGCACAAAAGGCTTCCAGAAGACAGGAAAGAGAAAATGCCCATAAAAAATCCGGGAAATAATACTTCAAAAAATCACAGGAAAACATTTCAAAGTAAGATCTGATATGACTTAAGGCAGTCATTTGTGCGAATAATCTTGATATAAGCGTATTCTCTCTGAAAAGCAAGTATAAAATGAAGCCGATGCATAATGACAAAAGCCCAAGAAAAAGGTTCATCATTCGTTTGGACATAAAAAGGACCTCCGAAAACATAATACTCAAAGATTGAGTAAATGTCAACACTCAATATTTGAGTATGATACCATTTACATACACTGGAAGCAGGGGAATGTAATATGGTAGATTATCGTACAAGGATGCGTAACATACGCGAGGATCACGACCTGACACAAGCGGAGGTTGGGAGGATCATCAATAAATCCCAGCAAGGCTATAACCACATTGAAGCGGGTAGAGCGGAACTGAAAATTGAAGACCTGATAAAGCTGTGTCAGTATTATAAGGTAACTGCCGACTATATGGTGGGTCTCACGGACCGGTCCGGAAAAGAAAAATGACAGGAGAGGTGCTGCCGCGGCAGCACCTTTTTCAGTTTGACTTAATGAAGCAAATCTGTTACCATAACAGCAGTGTTTTTGAAAAGAGGAACGGTATGGAAAACTTATTTCAAATGAAGCTTACGCCCCTGCAGGTCAATGAGATCACAAATCTGGGACTTGCCCATGTGGGAGACGGGGTGTACGATCTTTTGTGCCGCACCTACCTGTGTGCCGGCGGTGATAAAACGGTGCTGAAGCTTCATAAGGATACGGTGAGTATGGTCAAGGCTTCGGCACAGGCGAAATATGCAGATAAGCTGAAGCCTTTTTTGACGGAGGAGGAGCTGGGTTATTTTCGCCGGGGCAAGAATGCCCACACCCACGCAGCGCCCAAGGCGGCGACCCGGCTGGAGTACGCCAAGTCTACAGGTCTGGAGACCCTCTTTGGGGCGCTGTACCTGTTGGGAAGAACGGAACGGCTGAACCAGCTGTTTCAGATTATGGTAGACGAAGACTGATCCGTGTGTAGTTGTTCAAATTCCAATTTAGCGCGCTCTTTGGAATGATGTCGTAGGGGCGGATATTATCCGCCCGTCATTGCCGAAGGCAATGGTGATTTGCGTTGCAAATCACGCGGGCGATTGATAATCGCCCCTACAATGTCATTC
>JAZNZZ010000233.1:0-9144 GCA_045595205.1 Faecousia sp.
CTGGTGTGGCAATCCGTAATACAAGTGTTGGGAACGGATTCCCACGCCAGTGTGTGCACTGGCTCGGAATGACACGGAGCGCGCGGTGAAAGGGGGAGTTGAGAGTTGAAACTTTGAATTCCTGTTTATCGCGCTGTAGGGAATGCATATATGCATTCCGCATTGCCGTAGGCAATGGTGATTTGCGTTGCAAATCACGCGGGCGATTGATAATCGCCCCTACAATATCATTCGATAGACTGAACGATAAATGTGAATTTATGTTTTCTTTCTCTTGGGACTGGTTCGCTGACGGCGGCGGTTTTGCCGGAACTGGGAGGGAGTGATTCCCTCCACCTGCTTAAATTTGCTGCAAAAATAGCTTTGATTGGAGTAACCGCATTTTGCAGCCACCTCTGCAATGGTGCAGTCATCGTCCCGCAGATAATTGGTTGCTGCCCGGTGCCGGTACCAATACAATTGCTGAATGGGTGTCCGTCCGAAGGAGGCCTTAAAAAGCTTATGGAAATAGGTGGGGGTCAGGTTGCTGTTTTTGGCAAGCTCGCACAGATCCACATCCTCCGCAATGTGCTCACGCAGGTAGTGGTCGGCTTCCATCAGCGCCTGCTGATGCCTGCGGGGATTTCCCGGGATGGAATTGGTCAGCGCAAACTGCTGGCGGATCAGCAGACTGAGGATCTCATATACACAGGCACACATTTGCATCCGCGCATCCAGGGTGTTGCGGTCCACAATGTCGTGCTTCATCCGCTTGCAGATGGATATGATCGTATCCATTTGCGGATGGTGCCGGAAGGCAGGGAGGGTATTCAGCGCCTGCCGCATCTGGGCATCCCGGGTGGTGATGTAAAAGTAATAGCACTGCAGAGGCTGGGTCAGCTTTCGGGTCTGTCCCGGCTTGCAGCAGCTGAAGTGATCTTTTTTGGATGCGTAGAAAACACCGTCGATGGTGATGCCCCCCGGCCAGTCAGCCGGGAAAAAACGAAACTCGTAGGTAGAGGTCAGGGTATTTGTCAGATCGGCCTTTGGAACGGTGGGTGCGTAGGGATCTGTGTACATAGAGATGGAATAAAATTCGACCAGGGAAAATGCGGGAGAATCCATAAAAACACCTCCTGTAGAATAATTTTATCATAAAATGAGAAAAATACCACCCCTAAATGCTGAAAATTGCAACCAGAGAAAAATCTGGTGTAGTATTCTTGTAGAAAGGGGGTATGCCGCGTGCTAGAATAAAAAGGAAGCATCCTTGTGGGCCATTGTGTTCCCCGACCTTTGGCCCACAAAAATTTCATAAGGAGGACAACCTATGAAAAAGCGATTTTTACACCTTATTCTGATCCTTGCGCTGCTGGTGACGGCTGTGGCATTTTCTGCCCAGGCGGCAGAAATCCCTGCAGATGCAGAGTGGATCGAGATCGGCAGTGAGGCGGATTTCAACGAGTGGTTTTCCGGCGCCGGTCAGAATAAGCTCCTTACCGATGGCTATACTGCCGGTCTGACCCGGTACCTAAAGCTGACGGACGATGTCACCGTCACCAATCCCGGTACCTACTACCTGAACTCGTCTACTTATCAGATCAATGTTTACTGGGATCTGAACGGGTGTACCCTGACTTATGCAGAGCCCTCTGTATCTGCCGCACCCCGGTTCTTCGGCAGCTACAATGCCACCAGTACGGTGACCTTTGTGAACGGTACCATTGAAAACAAGGCTGTCATCGACACCTCCCACGGTGCTCTGTTTACCATCAACAAGGGCAATCTGGTGATGGAGAATGTGACCATCAACGATACAGAGGCCTACGCTTTCTCTAAGTACGGCAAGGTGTTCAGTATCAACACAGACCAGACCTGTACCTTGACCAATGTGGACATCAATGTGAACAACACCAACACCACGGAGGCCGGTCTGGGCGGTGCCATCCGCTGCCTGGGTACGCTGACCATGACGGACTGCAGCCTGACCTCCATTGCAAAGGGCACGGTGAAAAACGGTGGTCTGCTGTTCCAAAGCGGCGGCAGTGCGACTCTGACCCGCTGTGATTTTACCGGCGGTGTTGCGGTCAACGGTGGTGCCTTCTATGCGGAAAATGCTACAGTCACTGCTACCGACTGTACCTTTACTGACGGCAAGACCACCAATTCCGGCAGCAATGTATACCTGCTGAAAACCGACGCACAGTTTGATAATTGTGCATTCAACCAGACCAACCCTGCCACCAACAAATTCGGCGGCAACTTCTATTGCCAGGCTAACCAGGTTTCCCTCACCGGCTGTACCGTCACCGGCGGTAAGTCCGGCAGCGGCGGTGCTGTTTACAGCGTCAACGGCACTCTGATCCTGGACAGCACTGCTGTCAGTGGCGGCTATGCCACCGCCGAGGGCGGCAACATTATGCACAAAAACGGTGCCATCACCCTGCAAAACGGCACGGTCCTCACCAAAGGCAGCTGTAAGGCAGCAGGCGGCAACCTGAGCCTGTCCAATACCGCCAAGTTCTTTATGAGCGACAGCGTTACCATCACCGGCGGCTCTGCCGTGGACGGCGGTAACATCCACGCTTCTCTGGTGGAAGCCGCTGCCACAGCCCCTGTGCTGAATATCTCCGGTGGTGTGATCACCGGCGGCACGGCCTCCAACAACGGCGGCAACCTGAATATGGTGGGCCTGGAGGGTAAGCTGGTCACTCTGAAGCTCACCGGCGGCACCGTCGGCGGTACTCCCGCAGAGGGACAGCAGTACAGCGGCACCGCTGCCAATGGCGGTAATATCTACGGCAACTACTCCACTATGGAAATCAGCGGCGGTACGGTCTCCAACGGCTATTCTACCACCGGTGGCGCCAACCTCATCGGTACCCGTTCCACTGTGAATATCTCCGGCACGGCGCTGTTTGAAGGCGGCTACAGTGGCGATCTGGGCGGCAGCCTGTATGCCAGCACCGCCTGCACCATGAACATTAGCGGCGGTACCGTCACCGGCGGTATGGCCAAGGACAGAGGCGGCAATCTCTATATGTCCTCTACCAACACCAAGGTCAACATCTCCGGCGGTCATATCAAGGACGGCTTTTCTTATATGGCCGGCGGCAACATCTACCACGGCAACGGCAAGCTGACCATCACCGGCGGTGTGATCAGCGGCGGTAAGACCGAGTCCACCGGCGGTAACATTCAGGCAAATATGGGCTACGGCGGCAGCGCCTCCGGCAGCGGCAAGCTGACCATTTGCGACGATGGCGACCCTACTACACCCCTTCCCCAGATCCTGAACGGTCAGTCTGTGACTGCTGACGGCGGCAACATCTATGTAGCCGCAGCCGGCAACTCTCTGGAAACCGGTGCTAACACCTTTGTGCTGGGCAACTGCATCATCTCCGGCGGTAAGGTCCCCGGCGTGGGTCAGGATCTGTACATTGCGGCCATTGCGGATCTGCAGATCCTGCCGGAGTTCGCACAGACCGTTAATGTGTACATCGAGGATGCTATGCTGCCTGCTCGGAACGGCGGCGCATTGAACCCCGACAGAGCTTCCTGCACCGGTGTATTTACCGGTAAGCTGGTTCTGGAAAACAATAAGAACCCCTACCTGTTTGCAGTGGAAGGGGACACCGCAGTGTACCTCACCGGTGCAGCGGTTGTGAAGGACAGCAAGTATACCTGGTTCAAGAGCAATGCGGATGCGGTGGCAGCCTATACCGATGGGGCATACCTCCAGAGCGTTGCGGGCGAACTGGTTCTGCCCGACGGTGAATATATTGTGGATCTGGCAGGTCAGACAGTTGCTGTCACCGGCACTGGCTCTGTCACTTTGTTCGACAGTGCAAACGATGATTTTGACGGCTTTGGCACTGCCACCGTCAGCGGTGTGACATTAAACAACACAGCCCTGACCCGGGTGAATAACAAGGACTACTATATGCTGGTGCAGGACGGCGTTTGCTCTTTCCACCGTGTGGAAGCAAAACTCACCAATGTGGCGCTGCGTCCCTCTGTGGGCGGCATCTACTTCACGGCAAAGTGGAGCTGTGACGAAACGGTAAAGCCCCTTATGGGCAATTTCGGCGTGGTGGTCAGTATGAAGGATTTTGCAGGTGCTGACTTTGTAAATGACGAAACTGCCCTGTACACCACCTTCACTGCTGACAGCTTTGAAAGCGGTGTCAACAAGACCGGTGTTATGATCGAAGGCATCCTGAAGGATGAAAATGCCACCCAGGAGCGCATCGCAATGAACAGTGTCTATGCCCAGATGAACATCTTTGCAGAGGCCTATGTGACCATTGACGGTGTGACCTATACCGGCATCGGCGCAAGCTACAGTATGCACGATATTCTGAAAACCGTTGCGGATCAGATCAATGATTATTACGCACAGGCAGAGACTATGCAGCAGTTTATGACCCGCTGGAGTGCCAAGGGTCTCATCGGTGAGCCTTGGGACAGCTTGAATTTCAAGGTATCTGAGGATGTGCTGAAGCTCAACTCCCTGTATGCAGGCCTCCAGCCTTACTACGGTGAGCTCCATGACCATGCTGCCACCGGCGGCACCTCCGACGGCAAGCAGCCCCTGAGCCTGTGGAAGACCGAACTGGAGCGGCTGGAAATGGACTTTGCCGCTATTGTGGACCACAGACAGTCCCTGCATATGTACCTGGAGGATTGGGATAATTCCATCTTCATCGGCGGCTCTGAGGCTGCCGGTACCATCAAGGACCGCACCGGTGTGCGTCTGCACTACAATATGATCTTCTCCGACCCCGCAGGTCTGGAGGCGGTTGTTTCCGCCTTCCCTGAGTTTAACTACAGGCAGTGGACCGAGGAAGACCGGGAAGGCTGCGGCGGCCAGTGGCATTTCGACTATCCTGCCTTTACCGCAGAACGGTTCAGCGAGGTTTGTGATGCGGTGTATGCCAACGGTGGATTCGTGTCTCTGGTACATCCCAAGGCTGACGGCTACATTGAGTCCGAGAATCCTGCGGATGCCTACTTCCGTGAGGGAACCGGCATCGAGGTATTCTACAGCTACCACTCCAGCCGGGATGGCTATATCAGCAAGAAAAACTACAAGCTGTGGACCGATATGCTGGCGGCAGGTTACAAGGTCTATGCCACCGGCGGCAATGATGAGCACAATATGCCCTCCGACAAGGCAGTTTGCGTGATCTATTCCAATGAGAGATCTGCCGATGCTTGGGTGGAGCAGCTGAGAAACGGCACCTTCATCACCGGCGGCGCAGGAATCCGTATGGCAATTGGCGATACCGTTATGGGCGGCACAACGGCCTTTGCCGGTCAGCGCCTGATGCTCAGTGTCAGCGACCTCCATGTGAGCGTGTACGATGACAGCCATACCTACCGCATCGATGTGATCACCGATCAGGGTACTGTTCACTCTCAGCAGTTTAGCGGTACCGATATGGTTTATGTGGCTATGGATGCGGACGACAGCGCCAAGTTCTACCGTGTGGAAATTTACGACGAAACCGCTGAGTCTCTCATCGCCATCGGCAATCCCATCTGGAACGAAAAATAAACTGTTACAAAAAACAGAAAAATATGGTTTCTGTTCGTAGGGGAGGCTAATAGCCTCCCGCGGGCAGATCCTATCTGCCATAAGCGGCAGACAAATGCAAAGTTTAAGTACGCATTGCAGTAAAATGCAATGCGTACTTTTTTGCAAGAAAAAACACACAAAATGCCACGAAGAAACAACAAATTGCTATGGAAAAGCCAAAAGCTTTGTGGTAGAATTAGGGAGAAGAAAAAATAAAAAGGCGGCGTATGCGATGGAAAAATTCAATGACCTGTCTCTTGTGTCCGAAAACCGGGAAAGTCCCCGGGCATATTACATCCCCCACAGCACCCTGGAAAGTGCCCTTTCCTGTGACAAGCTCCGTTCCTCTGCCTACCGGGATCTGAACGGCGATTGGGAATTCTCCTATTTTGAATCCCCCCAGGATCTGCCGGAAACGCCGGAAGAGATCGATTTTTGCGCCCATCTGCCGGTCCCCGGCTGTTGGGAGTGCTACGGCTACGGTCAGATCCACTATACCAACAGGAACTACCCCTTCCAGTACGATCCTCCCTATACCTCACTCCTCAACGGAGTCGGCGTATACCGCAGGGAATTTGAAGTGTCCGAGGGCAGGACCTATCTTGTTTTTGAGGGTGTCAGCAGCTATCTGGAGCTGTATGTCAACGGAACATATGTGGGTATGAGCCGTGGCTCTCACCTGCAGGCAGAGTTTGAGGTCACCTCCTATGTGCACCCCGGCACCAATACGGTCATTGCCGTGGTGTACACCAACAATGCAGAAAGCTATCTGGAGGATCAGGACCACTTCCGTTACCACGGTATTTTCCGGGATGTGTATACCCTGACCCGCCCGGAAAACCACATTCAGGACATCTATTTAAAGCCTCAGATGGACGGCACGGTGGATCTGGAGGTCACCTTCAAGGGCGTGCCTCAGGACTACACCTTCAGCATTCAGCAGCGGGACGGCAGCTTTGCCGATTCTGTGAAGTCCCCGGAGCTTTGGTCTGCGGAAAAGCCAAACCTGTACAGCGCTGTGATCCGGTGCAACGGGGAGTTTATCTGCAAGCGCATCGGTTTCCGGTCCATTGCCGTCAGCGACAAGGGTGAGCTGCTGATCAACGGTGTGGCGGTAAAGCTCAAGGGTGTCAACCGCCACGATTCCTACCCCGGAAAGGGCTGGGTGGCATCCCGGGAGGATATGCTGAAGGATATTATCCTTATGAAGCAGCACAATGTTAACTGTGTCCGTACCTCCCACTATCCCAACAACCCCTCCTTCTATGAGCTTTGCGATGAATACGGTCTGTATGTAATGGACGAGTGCGATGTGGAGACCCACGGCGTGGAATATGCGCTGGGTATGCGTACCGTTGCCTCTGCCAGATCCATTGTGGACAATCCCGCCTGGGAGGGCTCTATGGTGGACCGTATGGAGCGTATGGTGGAGCGGGACAAGAACGCCCCCTGTATCTTCTCCTGGTCCTTGGGAAATGAGGCACAGTTTGGCTGCAACCACGAAAAAATGTCTCAGTATGCCAAGCGCCGGGACAACACCCGCCTGATCCACTATGAACACGCCATCTATCTCAACAAGCGCTTTGACGAGCTGCAGCTCCCTGTGCCGGATTGCGTGGATATGATCAGCCGTATGTATCCGCCGGTGAACTTTGTGGAGATCCAGGGCGGCATCACCGAAGATCCCCGCCCCTACTTCCTCTGCGAGTATTCCCACGCAATGGGCGTAGGCCCCGGTGACCTGTGGGATTACTGGGATGTGATCTACCGCTACCCCCGCCTAATCGGCGGCTGTGTGTGGGAGTGGTGTGACCACGCGGCGGTTAAGGAGCTGCCGGATGGCAAGCTCGGCTATCTTTACGGCGGTGACAGCGGCGAGTTTCCCCACGATGGCAACTGGTGCTGTGACGGTCTTGTGTTCCCGGACAGGACTCCCTCCACGGGACTTCTGGAGTTCAAGAAGGTGCTGGAGCCCTTGAAGATCACCTGGGTGGATGCGGTAAAGGGCATCGTGCAGCTGGAAAACCGGGGAGATTTCACAGATCTTTCGGAGTATGATTTTTCGTATCAGCTCCGGGTGGATGACAAGGTGATCCCTATGGGCAGCTTCTCTGTCAGTGCCGCCCCCCACAAAAAGGTCACCGTGCAGCTTGATTACGAAAGACCCTTCAGCTGCCGTATGGGCGCTTATCTGGAGATCTGTATGACCCGGCGGGAGAAATCTTTGTGGTGTGAGGCAGGTCATCTTGTTGCCTGGGAGCAGCTTGCATTGCCTGTTCCCGTGGAAAGACCTGTGGAAGCTGCCGCTGCACCGCTTGCTGTGGAGGCGGGCAGGCGCTATATCACAGTGGAGACAGAAAAGTACACCTTCACCCTGGACACGGCAAGGGGTATGCTGGTGTCTATGAAGCAGGAGGGGGCAGAGCTGTTCCGCCGTCCTGCGGACCTGATGCTGTGGCGCGCTTTGCTGGACAATGACAAGCAGGAAAAGGCGCTCTGGCTGGAGCACCATGTCCACAAGTCCTTCTTCAAGGTCAGAAGCTTTGAGGCAAAGGAAACAGATACGGATTACACCGTGACCTTTGAAGGTACTTACGGCGCACCCAGCCGGGTGGGCATCTACTTCGGTACGATCTCTTACCGCTTCACTGTCGGCGGCGTGGAGATCTCTATGCACGCGGACAAGAATATGCAGCTGGTCAATGCCCAGAGGGATTACGGCGATTTCTTTGACAACGGTATGAGCTGGAAATTTATGCCGGACATCCGGGAAGTCCCCCGGTTCGGTATGCGCTTCTCTCTGAAAAAAGAGTTTGAGGATCTGGAGTATTTCGGCAGAGGTGATGGGGAGAGCTATGTGGACTTCTGCCACTATACCAAAATGGGTCAGTGGAAGGGCACAGTCACAGAGGAGTACACCCCCTATATTATGCCCCAGGACCACAGCAATCATATTGACACCCGCTTTGTGACTCTGGGTGACGGAAAGACCTCCGTAACCTTCCGGGGTGCAGATACCTTTGAATTTTCTGCGCTGCACCATACGGTGGAGGACCTGTTCCGGTGTCAGCACGCCTTTGAGCTGCCGGAGCCGGACAGCACCGAGGTCATCGTCTGCTACAAAAACCGGGGCGTTGGCTCAGGCAGCTGCGTAGCACCTCTGAGTGAAAAATACCGCATCACAGACAAAACCATCGATTTCAAGTTCCGTATCCGGTAAAACCGTATTTGTGGAACAGAGCATTTGTAGGGACCGGCCCTTTTCAAATTACAATTTATCGCTCAGTACAATCCTCCGTGTCATTCCGAGCCAGTGCACACACTGGCGTGGGAATCCGTCCCAAATACTTACTTTACGGATTGCCACACCAGTGACATCTGTCACTGGTTCGCAATGACAACGGGGGTGACAGGAAGACAAATTGAAATTTACATCAAAAAAGAACATCCCCCCGGATTCGATTCCAATGTCATTAAGATAAGAAAATGCGTGTCATTCTGAGGAGCAACGCGACGAAGAATCTCCTTCAAAATACGATGGAGATCCTTCGCTGCGCTCAGGATGACACGCTTAACTTAATGAC
>JAZNZZ010000234.1:0-10835 GCA_045595205.1 Faecousia sp.
AGTGCACACACTGGCGTGGGAATCCGTTCCAAATACTTATGTTACGGATTGCCACACCAGTGACCGAGTCACTGGTTCGCAATGACGGGGCGCGGTAGGGACCGGCGTCTCGACGGTCCTGATTGACAGCGGGCGAACACAGTTCGCCCCTACGGTGTTGATCGATAGACAGCACGATAAATGTGAAATTAAAACGGGATGCTGCAGGTTAGCAGCATCCCGTTCATTTACTTTTCGTCCACGATGACGAAGCCGTCCACCAGATTTGCCTGACGGAGAGTGCCCTCGATCTCCACGGTGCGGTCCATCAGGTCGGTGAGGATCACCTTGCCGTCCCGGCAGTCGATGCGCATCACATTTTTCATCACGATGGCAGCAGGCTCCATAACATTTTTATAAACAGTAGAAAGACACATAATTTAAACAGTGGGGAGTCGAACACCGACAGCCCCACAACCGTCCTTTCGTTTGTATTTTTGTTTATCTTCCTTGCCTTGCGCCAGCAAGGCTGCCCCTGTAAACCTATCGGGGTTCAATTCCCCACTGCTTAACCTCTTTCGTTTTTCAGTTCCTGCAGCATTGCCGCCAGCTTCAGCACCACCTGCTCACCGGTCCCGGGAACATAACGGCACATAAACACCTCATAGCCGCCGTGGGGCACAGCGTTGCAGGAGGGCATATAGCCTAAGTAGGTCAGCGAATAGCCACAGGGGAAGGTCATTGCAAAGGGAGACGCAGCACGCAGCTGCACGCCGTTGGTATTGAACATCTCAAAGGGGAAGAAGCCAAATGCCAGATCTCCCAGCGCCACCGCCGCCAAGGGCATTTCCTCTGTGGGGGCAAAGCCGGAGCGGCGGATGATCATACCGGGCTCAGCAAAGGAGCACAGACCCAGCTCATCACACATCTGCTGCCGCTTTTCCGGGTCCTCCTGCTCCTGAATGGCACGGCAGGCCTCCACCAGATGGTCCGTTGCGTGGTTGGTGTGGCAGGTCAGGGTGGCAGCCATCACCTGCAGGCGGCTGAAGTCCATAGGCTTGGCATTTTTCAGCGCTTCCTTTGCCGTTTCACCAAGGGCAACGCCCACCTGCTCATAGGATACCTGCAAATGCTTTTCGCTCTGGATGCGGGTGGAGTTGTTCACATCACCGCAAGCACCCTGCAGATACATTGCCAGACAATCCCCCTCTGCTTCCACCGTATCCCGGAGCGCACCCACAAAATCCGCATTGATCTCCGTAGGGCGTACACCGAGTGCGCCGGCAGCGTGGGTCTGATAGCTTACAAGCACGATATCCTTGCCCTCTTCACGGGTGATCCGCACCGCCCGCAGCAGGCGGTCTGCATCACTTTCGTGGGCGACTTTGGGCACTTTGGACTTATTGCCGATGGCGCACCAGTTGCCGTCCTCCATCAGGTAGCGGCGGACAAAGCTCACCTGGGGCGCCAGCTTTTCCGCGCCCTCCATTGCCGTGACCACACTGGCATTCTCCACTGCATTTTTCGCAGCCTCCACGATGGCAGGGAAGCCAATGCGCTCCCGCCAGTCAATGACGGTGGGGTTGTTCTCTGCAGAGCAGTCGGGACTGGAGTGGTTGTGGGGGGTGTGGAGGAAAATATTCTCCGACGGCACACCGGTGGCTTCGGTGATCATCGGGCGCACAGTGTTGGAAAAATAGGTGTAGACATTACGCACATCCATACCGATGATCAGCACCCGGGTCTCCCCCTGCTCCAGATACAGAGCAGTGGTGTAAATGTCCTCGTAAACTGTCTCTCCGATCTTTGTGCTGTTCATATTCACAGCCTTATCGGGGCTGAAGCAAACTCTGCTGTAGCCAGCTTTGATCACTTCCATTTTTCCGCACCTCACTTCAGGCTTGCCAGCACCAAAGACAGGCGCATATTACCCTTTTCAAAATCAGACACCGCCGCCATCACCTGCTCAAAGGCTGCGTGATTTCCTGCCTCCTCCAGACGGCCTGCCAGCTCTGCCAGCTCCTTCGCGTGGGCGGCATTGTGGTTTGCCATATACTGCATCAGTGCCATCAGCTCCTCCATAGGGGTGGGGGTGTGGCAGCTGCCGCAGCAGGAGGAACAGTCACTTCCGCATTCGTGGCTGTGGTCGTGGGTATGACCCTCGCCGTGAAGCTGATCGTGCTCGTGGGGATGCTGGTGTCCGTGCTCGTGGCTGTGGCAATGCTCGTGGGTGTGGGCAACACCGTCGTGGGTGTGCTCGTGGGTATGGGTATGCTCGTGGCTGTGGGTATGGTCACCACAGGTATGATCGGGATGAATATGCATAATGATCGCTCCTTACATTATTTTCTGTTATTATACCCGCAGTTTGCCTGCTTGTCAATTTCCGGTGTGGGAATGCTTGCTCCATAAATAAAAATTATACAAACAATCAGTTTTATTTATTTGCTTTTTTGAACAAATTCGATATAATATTATTAATTTGAGGTATTTTCTCCTTTGCAAACGGACAATTCCGTCTGTCACCGCAAAAAGCACCGCAGCTTCGGATTACAACGGGGGTATCCTCCCCCATCGTAAAGCATCCAACCGGAGATTCGGCGCAGAAAGCAGTGACCGGAAGGCATTGTTCTGTTTGTGGGAGGAAATGCTTCAAAATGCGTATTTTAACACAGGAGGTATCAACCAAATGAGAAAGCGCTTATTTTCTGTGCTGATGATGCTGGTGCTGCTGGTGGCAGCGATCGCCATCACAGTCCAGGCGGTCGCCGTTCCCGCAGATGTGGAATGGATCGAGATCGGCGACGAAGCCACCTTTTTGGAGTGGTTCGACGGCGCCTACAACGAGAACAAGGTAGCCACTGACAACTACACCGCAGGTATGACCCGGTACTTCAAGCTGACAGCCGATGTGACCATTGATCAGGCAGCCAGCGCCACGGTGTACTATCTGAACACTACCACTGCCGAGGTCAATATCTATTTTGATCTGAACGGACATACCCTGACCTACGCAAACCCGGAAGCACCGGCTTCCCGTCTTTTCGGCTCTTATCACGGAAATTCTACCCATACCTTTGTAAACGGTACCATCACCAACACCTCTCCCATCACCGGCTCCAACGGCGGTCTGTTCCTGATGAACAAGGGCAACCTGGTGATGGAGGATGTGACCATCAACGACACCGGTGCCATTGCCTATACCGGCAGCGGCAAGGTCATTACTGTGAATGCCGGCTACACCTGTACCCTGACCAATGTGGACATTCATGTCAACAACACCGTTTCCGGCACAGCAGCAGCTGCCAAGTACGGCGGTGCCATTTCCAGCAGCGGTGATTTGATCATGACCGACTGCGAGCTGACCTCCATCGCCACCGGCTATAACGGCTACGGCGGTCTGGTCTACCAGAAGTCCGGCAGCCTGACTATGACCCGCTGCAGCTTTACCGGTGGCTTCGGCAAATACGGCGGTAATGTCTATTCCAAGGACGCGGCTGTAACCATCACCGGCTCCACCTTTACAAATGGTCGCAGCGAAGCCGGCGGTCAGGGCGGTGATCTGGCAATTTACAACGGCGCTACCACCATCACCGACTGTACCTTCACCAACAGTGGTGCTTCCACCCCCGATTTTGGCGGCAGTGTCTTCCTGCAGACCTCAACCACGGTTTCTATAAAGAATTGTGATATCACCGGCGGTAAGGCAAAGTACGGCGGTGCATTCTATAGTGTTAATGCTACCCTGACAATGGAGGATTGCAACATTTCCGGCGGTATTGCCACCGCGGATGGCGGTAACATGCAGATCAAGAACGGCACAAACACCCTGACAAATGTCAATGTCACCGGCGGTAAGGCCACCGGAAGCGGCGGTAACATCAGCGCTGCCAACAGCGCAAAGCTTTACTTCAAGAGCGGCAAGATCGAGGGCGGCTCTGCCAAGAACGGCGGTAATATCGCCACCTCCATCGGCGGCAGCACCGGCCCCACCCTGCATTTCCAGGGTATGACTGTCACCGGTGGTAAGGCTACAGGCAACGGTGGCAACCTCTATGCAGTGGCCGCAGCCGGCTATGCAGGCAAGCCCACTGTAAACTTTACTTCCGGTACCATCACCGACGGCACTGCCACCGAAAACGGCGGTAATGTGTACCTTGCCGGTCTTGCCAAGGAGACTAAGACCAACACCGATGGCACTACCACGACCATCGCCCAGCGTCTGGTCACCTTCAATATGACCGGCGGTACTTTGGGCGGTACGCCGGCTACAGGCAAGGAGTATGCCGGTACTGCCAAGAACGGCGGAAACCTGTATGCCACCTACGCCACGGTGAGTCTCTCCGGCGGTGTAAGCTCCAACGCCCACGCCTCCACCAACGGCGGCAATCTGTACCCCTCTACCCTGTGTACGATGACCATCTCCGGCAATGTACTGGTCTCCGGCGGTGCTGCCGATGTCAAAGGCGGCAATTTCTATATGTCCTCCACCAACACCGTGCTGAATATCCAGGGCGGCACCATTGAAAACGGTAAGGCCGACAGCGACGGCGGTAATATCTACCACGGCAACGGCAAGCTCAACATTACCGGCGGTGTGATCACAGGTGGCTTCACGGAAAGCAATGGCGGTAACATCTGTTCCTCTATGGGTTATGGCAACAGTGCTTCCGCCAGCGGCGCCCTGACCATCAAGGACGACAGTAACCCCGACACCCCTCTGGCACAGATCATCAACGGCACTTCCCTTGGAGACGGCGGCAACATCTACATTGCCTGCGGCGGTAATGCGCTTGCTACCGGTGCCAACAAAGCGATTCTGGGTAACTTCACCGTCCGGGGCGGCAACGCCGGGGGCGTGGCTGATGATCTCTACATAAAGGCATATACCATTTTGGAGATCCTGCCTGAATTTGCTCAGGAGATCCCCTGCCACATCGCCTACACCGCAGAAAACTCTCTGCTGGAGGGCGGCGTTTACGGTGCTGCCTTTGCCAACAGCCGCGGCATCTCCACCGGTGACTTTACAGGAAAGCTCATAATCGAAAACTACGATAACACCTTTGTTTACGCCAAGGACGGCACTCTGTACTTTGCCGGCGCCGCCACTGTAGCGGAAAACGGCACCAAGACCTGGTACAAGACCAACGCCGATGCTGTGGCTGCATACGCAGGCGCTGCCTATCTGCAGGCGGCATCCGGCGAGCTGGTCCTGCCTGAGGGCGAATTCACCGTTGATCTGGCAGGTCAGAATGTTGCCATCACCGGCAGCGGCACTGTCACCCTGTTTGACAGTGAGAACGACGACTTTGACGGCTTCGGCACTGCCACTTTGGAGGGTGTGACCCTGAAAAATGCCGCCCTGACCCGCGTGCTGAACAAGGATTACTACACCGCAGAGGCAGAGGGCGTTTACTCCTTCCACCGTGTGGAGGCAAGGCTCACCAATGTGGCACTGCGTCCCGCCACTGCAGGTATTTACTTCACCGCAAAGTGGAGCTGTGACGAGACGGTGAAGCCGCTGATCGGTTCCTTCGGCGTTGTGGTCAGCCTGAAGCACTTTGCAGGCAGCGACTTTGCAAACGACGAGACTGCTCTGTGGACAACCTTCGCAGCAGATGCTTTTGAAAGCGGTGTCCAGCAGAACGGCGTTATGGTCGAGGGCATTCTGAAGGCTCTGTCTGACGATGTGTCTCAGGAGCGGATCGCTATGAACAGCGTTTACGCACAGATGGCCATTTTCGCAGAAGCTTATATCACCATTGACGGCACTACCTATACCGGCATCGGTGCAAGCTACAGCCTGTATGACATTATGAAGGCTGTGGAGAAGAGCATCAACGAATACTACGCACAGGCCGAGACGATGCAGCGCTTTATGACCTACTGGAGCGGCAACGGTCTTGTGGGTGAGCCCTGGGATTCCCTTGACTTCAATGTTTCTGCAGATGTTATGAACCTCAACACCCTGTATGCAGGTCTGCAGCCCTACTACGGCGAGCTCCACGATCACGCTGCCACCGGCGGCACCTCCGACGGCAAGCAGCCTCTGAGCCTGTGGAAGACCGAGCTGGACAGACTGGATATGGACTTTGCCACCATCGTGGACCACAAGCAGTCGTCTCATATGTATCTGGAGGATTGGGATAACAACAAGCTTATCGGCGGCTCTGAGGCAGCTACCACCATCACCGACCGTACCGGCGTGAAGCTGCACTACAATATGATCTTCTCCGATCCCAAGGGTCTTGAGAATGTTGTCTCCTCCTTCGCTGAGTACCAGTGGCAGTACTATCCTGAGGACTACACCGGCACCAATGCAGCAAAGCTGGCAGGCGGCTGGCACTTCAGCTACCCCAACTTCACCGCTGAGCGGTTCACCGAGGTCTGCAATGCTGTTTATGCCAACGGCGGCTTCGTCTCTCTGGTGCATCCCAAGTCCGTAGGCTACATTGAGTCCGACGATCCTGCAGATGCCTTCTTCCGGGAGGGTACCGGTATCGAGGTGTTCTACACCTACTTCACCACCCGTGACGGCTGGAAGACCAAGGCAAACCACAAGCTGTGGACCGATATGATGAAGGCCGGCTACAAGGTCTATGCCACCGCCGGTAACGACGAGCACGATATGCCCTCTGACAAGGCCTGCTCCGTGATCTACGCCGCTGAGCGCGGTGCAGACGCATGGGTCCAGCAGCTGCGTAAGGGTCAGTTCGTGGCTGGCGGCGTGGGCGTCCGCTCCGCAATGGGTGACACGGTGATGGGCGGCACTACCTCCTTTGAGGGCAAGCGCCTTAGCTTCAGTGTAGGCGACTTCCATCAGAGCCTCTACGATCCCACCCACACCTACCGCGCTGATGTTTACGATCAGAACGGCGTGGTATTCTCCGGTGAGGTGGATGTAAACGAGACCACCTACTTCGCCTTTGATGCCGACAACGCATCCAACTACTATTACATCGAGATCGTGGACGTGACCGATGACTCTATGATCGCCATCGGCAACCCCATCTGGAACGAGAAGTAATTCCAAAACCCGTCCCCGGAGAGCAATCTCCGGGCACTTTTTCTGGTGCCTGTGTTTTAAATTACAATTTGACACACCGCCAAAGGCGGTGTGTCATCCTGAGCGGGCCCTGAGCGAAGCCGAAGGGGTAGTCGAAGGATCTCCTTCAGAATAGCGGTGTTATCGATGGAGATTCTTCGTCGCGTTGCTCCTCAGAATGACACGGTATACGGAGCGATAAATACGAATTTATCGTTCCGTCTCGTAGGGAACGGATATATCCGTTCCGCGTGATTTGCTAAGCAAATCACCATTGCCTGCGGCAATGCGGAATGCATATATGCATTCCCTACAGCGCGACAAATCTGAATTTACTTTGTCTTGACAAATTCTTTTCTTTTGCATATAATGTTCTAAACCGCTGCGGAAGAGTGAGTAGGTATCGGAGCACTTTTGCAAGAGAGCTGTGGGTGGTGGGATCACAGCGAAAAGGCCGGTAGCGAATGGACTTCCAAGGGCAATCGGAAAAGGGGGCTGCCCCTGAGTATGTGCGTCGGAGCGCCGCTCCGTTATCAAAGGGCAGCACATAGCAGTGTGCGTGAGTGGATGCATTTGCATCAAGCAGGGTGGCACCGCAGGATTTTTCTCCTGTCCCGGCATTCGGGATGGGATTTTTTATTTTCCCATCCACAAAGAAAGGAGAATTTATTATGTCTGAAATCCCTTACAAAATTTATTTGAGCGAAGAGGAGCTTCCCAAGGCCTGGTACAATCTCCGGGCAGATATGAAGAACAAGCCCGCTCCCCTTCTGAATCCCGACACCCATCAGCCGATGACCGCTGAGGAGCTGAAGGCGGTCTTCTGTGACGAGCTGGTGCGCCAGGAGCTGGATGACACCACCCCCTATATTGAGATCCCCACGGAGATCCGGGACTTTTACAAGATGTACCGCCCCGCGCCGCTGATCCGCGCCTACTGTCTGGAAAAGAAGCTGGGCACGCCCGCCAAGATCTACTACAAGTTCGAAGGCAACAACACCTCCGGCTCTCACAAGCTCAACTCCGCCATTGCCCAGGCCTACTATGCTAAGCAGCAGGGTCTTAAGGGTGTCACCACCGAGACCGGCGCAGGTCAGTGGGGCACTGCCCTTTCTATGGCCTGCTCCTACTTTGATCTGGACTGCAAGGTGTTTATGGTCAAGTGCTCCTACGAGCAGAAGCCCTTCCGCCGTGAGGTGATGCGTACCTACGGTGCATCCGTGACTCCCTCCCCCTCTATGGATACCGAGGTAGGCAGAAAGATCCTGGAGAAGCACCCCGGCACCTCCGGCAGCCTTGGCTGCGCCATTTCCGAAGCTGTGGAGGTGGCAGGCAAGACAGAGGGCTACCGCTATGTGCTGGGCAGCGTGATGAATCAGGTGATGCTGCACCAGTCTGTCATCGGTCTGGAGACCAAAACTGCCCTTGACAAGTACGGTGTCAAGGCGGACATCATCATCGGCTGCGCCGGCGGCGGCTCCAATCTGGGCGGTCTGATCGCGCCCTTTATGGGTGAGAAGCTCCGGGGTGAGGCGGACTACCGCATCATTGCCGTTGAGCCTACCTCCTGCCCCAGCTTCACCCGCGGTGTGTATGCCTACGACTACTGCGACACCGGTATGGTGTGCCCCCTGCAGAAGATGTACACCCTCGGCTCCGGCTTCATCCCCGCACCCAACCACGCAGGCGGTCTGCGGTATCACGGTATGAGCTCCACCCTGTCCCAGCTGTATGATGACGGTCTGATGGAGGCTGTCAGCGTTCCCCAGACAGAGGTCTTTGAGGCTGCGGAGTATTTTGCCCGGATCGAGGGCATCCTTCCCGCCCCCGAAAGCAGCCACGCCATCAAGGTGGCTATGGACGAGGCAAAGAAGTGCATTGAGACCGGCGAGGAAAAGACCATCGTATTCGGTCTTACCGGCACCGGCTACTTCGATATGTATGCCTACGAAAAGTTCCACAACGGTGTGATGGAAAACTACACCCCCACCGAAGAGGAGCTGGCAAAGGGCCGCGAGGGCCTGCCCACAATGTAATAACCAAAACCTCCCGGGTATCCCCGGGAGGTTAAATTCCTGTTTATCGTGCTGTCTATTGATCAACACCGTAGGGGCGAACTGTGTTCGCCCGCTCTAAAACACATTGGTACACAACGACGGGCGAACACAGTTCGCCCCTACGACATCTTAATGGGACAGCCCGCTAAATTGGAATTTGAAGTACCGTTTGACTATCCGGTCAGTTTTATGTACAATACTATAAAAAGGAGGTGGCAGGATGCCCAAGGATACAGAGGAAGCCCTGCGGCGGCTGGAGCAGCTGCTGGAGGAGGAAGAATACGAAGAAACGGAGGATGCCGGAGAAGAAGAGGAAGAAGAATACGAGGAAGCTGACGAAAGTGAAGAGGACGAGGCTGTGGTGCTCTCCGGCTCCGGTGTCCCGGTGTACAACGCAGACCGCACTGATGTTCCCCCGGAGGAATACGACGAGATCTTTGACCCCCGCCCCCGGCGGCGCTATACCGGTCTTCTTGCCCTTTTGCTGGTGCTGATGACCGCCATCGTTCTGGTGCTTTTGTATATCATTCTAAAGCTGAAGGGATTTTTATAGAAACATTTCAAATTCGTATTTATCTTGCTGTCACCCCCGTTGTCATTGCGAACCAGTGACAGATGTCACTGGTGTGGCAATCCGTAAGGTAAGTATTTGGAACGGATTCCCACGCCAGTGTGTGCACTGGCTCGGAATGACACGGAGGATTGTACTGAACGATAAATTGGAATTTATGCGATTTTACGGGAGGGAGGTTTCTTTATGGGTCAAGCTGTGGGGCGCTTTGCTCCTACGCCGTCGGGACGGATGCATCTGGGAAATGTATTTGCTGCCCTTTTGGCGTGGCTCTCTGTCCGCAGCAAGGGTGGTGAGATGGTGCTTCGTATGGAGGATCTGGACACCCAACGGACAAAAGCAGAATATGCACAGACCCTCCGGGAGGATCTTTTATGGCTGGGTCTGGACTGGGACAGGGAAACACCGCCCCAAAGTCAAAGAACAAATGCCTATGACCGGTATTTCTCCATTTTGGAAGAGAAAAAGCTCCTTTACCCCTGCTATTGCACCCGCAGTCAGCTGCACAATGTGAATGCGCCCCACCTGTCTGACGGCACTTATGTGTATCCCGGCACTTGTCGCGGTCTGACCGAAGCGCAAAGAGCCGCCTTTCAGCGGCAGCCCGCCTGGCGGGTGACTGTCCCGGACAAGCTTTGGCAGGTGGAGGACCTGGTACAGGGACATTACGAGGAAAATCTTTCCACCGACTGCGGTGACTTTGTGGTGCGCCGCGCTGACGGCGTGTATGTGTATCAGCTGGCAGTCACTGTGGATGACGGAGAAGCCGGTGTAACTGAGGTGGTACGGGGTATGGATCTACTGAGCTCTGCTCCCCGGCAGATGTACTTACAGGAGCTTCTTGGGTTTTCTCATCCCCAATACGCACACATACCGATGCTCCTTGCTCCGGACGGACGGCGGCTGAGCAAGCGGGACGGGGATCTGGACTTAGGGGCATTGCAGCAAAAGCTGACACCGGAGCAGCTCATCGGCTTTTTGGCGCACGCGGCAGGTCTTACGGATCGCCCGGAGGCCGTCAGCGCAAAGGAGCTTTCCAAAGATTTCTCCTGGGACAAGGTGCGAAAAGAAGATGTCTACATCAGCGCAGATATTCTGTAAACCCCAGTTTAGCGAGCCGTTGGCTCGATAAACAGTTGAGAGTTCAGAGTTGAGAGTTCAGAGTTAATGTGTGTCGCAAAGC
>JAZNZZ010000235.1:0-7155 GCA_045595205.1 Faecousia sp.
GATGTCACCTCTTTCCCGGCAGACCCAGGAATCGGCGCTGCATAAGCTTGCCAAGCACCCCCGTACTGCCATCGGCACAACGGAAAACGGAGATCTTGTGGTGCTGGTGTTCTCCGGCAGAAGCAGCCGCAGCACCGGCGCAGATTATATAGAAATGATCCGCATTGCAAGGCTTATGTACCCTGATATTCGCAATCTGATGAATGTGGACGGCGGCGGCTCAGCGGTGCTGGGTATGGTGCACGACGGCAGCTTTATGGAGCTTAGCTGTCCTGCCACCTCCCGGGGAAGCTGTGTGGGTATGGTGCGCCCCATCAATACGATTTTTTATTTACCTGCAGAAAAGGAGGAAAAGTTATGATCAAATTTGGAACCGGTGGCTGGAGAGCCATCATCGGTGAGGATTTCACAAAAGCCAATATCCAGATCCTTGCCAAGGCAATAGCAGACAAAATGAAGGCAGAGGGCGTGGCAGACCGGGGTCTGGTTATGGGCTATGACCGCCGTTTTCTCTCAAAGGAAACGGTAAAATGGAGCTGCGAGGTCTTTGCGGCGGAGGGGATCGTCTGCCACTTTGTGTGCCGCAGCGTGCCTACCCCTCTGGTGATGTACCATGTGATGAAGCACGATTACCCCTACGGTATGATGGTCACCGCCAGCCACAACCCTTCCCTGTACAACGGCATCAAGGTGTTCACCGCCGGTGGACGGGATGCAGATGAGGTGCAGACGGCGGACATTGAAAAGTATATCGCGCTGGTAGACCCGGAAAAGCTTTCCCGTATGGACTATGATAAGGCAGTGGCGGCAGGACTGGTGGAAGAGTTCTACCCAATGAACGAATATATTGACGATGTAATGACAAAGGTCAATATGGATGCCATCCGGAATGCCGGTCTGCGGGTGGTGCTGGATCCTATGTACGGCGTAGGCGAAAAGGCGCTGAGCACCATTCTTATCTCCGGTCGCTGTGATCTGGAGGTGATCCATCAGGAGCACGATACCCTCTTCGGCGGCAAAATGCCCGCCCCCTCTGCGGAGCTTTTGCATCTGCTCCGTACCCGGGTGCTGGACGGTGGCTATGATATGGGTCTTGCTCTGGACGGAGATGCAGACCGTCTGGGTGTCATCGACGATCTGGGCAATTACCTGCACCCCAATGACATTCTGGTGCTGCTGTACTACTATCTGGTAAAATACAAGGGTATGACCGGACCTGTGGTGCGAAATCTGTCCACCACCCACCGGCTGGATGCCATAGCCGAAAGCTTCGGGCAAAAATGCATCGAAGTCCCTGTAGGCTTTAAGCACATTTCTGCAGGTATGGCAAAGTATGATGCAGTTCTGGGGGGCGAGTCCTCCGGCGGTCTTACAGTTGCCGGTCATATTCGCGGCAAGGACGGTGTGTATGCCGCCTCCCTTCTGGTGGAAATGGTGGCAGTCACCGGCAAAAAGCTGTCGGAGCTGATGAAGCGGATCAAAAAGGAGTACGGCTCCTGCTATATGGATGAGAATTCCTACACCTTCGCCCCGGAGAGAAAGGAATCCCTGCAGGAGCGGATCTTTACAAAGCGGGAGCTGCCGGAATTCGACGGCTACGAGATCCGCAAGGTGTCCTATATGGACGGCTGCAAGGTCTATTTTGAAAACGGCGGCTGGGTGGTCATCCGGTTCTCCGGCACAGAGCCCCTGCTGCGGGTGTTTAGTGAAATGCCCACCAAATGGGAGGCAAACGCCATTTGTGATACAGTCAAAGAATACTACGGCATTTAATATACAGGAGGTAAGATTATGGAAAAGCTGACCCTTGGATTTGGACGGGGAGATATTACCCCCAACGGTCCTACAAGAATGAACAGCCAGTGCACCGGTGTGGAGGTTTGGCATAAGCTGTCTGCCAATGTGCTGTACTTCTGCGGTAAGGAAGACAAGGCTGTGGTCATCATTCTGGATGTCCGTGAGCTTTACCCCCATTTCATTGATCCCATCCGCGAGAGAATCGGTGAGATCGCCGGTGTGCCGATAGAGAAAGTCACCCTTGCCACTACCCACAACCATTCCAGTCCCGATGTGGGCGCGGCAACTTACGATGCTTCTGTGGGCGAATGGATGGAGAAAATCGGTCATCCTGCTATTTTGCAGGCGGTAAAGGATGCTGTTGCCGATGCCAAGCCTGTTACCGGTATGGAGGGCGGCAAAGCCATCTCCGATAAGGTCACCTTTGTCCGCCGCTATCAGCTGGAGGACGGCACCTGGAAGGGCATTGCCACTGCAAACACCTCTGAAGCGCCCCGTGTTGCCCACGAAAGTGATGCCGACCTTGAGATGCGCGTGGTGCGCTTTACCAGAGAGGGCGGCAAGGATGTGATCCTGATGAACTATCAGGTCCACGCAGCCGGTGCACTGTCCTTGTTCCGGGATAAGCTGAACGCGGACTTCTGCGGCGAGCTGCGCGATACCGTGGAGGAGGCCACCGGCGGACTTGCGGTATATCTGCAGGGCGCCTGCGGCAACACCAACAACTTCACCAGCCTGCCGGAGGAGAAGGAGACCGAAAAGCGGGACTACCGGGAGCTGGGTGTCAGCCTTGCAAAAACTGCACTGCAGGCACTGGATGCTGCCGAGCCTCTGGCAATGGGCAAGCTCAAGACCCGTTTCACAGCGTTTATGGGCAATGTGAACCACGCTCTGGATCACCTTGCACCCAGAGCAATGGAGATCGGCGAAATGACCGACCCTGAGGAGATCAAAAAGGCGATGAAAGAGGCGGGCATCAACAACCGCTATGAGCGTGGCGGCATCGTGAATCGTTTCAAAATGCCGGCACAGCTGCCTGCGGAGCTTACCAGCATTGCTATGGGTGACTTTGCTATGGCATTCTGCCCCCACGAAATGTTTGATATTCTGGGTATGCGCCTTCGTGCCATTTCTCCCTATAAGATGACCTTCCCCTGTAACTATGCATCCTACTACCGCGGCTATATGCCCGCCCAGCAGATGGTGCCCCACGGGGAGTATGAGGTGAATATGTGCTGGTATATCCCCGGCACCGGCGAGGCAGAGATCCTGACCCTGGCTGCCCAGCTCCAGGATATGAAGAAGGAGGAAGACTGATGGCACAGCTTAAGCTCGGCTACTGCCGGGAGGTTTTTAACCCGGATAAGACGGTCCGTATGAACAGCACCAATCCCGGTGAAACGGTCCGTGAGGACATCTGTGCCTCTGCGATGTATCTGGAGCAGGGAGAGACGAAGATCCTGATCATCGGTATGGATGTGCGAAATGTCTACGAGTATTTTTCAGCCGAGGTCCGTCCTATGATCGAAGCAGCCACCGGCGTGGCAAAGGAAAATATTATTTTACATACGCCTCACAACCATTCCAGTCCCGACTGCTCTGCCCAGAACGACCCCACTGTTACAGACTGGCGGGAGCGCATCGGCTATCCTGCCATCGTAAAGGCGGCGGTGGGTGCTGTTGCCGATGCAAAGACTGTTACCGGTATGGAGGGCGGCGAGACCGTCACCCAGCAGGTCAGCTTCGTCCGACGCTATCAGATGGCAGACGGCACATGGTATTCCATTGCCAACCGCTCCAAGGTGGAAAAGGTGGCACACGAAAGCGATGCTGACCTGAGCCTTCGTGCTGTGCGGATCTCCCGGGAAGGCGGCAAGGATATTATTATGGTCAGCTACCAGGTCCACGCCGCCGGTGGCTTGGGCGAGCAGAAATTCCAGATCAATGCGGACTTTGTGGGTCCGCTCCGGGATAAGCTGGAGGCGGAGACCGACGGACTTGTGATGTATATGCAGGGCGCCTGCGGCAATACCAATTATTCCACCCGGATCGCCGCCGAAAAGCCCTTGAAAAAGGACTATTACGGTGTAGGCTATGAGCTGGCAAGAGCCTCTCTGGAGGCTCTGGAGAAAGCAGAGCCTTTGGATTTCTCCACCCTGAAGCTCCGCAACGATACCCTGACCTGCGTGATCAACCACACTACCGACCATCTGGTGGACAAGGCCCGGGAGATCAGCGATGCGGAAAACGACGATGCGCGGAAGGAGCTATCCGATAAGTACGGCATTGCCTACAAGTATGAGCCGGGTATCATTATCCGCCGTGCCGGTCTGCCGGAGACAGAGGAAATGGAGCTTGCCGCCGTTGCCATCGGTGATCTGGCGCTGGGCTTCTTCCCCTTTGAGATGTTCGATACCAACGGCAAGCAGCTCCGGGATGCATCTCCCTATAAGATGACCTTCCCCTGCGGCTACTCTCTGAACTACCGCGGCTATATGCCCTCCTGCAATGCCGTGCCCCACGGCGGCTACGAGGTGTTTATGTGCCGCTACATTGCCGGTACAGGCGAAAGCGTGGTGCTCCGGCTGCTGGAAAGCTTCCGGAAAATGAGATCCGAATAATCGCAAGAAAAATGGTGTTGCCTCTTCCGAGACAACACCATTTAATTATTTCAATGCTGCAGGATCATTATGCATTATGCATTCAGTATTACTCCGGCTGGGGATTTTTCATTTCTGTCAGCATAGAAACGAATTCGTCCGCCACCTTCTTGGCAGTGCCGCGCTCATAGCGGGTCACATGGTATTCGTAGCACTGCATCTCAAAGCCAAGCTCACTGGGAAGATAACCCTCAGCACCTTCTGCACAGGTGATCACAAAGGTCATAGGGTAGGGGGAGTTTTCCTTGATGTACATACCGTCAGAGCCGAACATCTCAAAGGGTGCGAAGATAATGCCAATGTCACCAAGAGCCAGGGTCTTCAGCTCCATAGAGTTGAATTCCTCATACTTGGAGCGGCTGATCACGGCACTGACCTCATAAACGCTGGAGAAGCCGTACTTCTTTGCGGCGTTTTTGCCCTCGGTGGTGCCTCTGCCCACAATATTCCACTCTGTTTGTACAGCTAGCGCATCCTGCAGCCGGTCAAGACCCTCCTTCATAGACTTGCCGGTGTAGGTCCTGTGGCTGTAGCCGAAGGCGGTGTTCTCAGCTTTGGTCAGGTTGGGCATAGCCTCTTCCACTGCAATGCGGCCCAGCTCGTGACCGTAGACCTGATAGTCCGTGCTGAAGGATTCGCCTGCAATGCGGCTGCTGGGCACCTGGTCACCGGCAGCGGCGATAAAGTAGGCGCACAGCACATCTGCGGTGCTTTCAATATATTCACGGGTAGGTCCGGGGAAGTCCGCAGACAGGGTGGTGCTGGACTGGGTCATAGTTGCGTGGGCTGGGAAGTTGATCAGAACGATGTCCTTCTTGTGCTCCGCGGGACGGGTAAAGCGGATCATCTGCAGCTCTGTGTCTGCTTCGTTGCTGTGACCCTCAATGCCCAGACTGAAATCACCGTAGTTAGGGCCTGCGTAGCTGCCGTCGGACATCTTGTAGTGACGGACAAATGCCATACCCGTTGTGGTGGTGCTGCCGTAGGAAACCTCAGCAGGGGACAGATCTGCCACAGCATCCTTGGCGGCACGCTCTGCCCAGCCGAAGAAATCCGTGCGGTAGCGGTCTACATTTGTAGAGCCGTTGGAACGGATCGCCGCACCGGCGTGGGTGTGGGTGGCGTTGAGCATAATGTTCTCCTCCGGCACACCGGTCACTTCACTCATAAGCGCCTTGGCAGGGTCCACGAATACATCCTCGGCACAGATAAAGTCCATTGTGCCAATAATGTAGGTCTCACCGTTCTGACGGAGGGCAATGCAGGTGATGTACTGGTTGTCCTGAGCGCCCTTTGCCACACGGGTGGCGGCGCCGCCTGCCAGCTGCACCTCGTAATCCGGCACGATCAGACAGCGGCCAAAGCCCACCTCAAGACCTGCAGGCTGCTTGTTTTCACCGCAGGCACACAGGGAAAGCACGGTGATCATCACAAGAACAACAGAAAGAATCCTTTTCATAAATCATACGCTCCTTTTCCGCTTTTTCTCCAGTATAACATATTCCTGAAAATTTGTAAATTCCAATTTATCGTTCCGTCGCGTAGGGAACGGATTTATCCGTTCCGTGTGATTTGCGAAGCAAATCACCATTGCCTTCGGCAATGACTGTCACCCCCGTTGTCATTGCGAACCAGTGACAGATGTCACTGGTGTGGCAATCCGTAAAGTAAGTATTTGGAACGGATTCCCACGCCATTGTGTGCACTGGCTCGGAATGACACGGAGGATTGTACGGAACGATAAACAGGAATCTATTACAAAGATACCTCCCGGCTGAAATTCCAGCCGGTAGGTTTTTTGTTTTAAATTACTGCTGGCCTTCCATTTCCTTCAGTGCATCCTTGCGGCTGAAGTTTGCGCGGCCCTTCTCGTCGAAGCCCATAAACTTGACCCAGGTCATATCACCGATGTTCAGAACATCCTCGACCTTTTCCACGCGGCGGTTCTCCAGCTTGGAGATGTGCACCATACCGTCGTGACCGGGAGCGATCTCCACGAAAGCACCGATGGGCAGGATGCGGACGACCTTGCCGTAGTACAGCTTGCCGACCTCGGGAACGAAGCAGATGTCGTCGATCATCTTCTTGGCAGCGTTGGCAGCAGCAGCGTCAACAGCGGAGATGAACACACTGCCGTCATCCTCAATGTCCACCTTGGCACCGGTGTCAGCACAGATCTTCTGAATGGTCTTGCCGCCGGAGCCGATGATCTCGCGGATCTTGTCCACGGGAACGGTCAGGCTGATCATCTTGGGCGCGTACTCAGAGACCTCAGCCCGGGGCTCGGGGATGCAGGGCAGCATCACCTCGTCCAGGATGGTCAGACGGGCCTTGCGGCAGCGCTCCAGAGCATCGGCAATGATCTCCATAGTCAGACCCTTGTTCTTCAGGTCCATCTGGATGGCGGTGATACCCTCGGTAGTACCTGCCACCTTGAAGTCCATTTCGCCGTGGAAGTCCTCAACACCCTGAATGTCGGTGAAGGTTCTCCACTCGCCGGTCTCCTGATCGGAGATCAGACCGCAGGAGATGCCTGCAACGGGGCGCTTGATGGGCACACCGGCATCCATCAGTGCCAGAGTGGAGCCGCAGATGGAGCCCTGAGAGGTGGAGCCGTTGGAGCTGAGCACCTCGGAAACCACACGGATGGCGTAGGGGAACTCCTCAATGGGAGGAATCACAGGCAGCAGAGCCTTCT
>JAZNZZ010000236.1:0-11227 GCA_045595205.1 Faecousia sp.
TCCGACTTGAAATATCATTTTATCGTTCAGTACAATCCTCCGTGTCACTTACTTTACGGATTGCCACACCAGTGACATTTGTCACTGGTTCGCAATGACAACGGGCGCTTGCCCGCTAAATCGGAAATTTGTTTATCTTTACCGTTTCATCTTTTTGTGGTATCATAGAGAAAACATCTTTGGAGGATCACCGATGCTGGAAAAGAATAAGCTTTATGAAGCAGAGATCTGCGACTATACCGCCGAGGGGCAGGGCGTTGCCAGAATTGAAGGCTGTGTGGTTTTCGTTCCCAATGCCATCCGGGGGGAAAAGTGCCTCGTGCGTATCGAAAAAGCAAAGAAGACCTGGGCATCGGGACAGATCACCCAGATCCTGGAGAAATCTCCCCACCGTGTCCAGCGGGAGTGCCCCATTTCCGCCTCCTGCGGCGGGTGCGACTTCTGGCACATGGACTATGAGGAGGAGTGCCGTCTGAAGGCAGAGCGTGTCCGGCAGGCACTGAACCGCCTTGGAGGCGAAAACCTGGAGGAAGTGGAGCTTCTTTCTGCCCCCACCTGCTATGGCTACCGCAATAAGGCACAGTACCCTGTGACCACCCGCAAGGGGAAGGTGGTGGCAGGCTTTTTCCGGGCAGGCACTCACGATGTGGTGGAAAATAAGGGCTGCCGGATCCTCCCGGAGGAGACAGAGCAGGTAAAAAATATAGTTATAGATTATGTAAACCAAAACAATATTGCTGCCTATGAGGAAGCCACCGGCAAGGGACTTCTGCGCCATATCTATGTCCGCCGGGGGGCGGTGTCCGGGGAGCTTTTGGTGTGCCTTGTGGTAAACGGCAGAAGGCTTCCCCGGACAGAGCAGCTGATCGAAAAGCTGAAGACAGTTCCCGGCTTTACCACACTGGTGCTCTCTGTAAATACCAAACCCGGCAATACGGTGCTGGGGGAGGAGTTTGTCACCCTTTACGGGCCCGGTTATATTGAGGATACTATGTGCGGACTGACCTTCCGCCTGTCTGCGAGGTCCTTCTATCAGGTAAATCATCACCAGGCACAGCGGCTTTACGAGGCTGCCATTGCCCAGACCGGTATTACGAAGGAGGATCTGGTGCTGGACCTGTACTGCGGTGTGGGTACGATCACCCTGACGATGGCAAAGGCCGCCGGTAAGGTTATCGGTGTGGAGGTCGTGGAGCAGGCGGTGGAGGATGCCCGGGAAAATGCAAAACGCAACGGCATCGACAATGCGGAATTCTTCTGCGCCGATGCAGGCAAGGCCGCCCTTTCCCTGAAGGAGCAGGGGATCGTTCCCGATGTGGTGGTGGTAGACCCGCCCCGGAAGGGTCTGAATGCCGATACCGTGGAGGCGCTGGACCAAATGCACCCCCGCCGGATCGTCTATGTGTCCTGTGACCCCGCCACCCTGGGCAGAGATGTTGCCCTTTTGAAGGAAAAAGGCTACCGCGTCCAAAACGCCATTGCTGTTGATTTGTTTCCAAGATGTGCCCATGTAGAATCTATTGTCTGCTTGTGCAGACAATAGATTCAGCGATATAAATTCCTTGCGGGAATTTGCGATATGTCCCGAAGGACGCGATATTCCGCTTCCCGGAGCGATATGCCCTGCGGGGCGTAGGAATTTATATCATATCGCAACCGAAGGTTATATCGCATTTGAAAAATATATCGCGTTGCGAAGCAACATATCGCAAGATGGTGTGAAGGATGGAAAATAAAACAATGAAAGAATTATCCGTTTATACCAAGGATTTGCAAGCGAAAGCCAACTGACTAACAAATAAGAATCTGACAGAAAGGTGTGCAAAAATGAAAAGAATCGATAGAATCGGAAAATTCTTTAATTTAATCGTAGGTATCCTGTATATTCCTCTCTCACTCTTCAGTTGGCTTTTACAGATGGCTTCTGAGAGCACAATGGGTGCAACCAACCCGCTTTATATATATTTAATAAATATATTTTGTGTGATAGCTTTTTTGATTCCGTTGCTGTGCATTGCGGGGATACTTTTATCCATAGTTTTTAGAAGAAAGGGACGTAGTGTTTTTTCGTTTGTAATTCAATTTTTGCCGCTCGTTATTTTCTTGCTTAATCTTCTTTTATTAGCTGTCGCTGAATCACTCCCTGCGGTGATATAAGAAAGTATACAAATTCCAGTATATCAAACACTTTGGTAGACTCCCTATCTAAAGGGACAATAGATCCAGCGATATAAATTCCTTGCGGGAATTTGCGATATGTCCCGATGGACGCGATATTCCGCTTCCCGGAGCGATATGCCCTGCGGGCGTGAAAACTCTCAACTCTCAACTCTCAACTCTCAACTCTCAACTCTCAACCAGGACCGTCGGGGTGTTGCAGAGCGCAGCGAATCTTCCAATAATAATGATTGCCGGTGGCAATCATACCTTAACCAATGTTGCAGAGCGCAGCGAATCTTTTAATAACAATGCTTGCCGGTGGCAAGCATACCGAAGTTCAATAACGCCGGTCCCTACAACTGTCCATAAAACGGATATTTTGGGCAAAAGGTGTTGCGATTTGGTCGCTCCCTTGCTATAATGAAAAGGTCAAAGGAAAGGAGATTTGTTATGGCAAATACATTAAAAGGTGATAAGAAAACGACCCTCTTCAAGCTGGGAATGATGGCAGCCGCTGCTATTGCGATTCTGAGCAGCTGTGTGGGTTACTTCAGTTGGGCCATTTTTGCGCTGATCGAGATCTCAGCCGACGGTGAGATGATCTGGAATCTTGTGGTAGACTTCCTGAGCACAGCGGTATCTCTGCTGCCCCATCTGCTGATCCTTGTCTACGCATTTATGTTCTTCGGTAAGAAAAAGGCAAGAATGGGCGAGGCGCTGGTCTTTGGTGCAGCGGCGGTCAGCCTGTTTATTGTATCCTTCTTCGATACCATCGACATTTTGGACGAGCTGTTCCGGTACATCAGTCGCGGCAGACTGGATCGCTTCTTTGAGTATTATCTCTCCAACCTGGGCGATCTTATAGGTATGAGCACCAACGCGATCCTGTATGTTGCGGCTGCGGTCCTGGTGCTGCTGTACGGCAAGAAGCTGCGTTTCCCTGCCCATCTGATCCCTCTGGGCATTGTGGCTGTCAGCAACCTGGGCGGCATCCTGTCTGCAGCCTGGAATGCAATTAAATCTGTGTTCAGCTTTGATTACGGTTTCCTGCACTATGTCTACAATCTTATTTCCTGCAACACCGATTTCTGGAGCCAGCTCCTGTTCCTGGCAGCCATCGTCCTGGTGGGCCTTGTTCCCATCCTTTTGAAAGCACCTGCTGAGGAAGCTCCTGTGGAGGAGATCCCCGCAGAGGAGGCTGTAGAGCCTGTGGAAGTCGTGGAGTAATTCTTTCCTAAATACAAAAAAGATTTCTACCGTCGGTAACGCCAAATAAAACGACATTCAAATTTCAATTTGACACACCACCAAAGGCGGTGTGTCATCCTGAGCGGACCCTGAGCGAAGCCGAAGGGGTAGTCGAAGGATCTCCTTCAGAATAGCGGTGTTTTACGATGGAGATTCTTCGCTTCGCTCAGAATGACAGGAAGATAAACAGGAATTTACCCAAAAAAGTCACCTCCCGGGGGAGGTGACTTTTTTATTAACCTTCGTCCTCGTCAGGGGTGACATCCTCGTCGCCGGTGTCGGGGGTGGTGGTAGAGCCGTCAGGGGTACGGGAGGATTCAAAGGTCAGAGTGCCGTCCGCAGCGCCAACTACCTCCACATAGCCGTACATACGGTCATCGATGAAGGGGATGCCCAGGCTCTCATAACGGTCATAGACCTTCTGGGGAATGGGCAACCGGCCAATGGCCACAGCCAGCTCAGGGCTGACGGCCTCCAGGAAATCGGTGCAGCTGGAGGTGTTGTAGCCGTGGTGGGGGACCTTCAGGAAGTCTACATCCACAAGGCTCTGGTCCACACGCTCCAGGATCCACTGCTCGCCCCGCATATACAGGTCGCCGGTAAGCAGGCTGGAGTGCTCGCCGTAGTCCACACGGACCACGATGGACATATTGTTGATCTCCTCACCGCCGGAAATACGGCTGTCGCCCTCGCCCAGCAGAGGCCATACGCACTCAAGTTTTACATCACCGAACTGCAGCACATCGCCCTTTTCCATAATGTCGCAGGGGATGTTCAGATCACGGCAGACACGGGAAACCATATCCTCGGTGGTGGACTCGGGATCGGTGCCGCCACGGTAGTAGACCTGACCCACAGTGATCTCCTGCAGGTAGCCGATATTCAGCACCGCGCTGTCGGAGAACAGACCGTTGTGGTGGTCGGAGTGGGGATGGGTGATCAGGATGGTGTCCAGATGGGTAATGCCCATACGGCGGAGGTTCTCAGCCACAACGGGAGCGTAGGACAGCGGACCGGAGTCCACCAGCATGGTCTGACCGTTGGGGAATACCATCAGGTAAGCATCGCCCCACTTGTCCTTGTAGGTCTGGGTATCGCTGATGTGCAGACCCTCGCCTGCAAAGAAGTAGTAGTGGATCTTGCCGTCGGCCTTTGCCACATCCACCACATTGTAGTCCCAGGGACACAGATAGGGGGTGTAGTCGGTGGTCTCGAACTGTACCTTGCGGTCAGCAATGGAGATCGCATTGGAAACAGACCAGCTTGCATCCTGCATCAGCGCCTCGTAGGTGTAGTACATATCCATAAAGGCGCGCTTCTGCTGAATGGTCTTCTTTGCCCAGGCGGTATTGACTGCGGCAACCAGCTCCTGCAGATTTGTATAAACGGTGTTGCCCAGCAGCACAGAGCCGCTCTTGGTCTCGATGTAAGCACCGGCATACACAGAGGTGGCAGCATTTGCCAGATTGTCGGCATCGGCATTTTCTGTCTTGAGAATGCCGGACAGCAGGCAGCTGTTGCCGTTCATATTGAACTTGTCAGCACCCTGCACTGTGTACAGAGAGGTGGTCTCCATATTGGCAAGAGAGGGAGCTTCGGCGGCATTGAGGATAATGCCCACATTTTTGATCTGGGCGGCAACCATAGCGTCACCCCGGAAGCTGCTGTTAAAGTAAATACCTGCCTCGGTGGGACGGAGCACAGCCTCGCCAACGGTGAGCTGTACACGGTGGAAGGAGTAGCCGTCTTCCTTGATCATCAGGTAGTTGTCGCCACCCATAGGTGCGGCAACGGTGATGGCTGCAACCTGACAGGTTGCATTTGTAACATTGCCGTAAATGCCGTCGGAAACATCAAAGTCATCGGTGGCGCTGTCCTTGCAGACCAGCACACCGTTACCGGCAGCACCGGAAACGCTGTAGCCGTTCAGATCCATATGGGTGAGACTGTCCACGGTGATGCTTTCAGCATCTGCCAGCAGGACCACCAAACCGGTAGTACCTGCAGCGGTAATGGCATCGGCAACAGTCGTATGGGCGGTGTAGCCGGCCTCTGTCTTTGCCAGAGCCACGGGGCTGCCCTTGATGATCATAAGCTCATCGCCAACAACGGTCAGAATACCGCCCTCTGCATCGTTGGTAAAGGTGATGTTGGCACCGGTCAGGTCAGCGTTTGCGGAACTACCGATGTCCATTTCGTCTGCGTAGCCGCTGATAGTGAATTCCACAGTACCGGTGTATGCACCTTCCACGATCAGCCGCTCTCCCAGAGCAGGAGTGTAATCGTTGCTGCCCATCAGCAGCGCCTTGACCTGGGGGTTACCGGACAGGGTAACGGTGCCACGGGTCACGATGCAGGAACCGGAGGTGGAAGCACCGGGGACCTTCACATTTTCGCCCACAACGCCGCCGTACAGACCGATCTTGCCTACATAGGTGGAAGCGGCATCGGCATAGATGTTGGCGCCTGCCTTGGCTGCACCTCCGGAGACCTCACCGCCGTAGATGTTCACCTGACCGCGGTTGTAGATAACACCGCCACGGGAAACATAGCTTCTGTCGTCGGTGGGCAGGGTGTAGGTCAGCTTGCCGGAGTACAGGTTCAGGGTAGAGGGCTCACGGACGAAGAAGGTGCCGCCGTAGACAGTTGCCACATTGGTAGGACCGCTGGCAGTCACAGTGCCGCCGCCAACGGAGTCCATAATGTTCAGCACGCCCTCGGTAATATCAAAGGCACGGGAGGAGCCTACCAGGGTCTTGCCGTTCAGGTCCAGACACACATGGTCAGCGCCCACAATATACTTCAGCTTCCAGTTGACAGTGTCCTCCTCGGAGTCCACATAGTAGTGACCGGAATACATATAGGTATGAGCCTCGTAATCCACGGCACTGTAGGACATCCAGGTGGCATCCTTGCCGCAGGCCTCGCAGTAGGCAATGTGGGTCTCTACCGGGTCCACATAACCGATACCGGAAATGACCAGATCGGTACCCTTGTGGATCACATACAGCTCGGTGTTGGAAACACCGTAGCTGGCACCGTGGAGATCTGCTCCCTCTTCCGCAACACCGATGACCTTGCCGTCCACAGCTTCGCCGCTGCCACCCCGGAAGGTGACCTTTCCGGTACAGACACCGGAAACGGTGACACGGGTGGGATCATAGCTGTTAAACTGTACCTCTTCAATGGATGCACTGCCGCTCAGGTCGATATGTGCATCGGCAGGAATGTAGACGCAGTCGCCGGTGGCAGAGGCATCACCGCCGGTGATGGAGCCGCCGGTCATCTGGAAGCTGGCGCCGGCGTTGATGTAGACAGCGCCGCCGGCATAGGCGGAGCCGCCCACCAGCTTACCGCCGGACATCAGGATCTGGCCGCCGTTGGTGTTGTTGGCATAAAGGGTACCGCCGTTTTTGGTGGCAGTGCCACCCTCCACAGTACCGGCGGAAATATTCAGGTTCGCCGCATGATGGGAATGGATGGTACCGCCGGTGGTATTGGCAGTACCGCCGGTAATGGTGCCGCCGGCAACATTCAGCGTACCGCCGTCACGGATGTAGACAGAGCCGCCGGCGGAGGTGGCAGTACCGCCGCCCAAAGTGCCGCCGTAAATGTTGGCAACACCGGTGTCGATACCCAGGGTACCGCCGTTGGCTGCCTTACCGCCGATGATGGAGCCGCTGTACAGGTTCAGAACGGATGCGTCCTTACTCAGATACACAACGCCGCCGCGGCCTGCGGTGCGGCCCTCTTCAGCAGTGGTGGTGACGGTTGCGCCGTAGACATTCAGGGTGCCGGTAAGATTGATAGCGCCGCCATAGGAGCTGGTATCGCTAAATCCACGACCCATAGCAGTACCTTCACCGATCAGGCTCAGGGTGCCTGCTACGGTAAAGATACGACCGACACCCTCTTTGGATGTGACGGTCTTGCCGTTCATGTACAGACAAACAGTCTTGGGGACGCTCTTGGTGGCCCACTCAGCGGTGTCGGCCTCAAAAGCAAGGTAGTGGTGACCACCGACAATGTAGGTGTCATCCGCATTGTCCTCGGTCAGAGGACTCCAGGTGACAGCCTTGTTGCAGTGAGGGCATGTTTCGGGCAGGGTCGTGGTGTCTTCCGCACTGACGGGGAACACCATCATACTCAGAAGCATAGCAACTGTCAGAAACAGCCCAAGCAGTCGTTTTTTCATAAGTATACCTCCATAAATATTTATGATATTTACACATCATAAATATAGCACAGATAAACTGATTTTTATAGTTAAGAAATACTTACCAGCGTAAAAATTTTTATAACAACTGTATTGCTTTTTGTTAGGAGTTTTGCTATACTGAGTGAAAAAAAGCGGAAAAGAAGGGATTTTTATGACATTCGGTCAGCTGCAATACATTCTGGAGATCTATCGCACCGGCTCTGTATCCAAGGCGGCAGAGAATCTTTTTGTGACCCGTCCCGGTGTCAGCCTGAGTCTGCGGAATCTGGAGACGGAGCTGGGGTATCCTATCTTTGTCCGCACCCAGCAGGGTCTTGTTCCCTCTCCTCAGGGGGAGCTGGTGCTGGAATATGCCAGCCGGATCTGCGAAACACGGGATCTGATCAATGAGATCGGCAAGGGGCGCAAGAGGCGTATGGAGGTGTCATATGTCCCCTATGCTCCGGTACAGACCGCGATCTTGCGGTTTCTGAAGGAGCACAGAGATCACCGGGATGTTGCATTTTCTTTTAAGACAAGCTACACAGACCCTCTAAAGAAGCTGGCATTTTTTGAGCTGGATGCCGTGGTAAGCGCCCGCTTTGAAACCTACAACGAAACAATAAACGAGCGAATGACCCAGAGAAATCTGGTCTGGAAGGAGCTGCGGAAGATCCCGGTGGTCATCGTCATTGGCCCGGAGCACCGTCTTTACAGCAAGAAAGAGCTATGTCCCCGGGATTTTGATCAAGAGGTGCTGTTGGAGACCCCCGGTATGAATCTGAGCAAATGCGCCTTTTTGAAGGAGCATATCCGTCTGGATCCCACTCACGCCATTGTTACCAACAATTCCTCACTGAAAAATGAAATGCTGGCGCAGGGTCTGGGCTTCAGCATACAAAAGATGCCGTCAGAGCGGTCGATCTCCCGTTATGGCTTCCGGTGTATCCCCATTGAAGGTGTTTTCCAGCGGCTGCTGGTGGCAACCAATCCTATGCGCCCTCTGCGCCCGGAAGCAGAGCGTTTTCTGCAGATCCTGGAGGAAGAGGTGGATCTCTATGTAGACCCGATCTCCGAAGAAAAATAAAGGTAATTGTGGTTTTTCGACATTTTTCTGCCTTTTTTGGTTTACATTGAGATTATTCTTTGTTATAATAGATTGAGCTGTTATGAAATTATCACGATTTTACCCTGTTATGGATATTGCGTGAGATCCTAAGGAGGGAACGATATGTCAGCGAAAAAGAGTAATGTGGCCCGTTCTTCTATGCCCGGCTATGAAGAGTATTGTGAAGAAATCAAGGAGCTTTGGGAGTCGCACTGGCTCACAAATATGGGCACAAAGCACAGACAGCTGCAGGCACAGTTAGAAGAGTATCTGGAAACGCCGCATGTGGTGCTGTTTACAAATGGTCATCTGGCTTTGGAAAATGTGATCGCGGCAATGGGTTTTCCTGCGGGAAGCGAGGTCATTACCACCCCGTTTACCTTTGTTTCCACTACCCATGCCATTGTTCGCAATGGGCTGGTGCCTGTGTTCTGTGATGTGAATCCTGTGGACTATACGATGGATGCCGCGAAGATCGAGGCGTTGATCACAGAAAAGACGGTCGCCATTGTTCCTGTGCACGTATATGGAAATATGTGCGATGTGGATGCCATCGATGCCATTGCCAAAAAGCACGATCTTAAAGTCATCTATGATGCAGCCCACGCTTTCGGTGTTTTCCGTAACGGTGAAAGTGTTGCCAACTTTGGTGATGCTTCAATGTTCAGCTTCCACGCCACCAAGGTATACAATACCATTGAGGGCGGTGCTGTGACATTCCGTGAGGATCTGCTGGAGCAGGTGCTGAACGATATGAAGAACTTTGGCATCCGCAATGCGGAAAGTGTCGATTATGTAGGCGGCAATGCAAAAATGAATGAATTCCAAGCCGCTATGGGTATCTGCAACCTGCGTCACATCGATGCAGAGATCGCAAAGCGTAAGGCTGCTTATGACCGTTATGTGGAGCGCCTGTCCGGTGTCCCCGGCATCAAGCTGATCGCGCCTCAGGCAGGTGTGAAGCACAACTACTCCTACTTCCCCGTGTTCTTCGACGGCTACAAGTATGACCGGGATCAGGTACAGGCACTGCTGGCAGAGGACAACATCTTCGCCAGAAAGTATTTCTACCCCCTGACCAGTGAGCTTGCCTGCTACAAGGAGCAGTACGGCGCATCCGTTGCCAATACTCCCGTGGCAAAGAAGGCTGCCGAGTGTGTCCTGACCCTGCCGATGTATGCAGATCTGACAGTTGCCGATGTAGACCGCATCTGCGACATCATCCTGAAATAAATCCATTCTGTACATAAAATGGGTTGCTCAAATGAGCAACCCATTATTTTTATACAGTTCTTATTTCCAAAGACCGTCCGGGTATTTGCCGGCCTCTGTCAGCTCCTTCAGGGCAGCCACCACCACAGGCTTGTCGGCGGCATAGGTCACGCCGTACCACTTGTCAGAGGAGGTCAGGATCTTGACTGTCAGACGGCCCTGCTTCAGACAGGCATCCACGCTCCGGGGCAGCAGGAACTCACCCTTCATCGGATTCTGGGAGAGAATGTTTTCAAAGAAGTCGGGGAACTGCGCCTCCAGCATATCCAAAAAGCCTGCGGAAAGACCCCACATATTCATAGAAACAATGGTGTCCTCGTGAAGGTCGGTGGCGGTGTCTCCTTCAATAAAGCGGATGCCGCCCTCATATTTTTCGATCTGCAAACGCTCCACAATGTCTGCAAGGTAACCCTTGTCATCGGGGGTGCACACACCGCGGGCAACGCTGCCGTGCTCGGTGACGGTGTTCTTCAGAAGATAGCCCACCATACAGCAGTCCAGGACCGCTGTGTCCTTTGCGCCCGCCAGATAGTTGTAAATGACCTTAAAGGCATCCTTGCCGTAGTAGTCATCGGCATTGATCACCGCGAAGGGAGCACCGCCGATCTCTTCCTTTGCACACCAAATGGCGTGGCTGGTGCCCAAAGGCTTTTCACGACCCTCCGGTGCTGCAAACCCTGCGGGAAGCTTGGAAAACTCCTGAAATGCGTAGCGGATCTCCATAGGGCATTTTTTCAGCCGCTGCCCCACCATCTCCATAAAATCCTTTTCAATCGCGTGCTTGATGATAATGACTGCGGTTTCAAAACCGGCCTCATAAGCATCGAACAGGGAAAAGTCCAGAATGGCCTCACCCTGGCTGCCCACGGGATCGATCTGCTTCAGTCCGCCGTAACGACTGCCCATACCTGCTGCCATAACCACCAAAACAGGTTTCTTTGCCATAGTAATCTCCTCCTAACGGTTGATAATTCCATTATATACCTTTTTCCCAAAAACGCAACCCAAATTCCAATTTATCGCTCCGTTGCTGAGTTGAGAATTGAGAATTGAGAGTTGAGAATTGTGGTATTTTCCTGCGGAAAATGATTAAAATAGTCGCTTTGCGACACACATTAACTCTGAACTCTCAACTCTGAACTCTCAACTGTTTATCGAGCCAACGGCTCGCTAAACTGGGGTTTACAGAATATCTGCGCTGATGTAGACATCTTCTTTTCGCACCTTGTCCCAGGAGAAAT
>JAZNZZ010000237.1:0-15540 GCA_045595205.1 Faecousia sp.
GCCACAGTGACCATGTTGTAGTCACCCTCGATGGAGTGCTTCAGCGCGGAAGCAGCAACGGCGAACTCAACAGCTGCCTGGGTGTCCTTGCCGCTGAGCAGGGAGTAGATCAGACCGCCGCCGAAGGAGTCGCCGCCGCCCACCCGGTCGATGATGTGCAGGTCGTACTTCTTGGAGAAGCAGTACTCGTCCTTGGCCACGTTGTAGAGCATGGCGGACCAGCCGTTGTCGAAGGCGGAGTGGGACTCACGCAGGGTGATGGCCACCATCTCGAAGCCGAACTTGTCGGCCAGCTGCTTGGCAACGGACTTGTAGCCCTCGTGGTTCAGCTCACCGGCGTAGATGTCGGTGGCCTCGGCCTCGATGCCGAACACGTCCTTGGCGTCCTCCTCGTTGGAGATGCACACATCCACATACTGGCACAGCTCAGTCATAGCCTCTCTTGCCTCTGCGCGGGTCCAAAGCTTGCCGCGGTAGTTCAGATCGCAGGAGATCTTGATGCCACGGGCCTTGGCAGCCTTACAGGCCTCCTTGCAGATCTCCACCAGATTGCCGCCCAGGGCGGGGGTAATGCCGGTGAAGTGGAACCACTGAGCGCCCTCAAAAATGGCATCCCAGTCAAAGTCAGAGGGCTGCGCCAAGGCAATGGCGGAGTTGGCGCGGTCGTAGATACACACGGAGCCGCGCTGGGAAGCACCCTTCTCGTTGAAGTAGATACCAACACGGTCGCCGCCGCGGACGATCAGAGAGGTATCCACGCCGTAACGGCGCAGGGAATTGACAGCAGCCTGACCGATGGAGTGGGTGGGAAGCTTGGTCACATAAGCCACATCCATACCGTAGTTGGCAAGAGACACAGCTACATTGGCCTCACCGCCGCCGAAGGTGAACTCCACATGGTCACACTGGACGAAACGCTCGTAGTTATAGGGCTGAAGCCGGAGCATCAGCCCACCAAAGGTAATGATCTTAGCCATAGAAATAACTCCTTAGTATGAAATGTAGGGGTCGATGCCCACATCGACCCAAAGATCGTGGGATCAAACGCCGGAATAAGCAGCAAAGCCGCAGTCAATGGGCAGCACAACACCGGTAATGGCGGAGGCAGCCTTATCATCACACAGGAACAGGGTAGCACCCAGCAGCTCATCAGCATCTACATAGCGGCCGGTGGGGGTGCCGTTCAGGATCTTTGCGGAACGGGCGGTGGGAGTGCCGTCCTCGTTGAACAGAAGGGCTCTGTTCTGGGCAGAGACCAGGAAGCCGGGGGCAATGGCGTTGCAGCGGATGCCGGTGCCGGCAAAGTGGGTAGCCAGCCACTGGGTAAAGTTGCTGATGCCTGCCTTGGCTGCGGAGTAGGCGGGGATCTTGGTCAGGGGAGTGTAGGCATTCATAGAGGAGATGTTCAGGATCACACCGGACTTTTTAGCCACCATATCCTTGGCAAAGGCCTGGGTGGGAAGAAGCGTACCCTGGAAGTTCAGCTTGAACACGAAGTCCACGCCGGAGGCCTCCAGATCAAAGAAGGATTTGCCGCCCTCTTTTGCTTCGTGCTGATACTCGTTGTCAGTGGTGGCGCGGGGGTTGTTGCCGCCGGCACCGTTGATCAGAATGTCACAGGGACCCAGATCCTTCAGCACTGCCTGATGGACCTCCTCCAGCGCCTCAGGCTCCAGAACATTTGCCTTGTAGCCCTCTGCAATGTAGCCTTCAGCCTTTAATTCAGCAGCCAGCTTCTTTACTGCATCCTCGTTCAGATCGAGACAGGCCACCTTGGCGCCGGACTGGGCAAAGCCACGGGCCATAGCGCCGCAGATCAGACCGCCTGCACCGGTAACAACGACCACCTTGCCGCTGTAGTCAATGTTTAAGGGAAGATTCATAATTGTTTACCTCCAAATATAAAATGTATTATTTACCTGCCTGTCTGTCCAGGAGATCCCAGACACCCAGCATATACATAATGCCCAAAGCGCGGTCATACAAACCGTAGCCGGGACGGACATTACCGGGACCTTCGTCCCAAAGATGACGGCCGTGGTCAGGACGGATATAGCCTTCAAAGCCGCCCTCGTGGTAAGCCTTCAGGATCTCAATGATGCCGGTGTCACCGTCGCAGTCCCGGTGGGAGGCCTCAGAGAAGTCACCGTTGGGGAAATGCCTGACATTGCGGATGTGGGCGAAAGCAATGCGGTCACAGTGCTTGCGGACGATGTCTGCCACATTGTTGTTGGGATCGGCGCTGAGAGAGCCGGAGCAAAGGGTCAGGCAGTTGTAGGGGCTGTCCACCATCTTCAGGAAGCGGTCAATGTTCTCCTCATTGATGAGAAGTCTGGGCAGACCGAAAATATCCCAGGGGGGATCGTCCATATGGATGGCCATTTTGATGCCGGTCTCCTCACAGGTAGGCATCAGCGCTTCCAGGAAGTACTTCAGATTGGCCCACAGAGTCTCGTGATCCACATCCTTGTAGGCCTTGAACAGCTCGTCCAGCTTTGCCATACGCTCGGGCTCCCAGCCGGGGAAGGACATATTGTACTTCTCAGTGAAGTCCAGAATGTACTTTGCCATTGCGTTGTAGTCGTCCTGGATCATACCCTTTTCATAGAACAGGGCAGTGGAGCCGTCACCCACTTCGTGGAAGAGATTGGAACGAGTCCAGTCAAAGATGGGCATAAAGTTGTAGCAGATGACCTTGACACCGTACTTGGCAAGATTTCTCATAGTGATCTTGTAGTTTTCGATGTACTGATCTCTTGTGGGCAGACCGATCTTGATGTCATCGTGGACATTTACGGATTCCACAACATCGATGTTGAAGCCGTACTTGTCGCACTGAGCCTTGACCTCTGCGATCTCCTCCTCCTCCCAGACTTCGCCGGGCATTTTGTGGTGCAGCGCCCAGACGATGCTGGTGACACCGGGGATCTGCTTGATGTCGGAAAGGCTTATCTTGTCGTTACCCTCACCATACCAGCGAAAACCCATTTGCATTGGCATAGATTGATCCTCCAATCGTTATTTTTGTTATCCTAAGTTTACCATTAAATAAATGCAATATATATTGTGTTCTTTGCTTGAAATATTGTAAATCTTGCTGTATAGTATTGGGGAGGTGATCACAATGCGTGAGCGTTCCCAAAAATTTGATCCGAGACAGGTTATGCAAAAGGACCGTTTTGAGGTATTTCACTATCGGGACCCCCGTCCCGGCTATGTGGAGGTGCACCATCACGATTTCTATGAGGTGTATTTTCTGCTCAGCGGAAAGGTGGCATACTGGGTAGACGGAAGGATCATCCATATGACCCCCGGCGACCTTTTGTTTATCAATCCTATGGAGCTGCACCGCCCCTTGCCTGACCCGGAAGAGCCGGTGTGTGAGCGGTTCGTGCTCTGGATCAACAAGGAATATCTGGAGGGACTTTCTACAGCTCAGTTTTCCCTTGCAGCCTGTTTTGATTCATCCAGACCCGATCACAGCCACCACATCCGTCCCGGTGCCTCGGAACGGGCAGTGCTGGCGGCGCGGCTGGGCGAGCTGGTGCAGGAGTATTATGGCAAGGATCCGGGAAGTGACATCAGTGCTCAGGGCGTGTTTTTGCAGCTGATGGTGCAGCTGAACCGGATCGCCCGGAGAAACGACGGCTTCCGGGAGGCAGAGGAGCTTTCTGCACTGGTGCGGGGTGCAATGCAGTATATTGGTGAGAACATCAGCTCGCCCTTGTCCTTGGAGGACATTGCAGGGCATCTTTTTGTCAGCAAGTACCATTTGTCCCACGCTTTTTCCGCAGAGGTGGGTGTCAGCGTGTACCGGTATATTATGCTTCGCCGGCTGCTGCTGGCGCGGCAGCTCCTGGCGGACCGTGAGCCTGCGGGACAGGTGTGCCGCAGCTGCGGCTTTTCGGATTATACAAGCTTTTACCGCGCCTTTAAATCCGAATACGGCATCAGCCCCCGGGAGTTCAGCGCCCAGTAATATATAAGTAATTCCTGCTTGTCGCGCTGAATACCGTGTCATTCTGTGGAGTGCTGCAGAGCGCAGCGAATCTTCTGATAATAATGATTGCCGGTGGCAATCATACATTGATTAAGACGCGACGAAGAATCTCTACCCATAATGCATACAACTAAAGATGGGGATTCTTTGCTTCACTCAGAATGACAGCGCGACAAATTGGAATTGGCATTTACTCCCCGTCGTCTAATTCCGGATAGATATGTCCGTAGTCTTTCCGATACTGGGTAGGCGTGCAGCCGTAGACGGTGCGGAATTTCCGGGTGAAAAAGCTGACACTGGGAAAGCCGGATTCCTCGGCAATTTGCTGGACCGGCAGACGGGTGTTGCGAAGCTTTTTGGAGGCCCGGCGCAGCCTCTGTCGGGTAAGGTGGTCAAAGATGGTCTTGCCGGTGTATTCCTTAAAAACGGTGCAAAGATAATTGGGATGCAGATGTACCAGCTCTGCCATTTGCTCCAGGGTTATTTTTTCGGAGCTGTGATCGGACATATATTTCAAACAGGTTCGCACCGCATCCTCCACCGGGTAGCTCACGGGGGTGCCGGTGGTGCAGTAGGGGAGCAGGGCAGTGCACAGAGAAATGCCGATGGAAAAAAGCTCGGCATTGTAGCTTTCCTGACCCTCCCGGGTGTGGTCCAGCCGGTGCATCTGCTGATAAATCCCATCATATCCATCATCCCCTGGATGCAGCAGACGGGGACAGTCCAGCTTATTTTCGGAAAGCGGCTTTGCAAACCGCCGGTATAAATACTGCTCCTTTGGAAAGTCCAGCATTTGAGGCGTCAGACTGATCTGGATATACCGGGTATCCGGCGCATTACAGCGGAAATGATGCAGGTCGTCCTGTAAAAAAATACGGATATCCCCGGCGTTCAAGGCTTGGGGTTTTCCGTTGATGCTGGTCAGTACCTGCCCCCGATATACCAGCAGCACGCTGAAATAATGGGCAACATATGTAAAACCCAGACTTTCAGAAGGACGGGAGGAGTAGACCCGATAATTTACATGAAAAGGGAACTCCGGTGAGGAACGGCGGTAGTAGGTGATGGCAGGCTCCATAGAAAGATACCTCCATATCTTAAGATAGTGTCAGAATGTGTGAGAATAAGCTATTGATATGTAAAATATATCACAATATAATAGACTTAGCAATATAAAACATTAAAATGGAGGTAGCAGTATGAAAAGAAGATCCTGGATGCTTGCAATACTGACTCTGATTGCAATATCGGCAATGCTGGTCTTTGGTGCAGCAGCCGAGATCCAGCTGCCGGAGCAGTGCGCCCACTGCGGCGAGGCAGTGACCTGGAGCCCCTTGAGTGAGGTCACAGCCACCACCATCCCGGCAGGCCACTATTATGTGGACCAGACTACAGTAACCGTTACCAATAAAACGGTTGCCAAGTCCACCTCTGTCTGTATCTATATGAATGGCAATACCATCGATGCAGGCGAAGTAAACCGTGTATTTTATGTCAGCGGTACGCTGTCCGTTATGGGCGAGGGCACTGTGAAGGGCTACGGACGCAACAAGTCTATGTCCTCTACCTCCGACCGTTACGGCGGCACAGTCCATATTCCCACCGGCGGTACTTTTAACCTGTACGATGCTACTGTCACCAGCGAAAAGCTTACCGACAGCAAGGCCAGCAACGGCGGCAACATCAATGTTTTCGGTACATTTAATATGTACAGCGGTGCAGTATCCAATGGTTATGCCTCCAACTGCGGCGGCAATATTTTTGTCAATCCGGCGGGTATCTTCAATATGTACGGCGGCTCTGTCACCGGTGGCACCTGTTCTACCGGTAAGTCCGTCTGTGCCCAGGGTAAGCTCCTCCTGGCAGGGGATGCCTCTATCAACCACCTGTACCTGTGGAACAAGAGCCTGACCTTTGAGCAGATCCTCAATGTTGAGGGTATCTACACCGGCACTACCTATGTTCAGCTGCGTTCCACCACCCCGGCTGCCGATATGGTGGTAGGTACTTCCAACAATGCCAATGTCCGCCGGGCAAGCTTCGATTTTGCCGGCAGCGGTCTGTATGTGAAGGTGGACGGCACACAGCTGAAGCTGACCACCGAAGATCCCTCCATCGTCAAGCAGGAGTGTGCATACTGTAAGGAGACTGTGACCTGGACACCCATGACCGAGACAAATACAGATACCACCCTTGCCTCCGGCCACTACTATCTGGACTTTTTGGACGGCACTGCCACCTGGGATGCCAAGAGCATTTCCGGTAAGGTATGTATCGACCTGAACGGTATGACCGTCACCGGTGAGACCCGTGCCTTTGTAGTCAAAAACGGTGGTATCCTGAATATTCAGGGTAACGGCACTGTGATCGGCCGTGGCAGAGTATCTACCGATTCCGACCGTGTGGGCGGTACGATCCTGGTCAGCACCGGCGGCACACTGAATTTTTATGAAGGCACGTTGACCTTTGAAAAGGTGGACGGCCACAGCAATACCAACGGTGGCGTTGTCTGCACCTACGGCAGCTTCAATATGTACGATGGTGAGGTTAAGAACGGTGTTGTCAGCAACGCCGGCTCCAATGTTTTTATCGCTCCGGCCGGTGCGTTCTCTATGTACGGCGGTGAGGTCTCCGGCGGTACCGGCGGTATCTCTGTATACTGCCAGGGTAGCTTGTGTCTTGGCGGCGATGCAACCATCAATAAGGCTTATTTGTACAGTAAAAATGAAACCAGTCCTGCGATTACTGAAATGCTGACTGTTCAGGGTGCATATACCGGCAGTGCTCTGCTGGAGTACCGGGATATGACCTTTGAAAAGGGTACTGTTGTGGGTGTTTCCGACGGCGCAGATCTGCGCCATGCCGGCATCACCATTGAAGATGTAACTCTGTATATCACCGCACAGGACGGCAAGCTGGTGCTGACCGACACCCTGCCGGTGATTACGAAGGAAGCCTTCTGCGACCTATGTAACAAAACTGTCACCTGGACCTGCCTGATGGAAAGCTTTGCAGGACAGACCAGCATCGAAAGCGGTCACTACTATCTGGAATTCGGCAACGGCTCCGGTCTGTGGGACAGCAAGACCATCTCCGGTAAGGTGTGCCTGGATCTGAACGGACAGACCCTCACCGGCAAGACCCGCGCCTTTGTGGTGGAAAGCGGCTCTGTGCTGAACCTGATGGGCGAGGGCACTGTCGTGGGACGGGGCAAGTCCTCCTCCTTGGAGATCGCCGATAAGACTGCTGGTACTATTCTGGTGGAAAATGGCGCGACCCTGAACCAGTACGGCGGCAAACTGACCTATGAAGCAGTCAGCGGTCAGAATGCCGGTAACGGCGGCATTTTGAATGTTGCCGGTACTTACAATCTCTATAACGGCTCTGTGGAAAACGGTCAGTCCGTTTGGGTGGGCGGTAATATCTTCGTCACCACCACCGGCAGCCTTAATATGTACGGCGGCAAGGTCCTTGGCGGTAGTGCCAAGCAGGCAGGCAACAGCGTTGCTTGCCGTGGCAGTGTCCTGCTTTCCGGCAATGCATCCATCAATGAGCTGTACCTGTATCCCAACACCGCCGAGGGCGGTCCTGCCCTTTCTGAAATGCTGACGGTGGAGGGCAAGTATACCGGTACAGTGAAGCTCCGCGTCAGCGGTGTCAAGGCCGGTCTCGATGTGGGTACTGCGGTCAATACCGACTTTACCGGCGCAACGGTCACCACCAACAGCTCCTCCGTCAGCGGCTTTGCCGCCTACGGCAAGGACCTGCTGCTTATGGGCAGCAACACCGTGATCCATATGGAAGGCACCACTGTGCTGGGCAGCTACGGCACTTTTGAGGATGCTATGGTGGCCTACACCGGCAATACCCAAAAGCTGGTGCTTATGGCTGATGTGGAAAATATCGTCCTGACAAAGGATGTGTATGTGGACCTGAACGGCCATAGCATCACCGGCACTGTTACCGGTACTGGCACTCTCTTCTGTATGGATGCCCACACCGATGACTTTGCCGTTGCAGACGGTGTCTACGGCACTGCTCCTGCCAGCGCAAATGTGCAGCCCGTGACCAAGGGCGCACCCTGCACCACCTATGGCTACCTGATGATCACCGAAAACGGTAAGGTCTCCTTCCACCGCATTAAAATGCTGGTGACGGCAGTCAATCTCCGCCCCTCTGCTGCGGGCCTGTACTACAGCTGCAGCTTCGGCGGTGACGAAATGGTCAAGACTCTTGTTAAGAACTTTGGTATGCTGGTGAGCATCGAAGGCGACCCCATTGCTCTGGATCCCAATGCAGCTGTGGGTACTACCGTAATGACTGCGGAGCTTTTCGGTGCCAATGCATCTTCCACCAGCACCCTGATCTCCGGCATTATGAAGTCCGGTAACAGCGCAGACACCAACAGCACCAATGCACAGACCGCTATCTACGGCAGAACCTATGTGGCGCTCACCGACGGCACTGTGCTTTACGGTGAATGCATCGAAAAATCCCTCTACGATCAGGTATGCGGCACTGCCGAAATGGTGGGCATTGAGCGGATGTGGGACGGTCTGACCGTACCCCAGAAGCGTGCGGTTATGGATATGTATTCTGCATTTGAGAGCACCGTGTCCACCTGGAGCGTCCCCACCATCGCCGGTGCGGTTGCTGTCCGTGACGACGCTGCTGAGGACATCCTCCTCGCCCGCCGTGAGCTTGCTATGGAAAAGATGCGCCAGATGGGTGACCTGTACTGGCGTGCCACCGAGGATGTGAAGTTCCGCATTTCCTCCACCGGCCGCTGGGTAGAGTTCAAGTCCGGTCGTATCTACCGCGGCATTCCCTATACCCACGCCCGTTCTGACGAGAATACATTTTTGGAGTTTGCCGGTGAGCCTGACGGCAAGGGGATCTATAATATCTCCGGCCTGGCTCCCGAGCATATGCAAAACGGCTCTGTCTATGCCCGTATTGGCAATGATTGCTCCGGCTCTGTGACCTTCGCCTGGTCTGCCGCCGGTGCGGATATTGCCGGCACTCATTCCAGCCGCTTTATGATCGAAGCCAACGGCTACCATAAGGTGGGCGATTACGAGTACACCCCCACCGAGGACGGTCGTATCGGTATCTCCAAGGATATCGTGAAGGCAAACGGCAAGGATCGGATGTTTGTGGCATATGCCAAGGTCCAGGGCGGTGATGCGCTGGATACCACCACTGCAGCCGGCGGACATGTGATCCTGGTTATGGGTAAACGCGTGGTCTACAATGCCGACGGCACCATCAACGGTGACCTGAGCTACATCCACACCCTGGAGCAGACTCCCGGCCCTGTCAGTATCACCGTGCAGAAGCACAGCTGGAACGAGGCGTTGCAGGAGATCGTTTACGATATCTACATTGAAAAGAATATGACCTTCAACCAGTGCTTCTCCTCCGGCTATCTGCCCATCACCGTTAAGGCACTGACCGATGCCACTGTAAGCACCGAGCTGAAGGTACAGGACAGCCTGACCGCTGAGGAGCATAACTTTGAAAATCTCCTGAAGGGCAGCATTGCTTCCACCCGTATCATCAGCTCCGTGACCCTGACGGTCACGGGCGAAACCGGTGAGGTGTTCTCCATCCGCAGCAGCGGTATCCGCTCCAGCATCCGCACCTTCTATATGAAGAACTTCCTGACGGAAGATCCCGCAGTTATGCGCGGCAGTATGGATCTTACCAAGCTGATCCCCGGAAACGAGTATCACTGCACCGTCACTGTTCAGGTAGCCAACGGCGAGACCGTCACCGTCCGTGACTTTGACTTCACTGCCACCGATGCGGATATCTCCATTCCTGAGGATATCGGAAATGTGACCCCCGAAGAGCCGGAGGAAGAGGAAGTCCCTGAAGATCCCGACGCGACCACCGATGGCGTATAATCCGTAAAAATCATATAAACCAAATATCATCCTGATAAATAAACAAAATGTCATCCTGATATATAAACCAAATGTCATCCTGATATATAAACAAAATGTCATCCTGAGCGAGCGAAGCGAGTCGAAGGATCTCCCCTGCAATGGGGGATCCTTCGTCGCATCTTAATCAATGTATGATTGCCACCGGCAATCATTGTGATTAAAAGATTCGCTGCGCTCTGCAGCACTCCTCAGAATGACATTTTCTTTTAGCTATAGGAGGGGATTCTTCGTCCCCTTCGACTACGCTCAGGGTCCTCAGAATGACATTTCTTTTTTACAAGGTTGCGTATTTTCAATATAATAGTTCCGTTATAGGATTTTCGGAACGCCCCCCGGCGTTCCGAAAGTATTTTAATCGTATTTCTGCAAATAAAGCCTTGCAGCTCTGGTGCCGTTGTATTTTCCGTCCTCCACAACGATTTTGCCGTCAATGATCACATATTTAAGACCCAGATTGGGGGCGGTGACATTGACATAGTCCGCCGTCTCCCGGATCTCGTCGGCATCAAAAATACACAGGTCTGCATCGTAGCCTTCGGCAATGCGGCCCTTATTGGGAAGGCGGTACACGGAAGCGGGCAGGGAAGTCATCTTGCGGATCATCTCCGGAAGGCTTGTGATCCTCTCCTCCCGGACATATTTCCCAAGCACCCGGGGGAAGGTGGTGCGGCGGCGGGGATGGAACAGGGGAGCGCTGCTGCCCGGGGTGGCATCGCAGCCAACCATAACAAGGGGGTGTTCCAGCACGGTGGACACATCCTCCTCTGCCATCATTGTAAAACAGCAGTTGCAGCGACACTTGGTTTCCCGCAGAAGGGCAAAGACGGCTTCGTACCGATCTTCAATGCCCATAGCATCGGCGATCTCGTTCATAGTCTTCCCCCGATATTCCGGGTGGTCGGGACAGCTGGTGACCAAGACCCAGGAGAGATCCGTGCCCCATTTTTCCGTTGCCCAGAGCTTGATCCTTTCACAGAGGGCGGGGTCGTCCAGAAGGGCGGTGACATTTGTGGTTCCAGGTGGATGGAACTGCCGGGGAATAAACCGGGAATGCAGACTGGTGGAGGAGGCACAATAGGGGTAAGCATCCGCATAGACCTCAAGACCCTCTGCCTGTGCTTTTCGAAGCATTGCAAGAGCGTCCTTCACCTTGCCGTGATTTGCCTTGTCCGCTGCCTTCAGGTGGGAGATAACACCCCGGCAGCCGCCCTCCCGGCATACGGTAAGAAATTCCTCCACAGAGGGGATCAGGTCATCGCTTTCATTGCGGATGTGGGCGGCAAGAATACCGCCCTTTTTGCCCACCACTTTGGCAAGGGCAATGAGCTCGCTTTGATCGGCATAGCTGCCGGGGATGTAGGTAAGCCCCAGAGAAAGTCCCATACCGCCCTGATCCATACTGTCCTCCAGAAGCCTGCACATCTGTGCCAGCTCCTGCTTTGTCAGAGGTCTGTTTTCACTGCCTGCCACCAGACGGCGGAGGGAGTTGTGTCCCGCCAAAATGCCGTAGTGATTGCTGATGGGGACGCCCTGCATTTGTTCTGCAAGGTCCTTCATTGTGAAAAGCTTTCCGTCCCGGCAGGAAGGGGCAGCAGAGCCGCCGCACTGACCGCCGACGGAAAAGGTGATGCCCTGTTCCACATTTTCCCGGTGATCCGGGTTGGATAAAGCCAGATCCCCGTGACTGTGGGAGTCAATAAAGCCGGGGGTCAGAACAAGACCCCTGGCATCGATCACCTGGGCAGTATCTGTGGAGGAGGGACCCACCCGGACGATCTTTCCGTCCCAGATAGCAACATCTGTAACAAAGGGCGGCCTGCCTGTGCCGTCGATCACGGTGGCATTTTTTATGGTCAATTGGTACATAATAACACCTGCCGACTAGTATTTGATTTCATTATAAGCCTCAAACCGAAAAAAGCAATGAATTTCTGCTTGACATTTTCAGGAAAATGCCCTAAAATCTATTCTGTAAATATTGAGGGAGTAATTCGGCACTACGGTGTTGGGCTTTTCGTCATAACGGCAGCAATGCCCGGAAGGCCTCTAAGGAATGAGACTCATACGCATACCTAATAGGTGTCGGCGTATGGGTTTTTTTATTTTAATTACCCCTCAAATAATGAAAAGGAGTATGGATATGGACGCAGAGTACAGACTTTCCTCCAAAGAAGTCCTGAAGGAGCTGGAGACCGATGTGTACGGTCTTAGTTCTGAGCAGGCAGCCCAGCGGCTGGAAAAGTACGGTCCCAACAAGCTGAAGGAAGCAGAGAAGGCAACCTGGTTCCAGAAGTTTATGGCACAGCTGAAGGACCCGATGCTGATCATCCTGATGATCGCAGCCCTGGTCTCCGCCGGCACTACGGTGATGACCTACCTGCAGGATAAGGCGATCCACGACCTGACCGAGGGTCTGGTGGAGGTTGGAATTATCGTCGTTGTGGTGCTGCTGAATGCCATTCTGGGCGTGATCCAGGAGAGCAAGGCAGAGGCTGCTATTGAGGCGCTGCAGACGATGACCGCCGCCACCTGTAAGGTGCTGCGTGACGGCAAGATGGTGATACTGCATTCCGACGAGCTGGTGCCCGGCGATGTTGTGCTGCTGGAGGCCGGTGACGCCGTGCCTGCTGACGGCAGACTTCTGGAAAGTGCTTCTTTGAAGATCGAGGAAGCTGCCCTTACCGGTGAAAGTGTTCCTGTCAATAAGATCATTGAACTGCTGGAGGGCGACAGCGACAAGGAGGTCGCGCTGGGTGACCGCAAGAATATGTGCTATATGGGCTCTACTGTGGTCTATGGCCGTGGCAAGGCTGTGATCACCCGTACCGGTATGGATACTGAGATGGGCAAGATCGCCGGCGTGCTGGCTGCCACCGAGGATGAGCAGACACCTTTGCAGCGCAAGCTGGATCAGCTGGGCAAGATCCTCAGCTGGCTGGTGCTTGGCATCTGCGTCTTTATTTTCTGCTACAATCTGTTCACCGGTCACGACTTCGGTCTGGAGGCCATTCTGGACACCTTTATGGTGGCGGTTTCTCTGGCAGTTGCAGCCATCCCCGAGGGTCTGGCAACGGTGGTTACCGTGGTGCTCTCCATTGGCGTTACCAATATGAGTAAGCGCAATGCCGTGATCCGCCGCCTCACCGCTGTGGAGACTCTGGGCTGCACCCAGGTGATCTGCTCCGATAAGACCGGCACCCTGACCCAGAACAAGATGACCGTCGTGGAGTCTGTGGGGGATCAGGAGCTGGTGGCGACTGCTATGGCGCTGTGCTCCGATGCAGCACTTAACGATGCAGATCAGGCTGAGGGTGAGCCCACCGAGTGTGCCCTGGTAAACTTTGCCTGCAAGCTGGGTCTGAAGAAGCAGGATCTGGAGAAGGAGACCCCCCGTGTGGATGAGGCTCCCTTCGACTCCGGCCGTAAGATGATGTCTACCATTCATCGTGTCAATGGAAATTATGTCCAGTATACCAAGGGCGGTCCTGATGTGGTCCTGGCACGCTGCACCCACTACTGGGAGGACGGCAAGGCGCTGCCCATGACCGACGAAAAGCGTACCGAGATCATGGCTGCCAACAAGGCGATGGCAGACAAGGCGCTGCGTGTGCTGGCTGCTGCTATGCGTTTCTGGGAGGAAGCTCCCGAAAACAATACGCCTGAGTATCTGGAGCAGGAACTGATCTTTGTCGGTCTGACCGGTATGATCGACCCTGTCCGTCCTGAGGTCAAGGCCGCCATCGAGGAGTGCCGCGCTGCGGGCATCCGTCCTGTGATGATCACCGGTGACCATAAGGATACCGCCGTTGCCATCGCCAAGGAGCTGGGCATTATTACCGATGCTTCCGAGGCTATTACCGGCGCTGAGCTGGATAATATCTCTGACGAGGATATCTGCGAGTTTGTGAAGAAGTACGGCGTGTATGCCCGTGTTCAGCCTGAGCACAAGACCCGCATCGTCACCGCCTGGAAGGCAAACGGCTGTATCACCGCAATGACCGGCGACGGCGTTAACGATGCTCCCTCCATCAAGTCTGCGGACATTGGTGTGGGTATGGGTATCACCGGTACGGATGTTACCAAGAATGTTGCAGATATGGTGCTGGCAGACGATAACTTTGCCACCATCGTGGCAGCTGTGGGCGAGGGCCGCCGGATCTATGACAACATCCGTAAGGCGATCCAGTTCCTGCTGGCTTCCAACATGAGTGAGGTGCTGGGTGTCTTTGGTGCTGCAGTTCTGGGCTTCACCCTGCTGAACCCTGTGCACCTGCTGTTCATCAACCTGGTTACCGACTGCTTCCCCGCACTGGCTCTGGGTATGGAAAAGGCTGAGCCTGACACTATGCGCCGTGCACCCCGTAACTCCAAGGACGGCATTTTTGCTGGTGGACTTGGCTTTGATGTGGTCTACCAGGGCATTCTGGTTACGCTCATTACCATCTGTGCTTACCTTGTGGGTGCTACAATGGAGTATGCCCACGGTTTGCTGGGTGACAGCTATACTTTGGGCCAACTGCTGCAGAACTTTGGTGAGTATTTTGCAACTGCCTTTACAAATCTCCGCACCACCGGTGTGTCTGACCACGGTATGACAATGGCATTCCTGACCATGTCTATGTGTGAGATCTTCCACTCCTTCAATATGCGTTCTCAGAGAAAGAGCGTGTTCTCCTTGAAGGGACAGAATAAGGTGCTGTGGGCAGCTATGCTGGGTAGCCTGGTGCTGACCACTCTGGTTATCGAAGTGCCCTTTATCGCCAATGCCTTTGGCTTCAGCACCATCGGTATGGACGAGTATATTGTGGGTATGATCCTGGCAATTCTGGTCATTCCTATCGTGGAGATCGTGAAGCTGATCCAGAGACTGTTTACCGGAAAGAAGTAATTCATCCGTGGCGCGCTGCAGTAATTTTGCAGCGCGCCCTTTTTTGTGAATTCAATACTTGATTTATACGGCGGTTGCGGCTATAATAGGGACGATCACCATTATTTGGAGGCAGAAATATGAAAAACAGCGAAAAGACACTGGATATGATCGTAAACCTCTGCAAAAACAGAGGCTTTGTTTACGCAGGCTCCGAAATCTACGGCGGTCTTGCAAACTCCTGGGACTACGGCCCTCTCGGCGTGGAGTTCAAGAACAATGTGAAAAAGGCCTGGCTGAAGAAGTTCGTGCAGGAATCCCCCTACAATGTGGGTCTGGATGCCGCCATCATTATGAACCCCACCACCTGGGTCACCACCGGTCATGTGGGCTCCTTCTCTGATCCTCTGGTAGACTGCAAGGGCTGCGGTGCACGCCACCGTGCTGACAAGCTCATCGAGGAGTCCGAATCCGGCAAGGGTGTCAATGTGGATGCAATGAACACCACGGAAATGAGCGACTTCATTGCTGAGCACGAGGATGTGGTCTGCCCCAACTGCGGCAAGCATCACTTCACCTCTATCCGTAACTTCAACCTGATGTTCCAGACCAAGATCGGTGTTACCGAGGATTCCTCCAACATCGCATACCTGCGCCCCGAGACTGCACAGGGCATCTTCGTCAACTTTGCCAACATTCAGCGTACCACCCGTAAGAAGCTG
>JAZNZZ010000238.1:0-8118 GCA_045595205.1 Faecousia sp.
TAAACAGTTGAGAGTTCAGAGTTGAGAGTTCAGAGTTAATGTGTGTCGCAAAGCGACTATTTTAATCATTTTCCGCAGGAAAATACCACAATTCTCAACTCTCAATTCTCAATTCTCAACTCAGCAACGGCCCGCTAAATTGGAATATAATTGTCCATTTTTATGTCTTTGTTTCCTTCGACAAATTTATTACAAGGGTTATGATACCTTTTAAGTAACCACTGCGAAAGGTCGTGTTTACTTATGATGATCCCCCTTGAGCCCTATGTGCAGCAGGGAAAGCAAAAGCTGCGCGCCCTGTCCGTTGACCCCAAGGTGCAGCTTTATTTTCGTGCCGCCCTCTGGCTGGTGTCCGGCTTTGTCCTCAGTGCCGCCAGCCTTAAAAATGCGGCGCTGCCTCTGGGTATGGCACTGGTTTTCGCCGCCACCGGCTGGTCCTCGGTGCTCTCCGCCGCAGGCAGCTGCCTTGGGTATCTGTTCTTTTGGGGGAATAACGGTGCACAGGGGGTTTTATGGTGCTTTCCGGCACTGGTGGCAAACCTTTTTCTGAAAAACCGCCGTCCTGACCGGGAGATGCCCCTGCTGATGCCGGCACTGGCAGGTCTTATCGTCTCTGCCGCCGGGGTATTCTTTCAGACCTGGCTTCAGGACGGCACGCCCGTGGGGATCTATCTTCTGCGGATCTCTGCAGGAGTTGCCGCCACCTGGCTGTTTTCCCGGGTGGCAGAGGGTCGGCATCCCATCCGGGACTGGCTGGCCTGCGGCTTTGCCGTCCTTGCCCTTGCCCAGATCGCGCCCCTTCCCGGCTTCAGTCTGGGCTACATAGCAGGCGGCGCTTTGGCGGTGATGGGGGCATTTCCCGCAGCGGCACTGGCAGGTGTGGCACTGGATCTTTCCGGCATCAGTCCCGTATCTATGACGGCGGTGCTTTGCGCCGGGTATCTGATCCGGTTTCTCCCCCGGTATCCCAAGTGGCTCGGCTGCTCCGCCCCCGCCCTTTGCTGTCTGTTTCTGATGCGGCTGTCGGGACAGTTCTCCCTTTCTCCCCTGCTGCCCCTTCTTGCAGGAGGTGCGCTGGGGGCATTCCTTCCTGTAGATCCCAAAGTACCTGCCCGCCGGGGCGAGACCGGCGTGGCACAGGTGCGGCTGGAGATGGCAGCCGGTGCTTTGGTACAGACCCAGCAGCTGCTTTTAGAGGTGCAGCTGCCGCCGGTGGATGAGGATGCATTGGTGTCCCGGGCAGCAGAACGGGCCTGTGGCGGCTGTCCCTGCCGCAGAGGCTGCAAGGATGCACACCGGCTTATGCAGCTGCCCGGGGTTCTGCTGCACAAGCCGCTTCTGACCGCAGAGGAGCTTCCCTTTGCCTGCCGGAAAAGCGGCCGTCTCCTGGCAGAGCTCCACCGGGGACAGGAGCAGCTGCGTTCCATTCGGGCGGACCGGCAAAGGCAGCAGGAATACCGCAGTGCTGTGGTACAGCAATACCGTTTTCTGGGAGAGTATCTTCACAGTCTTTCAGATCTTCTGGCACGGCGCGCCGATGGGGACACTCCCCTGTACACCCCTAAGGTGGAGATCTTTGCCAACCGTCCCGAGGCAGACAATGGGGACAGGGTGTGCAGCTTTGCAGGCATCAGCTGCCGCTACTATGTGGTGATGTGCGACGGAATGGGCACCGGCACAGGGGCGGTACAGGAGGCAAAAACTGCCCTGAGCCTTCTGCGGCGGCTGCTGACGGCAGGGTATCCTGCAGAGCACGCACTACGCAGCCTTAACAGTCTTTGCGCCCTGCGCAGCCGCGCCGGTGCGGTGACCGTGGAGCTGCTGGAGCTGCTTCTGGACACCGGCAAGGGACAGCTTTACAAATGGGGCGCTGTTCCCAGCTACCTGATCTCCTCCTCCGGCACAGAAAAAATAGGGATAGCCGGACCGCCTCCCGGCCTGTCGGTAGAGGACAGGCGGGACACAGTTTATCAGCTATCCCTGCGCCGGGGCGAGACCCTGGTACTGGTCAGCGACGGTGTAGGGGAAGAGGATGCCCTACACTGCTGTCTGAACATGAGCGGAATGCAGCCGGGGGAGCTGGCAAAGAGCCTGCTGACCTGCACCGCCTTCGGGGGAGAAGACGATGCGACCGTGGTTTTGGTGCGTCTGGATCCCGGGTTCGCAGCTACATAATATCCCCTTTTTTGTGCAAAGTCTGTCGAAACACAAGATGTAGAGAATTATTTTGCAAATAATTACAACATATTGGTGACAGAGATAGATTTCTGTAAAAAGAAAGCCCCTTTTGCGGTCCGCGAAAGGGGGTGTTGGGGGTTGAGAGTTATGGTGCTTTAAATTCAGATTTATCGTTCAGTACAATCCTCCGTGTCATTCCGAGCCAGTGCACACACTGGCGTGGGAATCCGTTCCAAATACTTACTTTACGGATTGCCACACCAGTGACATCGGTCACTGGTTCGCAATGACAACGGGGGTGACAGTCATTGCCGCAGGCAATGGTGATTTGCACAGCAAATCACGGGTCACGGATAAATCCGGTCCCTACGCAGGGGTGGCGTTCCCGAATCTCAGCTTACAGGGGAGCTTGCTTGATCTTGGCATAGCGGCGGGGGTATTTGGGCGGTGTGGGGCGCACCTTTTTCAGCACGATCACCGCGTGGGCAGTGCCGTCCACCGGGAATTCCCGCACCTGCTCCAGCTGCAGACCCAGGGTGCGGATGGCCTTTTCCGCCTCCGCCAGCTCCTCCCTTGCCGCCATTCCCTTCATCGCCAGCACAAAGCCTCCCACCTTTACAAAGGGGGCAGTCAGCTCCAGAAGGATATTCAGCCTTGCCACGGCGCGGCTGGTTGCCACATCGTACTGCTCACGGCAGCCTGCCACCGCCTCCTCTGCCCGGGCGGTCACACAGTGCGCCTTTACCCCAAGGGTGGGCAGCACCGCTTCCAGCCACTGCATCCGCTTGCCCAGTGAGTCCAGCAGCGTCAGCTCTGCTTCCGGGCAGGCGATCTTCACCGGCACACCGGGAAAGCCTGCACCGCAGCCTACATCGATCAGCTGCTTTCCTTTCAGATCCATTACGGAAAGCAGGGAAAGGCTGTCCAGCAAATGGAGCTTTGCCACCTGCTCAGGCTCTGTTATGGCAGTCAGGTTCATCACCTTGTTCTGCTCCACCACGGCGCGACCGAAATCACACAGGGTGTTTTGGATCTCCTCCGTCAATTCCAGCCCCAAGGAGGGCAGCCCCGCTTTCAGGGCGCTTTTCATTTCCATCAGTCCTTCTCGGGGAGGGTCTCGGTGATCTCCACGGTGGTGGTCAGGTCCACCTGGGTCTTATCCAGAGGATCAAAGGGAGCTTCCTCCTCCTGATGCAGAGGCAGGATATAGTTTTCAATGTACCAGCTGGCAAACAGGTCCGCCGCACTGGTGTACTCAGAGAAGGTGATCAGACTGTCCTCCCGCTTTGCCTGCTGATCTGCAGCGCGGATGTTATGGGTCTGCTTTTTGGATGCCTCGGTCTCGCCGTAGAATGCAGCACAGTCCTTCAGGTCGTTGCTCAAAAGCTGATTCACGCCCTTGTTGGTCTGGGTGGCACAGGCCTGTGCCGTGCTGGTGGGGATGGAGGACAGTGCCTCATAGCAATAATAGTATGCCATCAGATAGGCAGAATACTGAAAATCCACAGATTCGTTCCGGGAGGCTGCCAGGAATGCCGCGAAAATCGCATCCTCCTCGGAATAAATGCACATACGGTGTGCCATCTCCTTGCACATTGCAAAGGGCAAGCAGGCCTCCGGCACCTTGGGATTCACCGCCGCCTCGCCGGTCAGGGGCACCGTAATGCCGGAATCTCCCTTAAAGGCAAACATTCCCTGCTTCTTCACCGGCACACGGGAGCCGGCAAACACAGAAATGGCATCCTCATAGGTCAGCGCCTCGTAGCCGTCGGCTGCCTGCTCTGCCATCTCCTCAAAAGTACCGAATTCCGTATCTCCCTTGCTGTCACGGGAGACCTGCTTGGCAAGCTCGTTTGCCTGATCCCGGAAGTACACCGCCGCCTCGTTCAGCTCCGACACAGTATAGTCCGTAATGGTCAGGCTCATATCGTCTGCCAGGGGGGATGCGTAGGCATTGAGCCCGTACAGACCGGTATGGAGCATAAACAGACAGCTGACAGCTGCCAGCACCCAGCCAAGCCACTGGATGGGATTCCATTTCAGCACAAACATCAGCACCACGGTGACGATGAGCCCGACCACCATAAGGATCAGTGCCGTCTGCCACACGCAGCTGCCGCCGGCTGTCCACTGGGACAGGGTGGTCACCACCAGCCGGGACACATAGGGATAGATCATATCCACCAGTACCGAATGGGCTGCAGCAAACTGTGTCAGCGCCCAGGTGACCACGGCAAAGATCACCGCCACAAGGTATCCGCGCCAATATTTCATAAGGAAAACGCCTCCTTAGCAAAAGCTTTCTTTCGGGTATATATTACATCACCTTATAGTATAACACACTTTTTATGAAATGTCTTTAATTATTTTTTAAAATTTCAATTTGAAGTGCTGTTGCCCCCCCTTGTCATTGCGAACCAGTGACAGCTGTCACTGGTGTGGCAATCCGCGCTCCCTGTCAGGACCGTCGGGACGCCGGTCCCTACCGCGCCCCGTCATTGCGAACCAGTGACCGCTGTCACTGGTGTGGCAATCCGTAATACAAGTGTTGGGAACGGATTCCCACGCCAGTGTGAGCACTGGCTCGGAATGACACGGAGGATCGTACTAAACGATAAATACGAATTTGCAAAAAACGGGTGCGGTGTGCACCCGTTTTTGTTTTTAACCCCAAAGGGCAGAAAGCATAGGAATGACCTGCTTTTTGCGGCTCATAATTTTGGGAAGGAATACTGCATTCTCCTTAGGCTGCACATTAAATGCCTGACGGATGGTATCATCCTTGCCCCGGTAGATCAGCTGGGTGCCCTCCATCAGCACATCCGTGAGCATCAGGATCACCATAGAGAAGCCCTTCTCCTTTGCGATCTTATCCATAATGGCAAGGAACTCCTCCTTGCGCTCCAGCATACGGGGGCTGTCCACACAGGTGACCTGCGCCACTGCCAGATCGTGACCGGCAATGTGGAACTCCTTGTAGTCCGAAAGGAACAGATCCTCCGCTGTGCGGTGCTCCATAGAGGTGGAGAAGATCTCCTTGCCCAGCTCCTCCAGAGACACATTGGCGATACGCGCCATACGCTCTGCGGTGCGGCGGTCTCGGTCGGTACAGGTGGGTGACTTGAACATAACCGTGTCGGAGATAATGGCTGCTGCCATCATTCCCGCCATTTTGGCAGAGGGCATCAGACCCCGGTCCTGGAACATACTGGCGATGATGGTATTGGTAGAACCCACAGGCTCGTTACGCACATAAATGGGATTGGTGGTCTGGATGTCCGCAAGACGGTGGTGATCGATGATCTCCAGAATATCCGCCTCCTCCAGTCCCGGGACAGACTGGGCGATCTCGTTATGGTCCACCAGCACCACCCGTTTTCTCCGGGGGCGCAGCAGATGGTATCTGGTGAGAACGCCCACTACCTTTTCGTCCTCATCCAGGATGGGATAGCAGGGATCGCGGTATTTCAGCACGGTTTCCCGCACCTCGTCCACCCGGTCCTCCAGATGGAAGCATGTCAGACCCTCCGTGCGGCAGATCCTGCCGATGGGAGCTGACTGGAAGATCAGCCGCACCGTACGGTAGGCATCGTAGGGTGTGGCAATGATGCAGGTCCTTGTGGGATAGTCCTGCAGCGCCTCGGGAAGCTCTGCCTGGCACAGCACCACGCAGTTCACATTCATTTCCAGTGCTCTTTTGATCATATCCGGCTGGTCACCGCAGATCACGATGGAGTCGGGGTCATTGAAAAGAAGATTCTCCTGGCTCTGGGGCAGTGCCACAGACACCTCGCCGGAGATGGTGTCCACATCGTTTCCTGCCTCGTTGAGCACTCTGCCGTCCAGCACAGAGACCACATTAAAAAGAGGCACTGCATCCAGATAGCCGGAGGATACCTGGCTCATATTATAGCTCGCCACATTTTCACGGGAGAGCATACCAAAAAGGGTGCCGTCCTCATTGGCAACAGGCACGGAGGCGATGTTCTTCTGCTCCTGCAGGATCTTCCAGCCTCTGCCCACGGTAACGCCGGCGCTGAGCAGCGGGGGCGTATCAAACTCCAGGTCCTGCACCTGGGTGTGCATACTGGTGATCAGCTTGGGAGGCTTGAAGCCAAAGCGGTTCAGCACGCCCTGGGTTTCATCGGAAACGCGTCCAAGGCAGGCTGCCTCATACTCTCTGTCTCCCAGAGCATTTCGCAGGGCAGCATACGCCATTGCCGCAACGATGGAGTCAGTGTCCGGATTTCGGTGACCGGTAACATAGATAGGATCCATAATACATTCCTCCTTATTGGAATTATATCCCTGTTTTGCAAAAATAGCAAGAGAAAGGAATTGAGAGTTGAGAGTTGAGAATTATCAACTAACTGTGATCTCTCCGGCGAGGCTGCGGCGGAACAGGGCGGCAATCTCCTCCCGGTCCATTCCCTGCCCCAACGCCCACATCAGCTTGGTCATTGCCGCCTCGGAGGTCATATCCTTGCCCTGTATGACCCCCAGCTCCAGCAGGCGGGCGCCCACCTCATAGACCTCAAGGTCTGCACTGTCATACAGACACTGGGTGGTGACCACCACGCTGATGCCGCTTTCCACGGCACTGCGGATGCCCTCCAGACCTCTTCCCAGCACCGTCATACCGCCGAGACCAAAGGCTTCGATCACAATGCCCTTGTACCCAAGATCCTTCAGCGCATAGAAGATCTCCGGGGACAGACCCGGGGTCAGCTTCAGAAGAAACACGGTCTGACTTACCTGCTCCATCAGGGCAGGTGCACCGGCCTGCACCGGCAAAATGCTTCTGTCGATCACAAGCCCCTGACTGCTCACCGTGGCAACATAACGGGCATTGACACTTTCAAAGGCGGAAAAATTGGATGCCCGCACCTTCACCGCACGGCAGCCCAGCATCACCTTCCGGTCAAATGCCACGAATACACCGGGGCAGCCGGAGGCCGCCATAGAAAAGGCGGTGCGGAGGTTGTCCGGTCCGTCGGAAAGCTCTGCCGTCAGGGGCAGCTGGGAGCCGGTGAACACCACAGGCAGCTGCAGTCCCGGCAGCATAAAGGTCACCGCTGAGGCAGAATATGCCATAGTATCCGTGCCGTGGGAGATGACGATGCCGTCAAATTCCGGGGCAGCCTCATAAACTGCCCGGGCGATAAGCTGCCACTCCCCGGGTCGGATGTTGGAGGAGTCAAGGCACAGGACCTCCCGTACCGTTATATTATAATAGTGTCGCAGGCGGTCCAGAGAGTGCTCCATAATTTGAGCGCTCCGGGGCTCCAGTCCGCTGCTGCCACGGGCACATGCAATGGTGCCGCCGGTGGTCAGCAGCAAAATGCGCTTCTTTTGATCCATAGTCGCCTCACAAGTTTTTTCTTGTATTATACCGCATTCCCAAAAAGAAAGCAACAAAAATGCTTGTGGGAATCCACAAGGGGGTAACCCTTACCGGGAGGATAATTGTGCGGGTATACGAAAAAGGGGTAAAACCGGAAAATGTACTTGCTACGGCGCACAAATGACTGTATAATAGGGACATTCTGAAGATCCGGGCATTGTTGGCGGTTAAACAGGAGCGATCCTTTTAACATACGGGGCAGAGGCACCACCGACTGTGTGGTGCCTCTGTGTTTCATTTTCCGGAGAGCAAATTTCAATTTATCGTGCTGTAGGGAATGCTGTCAGCATTCCGCATTGCCGCAGGCAATGGTGATTTGCTACGCAAATCACGCGGAACGGATAAATCCGTTCCCTACCTGTCATTCTGAGCAAAGCGAAGAATCTCCATCGTAAAACACCGCTATTCTGAAGGAGATCCTTCGACTACCCCTTCGGCTTCGCTCAGGGTCCGCTCAGGATGGGGCTGTAAAAAAACAGCCTAATCTAAGACGGAGGATCTCAGGAATGGGATCCTCCGTTTGTTTATGTGCGGTT
>JAZNZZ010000239.1:0-18566 GCA_045595205.1 Faecousia sp.
GTCATTGCGAACCAGTGACCAATGTCACTGGTGTGGCAATCCGTAAAGTAAGTGTTTGGAACGGATTCCCACGCCAGTGTGTGCACTGGCTCGGAATGACACGGAGGATTGTACTGAACACTAAATTGGAATTTACGCAAAAACGCTCACTCCCGGAAGGCAATGTCATTGAGTTAAGCGTGTCATCCTGAGCGCAGCGAAGGATCTCCATCGTATTTTGTAGGAGAATCTTCGTCGCGTTGCTCCTCAGAATGACACGCATTTTCTTATCTTAATGACATTGTCCCGAAAGGGAGTGAGCGTTTTTGTATTTACTTTTTCTTTCTGAGGATCACAAAGGCTGCTGCGCCGCCGATGGCGACCACAGCTGCCACGATCACGATCCACCAGGGGAAGCTGTCCTCCTCAGCCTCCGGCAGTTCCTCGCCGCCCAGGGCAGGCGTCAGCTCATAACCGCAGGCGGTGCAGACCTGCGCTGTGGTGGCAGTGGCCTCTGCGCCGGGCACGTGGGCAGCCACCTCTGCCTTCTCGCCGCAGCCGGAGCAGACATACCAGTGGTTTTCCCCATCCTTCTGCCACTCCTCTCCAAAGCTGTGGGAGGTTTTTCTTGTGTAAGCACACAGGCTGCAATCTGTATCACAGGCATTTTCAAAATCGTGGGCCTGGAAGCTGCCCTTTTCCTCACAGCCGGAGCAGGCATACCAGTGACCCTCCTCATCGGCGGTCCAGGTTTCGGCATAGCTGTGGGTATGTCCCAGCGCCGCCTTGATGATGTAGCCGCAAACGGTACAGGTCTGTGCAGCTGTCTCTGTTGCCTCCGGTCCGGGGGTATGGGATGCCATATCCTTCTTATCCTTACACTCGGTACAGGCGTGCCAGTGACCGGACTTGTCCTTGCTCCAGGCGGTGCTATACTTATGGGTGGTGGTGCGGGTCACACCGCAGACATTACAGTCTGTATCACAGCCGTGGTCATAGGTGTGCGTGGTGAGAATGTCCAGCTTTTCCGTGCGGGTCAGTCCGCAGCCGGTACAGGTAAAGGTCTTTTCGCCCTCCTTTTTACAGGTAGGCTTCTGGGTCACCACACCGCTGTTCCAGCTGTGTGCCGCGGTCTCCTCCTTCTGGCACACGGAGCAGGTACGCTTGTGCTCTGTGTCACTGATCTTTTTCCAGGGGGAGAACTTATGTACATCGGTCTTGGGTACATCCTCTGTCTTGTTTGCACCGCAGTCTGTACAGGTGTAGCGGGTCTGTCCGCCCTCCTTACAGTTTGCCTCCTTGATGGGGCTGCCGTTGTCCCAGGCGTGGCTGCCGGTCTTTACATCACCGCAGACGGAGCAAACCCTCTGGTGACCTGTGCCGGACTCTGTCCAGGCGCCATAGGTGTGCTCGTTGGTCTTGGGGGTATCCTCGGTCTTGTTTGCGCCGCAGTCTGTACAGGTGTAGCGGACCTGACCGCCCTCCTTACAGTCTGCCTCCTTGATGGGGCTGCCGTTGTCCCAGGCGTGGGTGCCGGTCTGTACATCGCCGCAGGCAGAGCAAACCTTCTGATGGCCTGTGCCGGCTTCTGTCCAGGCGCCGTAGGTATGGTCGCAGGTGACCGTCAGGGTCACAGAGCAGCCGGAGGCAGGCAGGACCTCATTGCCGTTTTTAACACTGGCAGTGCCGGAAACAGAATAGTCGCCCACAGGTGCATTGCTTTTCACCTTCAGTGTGACAGTGCCCACCGTACCGGAATAGGCAGTAGGCTCCTGGAACAGAAATGCAAAGCCGTTATTGAAGCTGTTGACCAAAGCGCCGGGCACAGAGCAATTTCCGCCAACCAGCTCAAGGGCGCTGGAATCATACACAAGCTTCAAGCCATAGTTTGTGGCAGGCGTTCCCGAGGAGGCGCTTACCGTCAGGGTGACGGTATCTCCACGGTAAAGGGTCTTTTGGGATGCGCTGACAGAGAAGCTTGTCCCTGCAGCATACACAGTTGCTGCCATTGCTGCCACCAGAAGGAGGCACAGGCAGACCGTAATCATTTTTTTCATAGTTTCACCTCAAGCTAAATCTACAGGTTTACCGTACCAGGGGATAATCTTCCGAGAACAGGGTGTGCCACAGCAGGTACTCCACATCCTTGTTATCCACCTGTCCGTTTCCGTCAAAGTCTGCATCCTGATTCAGGGGATAATCCTCTGAGAACAGGGTGTACCACAGCAGATACTCCACATCCTTGTTGTCCACGAAGCCGTTGTTGTCCAGATCTCCGGGGGTATACAGGTTGCCGCAGACGGTACAAACCGTATTATCCACGGCAGAAAGGGTGTGATCCTCCACATCTGCCTTTTCGCCGCAGACGGTGCAGGCGTGCCAGTGCTGGGTGCCGTTCTTGGACCAGGCTTCTGCAAAATCGTGATCATTGCTTCTGGTAAAATCGCAGCCGTTGCAGGTTCCGTCACAGCTGTTGTCAAAGCTGTGGGTATGATCCAGCGCTTCTCCGGAAGCCACATCAAATTCTCTCACAAGCTGACCGGAGAACAGGCCGCAGCCTGTCACCGTCACCGTGACCACGCCGTCACGCTCTTCGGCAGCAACGGTATAGTCCGTACCGGCGGTAAGCAAGAAGCCGTCAAAAATCACATTTGCCTTTTCCGTTTGGGATTCATAGCTCAAAATGTCCCCCAGCCGTATATCCTGCGCTTGGGCAGTGACCACCACAGAATCCGTCAGATTTCCGTACTTTCCGGTGACTGTGACAGAGCCCGGTTTCTTAAAGGACACCACGCCCTTATCATTCACAGTTGCCACAGAGGGATCGGAGGTGGTCCACTCCACAGTGCCCACATTGCCGTCAGGACCGTAAGCAGTCACATAAGCTCTGCGGAAATCCCCCGCGCCTTCCACCTGCTCCACTACCATAGAAGTGGCATCCGGGACCTTTGCGGGAATGATCATAACACAGGCACCGGAGTATACATTCTCCATAGCATCTGCCCATAAATAAGACAGCACATAGATCGCGCCGCCTGCCTCGGCATCCCCTTCATAGACAGAAGAAAAATCATATTCAAACTGTGTTTGGTATGCCGGACCATAGCTCGTTTCTCTTGTGGTGATCATCTGCGCCTCTTCTCCCTCGATCCGGTACAATTCGTAATATGCAACATGATAATAGGATGCATCCAGTTGTCCGACAAAGTTGCCGGGCGGCACAATTACTTCCCCATAATAAGGATCGCCACTCAGTGTTCCTGTTGTCTTACCGATGTAATTTCCTTTCAATGTCACCGTCGGTCCCGATTGGGTAATTTCAAAGGTCTTTGTTATAGATCCACAGTAATTGCCTTGTCCCACAATATGCACAGTGGCCGTACCAACATTTACATTGTTCTCATAATAAACAACATAGTCACTTCCAGCAGTAAGCTTCCTGTCATCTATACGGACCGTGACATCAGGCATTACGGGCAGCCCCTGAAAGGCTACATTCGCCACAAAGATGTAAGCATCTGAAATATCCTTCTTCAAAACAGCATAGGTAAATGTTTCCTCGTACCCCTCGTAAATTCCTGTTCCCCTAACTGTCGCTTTTACATATGTGCCTGCTTCTCTATCATCCTTGTATTCAACACTATAATGCCTCCCCCTCTCCAATGAAAGGGCTCCCGCCGTTACGCTAGGTTCTGCCGCGAAGGTAACAGGGTTGTAGTATATATAAGCAGGGAAGCTAACCTCAATCAAATCCAAATGACTCTGCCCGTCTGTAACATAGTAAATATGGTCAAGCGTATACCCATCTACCGACACCGCGATCGTTTTTTGCCCGCAAGTAGAATTGTCATAATGACCAATTATAACTTCTTTTGGCAGATACTGTTGTGTTTCCATGCTATTAAATCTAACGCCTACCAAAAAATCCTCGGGTTTGACTTCTTCATTCAGCCCATAAAGCATTTTACAAGTATCAGACAAAAAGATACTTCCTTTGGTCCATTTCAGTTCACCGCCATACCCTCTCAGAACGGTTTCTTCCTCCTCAAACAAGTAATACGCGACGGATCTTCGATTTGCAAACGAATCCTCCGCAATAGTGGGCACCTTCCCCCAAAAATACACAGCGCCAGCATCTCTGTTAGAAACACTAAAAGCTTTGCTGCCTATACTTTTGACACTTGACGCAATGTATATTTTGGGACTAGAGTTCATCTCAGCAAACGCATATACGCCGATGCTTGTCACGCCTTCTCCTATTTCAATGTAGAGAAGTCTTTTCCCAGACCAGGGGGCAGGGTTTTCCGCAGAATAATCGTACATCGGTCCTGTGCCGGAAATAACAAGTCTGTTACCATCCAGCGTCCAGGTCAGGTTATCACCGCAAGTGCCGGTTTCTGCGGCATTGACAGACACCGCACATACCGCCAGCAGGATAACTGCCACAAAAACGGTCAATAATTTTTTCATATTCCACACTCCTTTTCGTAAATGCTCAGGGAAAGATCACGATTGGAAACAAGTCATCCGGCAGCTTCGGCTCTGGCTTGTACATACTGTCAAGACTGGCAGGTGTTGTGTTCGTCAGCTTATCGCCATATTTTACCTTACCGCACATTTTGCACTCGTATCTCCCATCAAGGGAATAAAGAAGCCAACAATGCCCAACCGTAGGTATTGAGATGAATGTCCTGTGGCCGCAGTCAGTACACACCCGATCCTGTGTTCCGGTTTCGATGCAGGTGGGTAAGATCCTCAGGTCTCCATCTTTGTATTTGTGTGCAACAGTCTCGTAGGTGACGGTTTCCGAATAACTGCATCGGGTGCAGGCATTCACACCCTCACCGGGAACGGCGCAGGTGGACTCCCGCAGCACCGTTTCCTTCAAATCGTGCACATCATTTACAGGGAGGATCTCCGCCGTAAACACCGCCCGGCACACAGTACAGGTGGCTGTTTTCTCCCCTTCCTCTGTGCAGTTCGGTTCCCGAACAGAGAAGGGCTCTCCGGGGGTATGGGGCAGCATTGCCTCATCGGTCCATTTTTCCGCTTTACAGTAAGTACAGATCTGCTTTCTTCTGCCTGTTTTGGTGCAGGTGGGCGCTTCCGTCACCACCCCCGCATCATAGCTATGCTCGCACAGGTCGATATACGCTGTATAAGTATGCTCACACAGGCGGCAGGTGCGGGTCTCCACACCCTTTTCGGTGCAGGTAGCAGCCACTGTCACGGTGCTTTCATAATCGTGGTCACAGGACACGGGATCTGTCAGGAAGCACGCTGCCATAAGGAAGCTTACCACCACAGCTGCCGCGATCACCCAGATCGCCGGCTTTTTATAGGTGAGGACACCCTTGATCCGCGCCTTGACGCTCAATTCGCCAAATGCCACAGGACAGGCCAGCACCATCCGGCGGTGGACACTGCAGGCGATCAGCGCTTCGGAATAGTCCCGCTTCCCCACACCGTTCATATGGGTGACCACCTTTTCGTCACAGGCCATTTCAATATCCCGGCACAAAAGGATGTATGCCAACCACAGCAGGGGGTTAAACCAGTACACCGTCAGCAAAAAGTAACCCAGAGGCTTCCACAGATGGTCCCACCGGCGGATATGGGCATTTTCGTGGGCGAGGACAAACTGCAAGTGGCTTTCCTCCATCCCGGAGGGCAGGTAGATCCTGGGTCTGAATATGCCAAAAATAAAGGGAGATGCCACATTGTCACACACATAAATATTCTTTTGATACAGGATCGATTCCCGCACCCGATGCCGGATGCGTATGGTGGTGATCAGACCGTAAAGCAGCATCACACCCATGCCCCCAAGCCACACCACCGAGGAAATAAAAAGGATCTTATCCAGAAGACCTCTCTCCGGTGCTGCAGAGCCGGTAAACAGCGGATTGACCGCACTGTTCACCACCGGGATCCCGCTGTGGATCGCCGGTGTTTCCGAAGAGACAATATCCTGGGGGATCACCTCCGGGCTGGGGATCAGGCTCAGTGCACTTTCCGGTGCAAAGGGCAGCACAAGCCGCAGCGCCACGATGCCCCACAAAATACAGACGCACCACTTCGGTGCTTTCCGCAGAGCAAGGCGAAGCAGGAGCACCACCGGCACGATCCAGCCCGCGGCAATGCTCACATTTAAAAATCTAAGAAACAGTTCGGTCATTTGTTATCTCCGTAGGCTTCCATCAGCTTTCTGATCTCCGCCAGTTCCTCCGGTGTCAATGCTTTACGGGATGTAAATGCCGCCATAAATGCAGGCAGTGAGCCCTGAAAATTCTCCTGCACAAACGCCTCACTGCGAATGGCATAGAATTGGCTTTTGGAGATCCGGGCAGTGATCACACTGTCTGTGGTGGCAAAGATCCCCCGGTCACACAGCTTTTTCAAAACCGTATAGGTGGTGGTACGCTTCCACCGCAATTCTTTTTCGCAGAGCGCCACCAATTCTCTGGTGGTCAGCGGTTCGTTTTCCCAGATAATATCCGCGAAACGCGCCTCCACCATACCCAGCTTAACTTCTTCCATCAACGCACCTTCCTTCTTTTGTCTATACGCAATAGACTACCATCAGTCTATCACCGATAGACACTTTTGTCAATCCCTGTTTCAGCCGTTCAAGGGTATACCGCCGAACAAATACCGATTTGTCGTTCAGTACAATCCTCCGTGTCATTCCGAGCCAGTGCACACACTGGCGTGGGAATCCGTTCCAAACACTTACTTTACGGATTGCCACACCAGTGACATCTGTCACTGGTTCGCAATGACAACGGGGGTGACAGTCATTGCCGAAGGCAATGGTGATTTGCGTTGCAAATCACGCGGGCAATTGATAATCGCCCCTACAATGTCATTCGATAGACTGAACGATAAATACGAATTTAAGCAGCCCTAATCCTCTACACGGATGCGGGCGACCTTGCCCCAGGGCGGGTCTACGGTTTCGTTATCGATCAGCCACAGGGTGGGAATGCCCCTTGCCAGCTTCTCCTGAGGAAAGGGGGCATAGCCGTCGGTCATAATGATGATACAGGCAGGAGGCTCCTCCTGCATATGCTGATGCACATACTCAAAAATGATCTGGAAGTCCGTGCCGCCGCCACCTGCAGGCTTGATCCCCAGCACATCCTCCACATCCTCAAAGGGCTGCGGCTCAATGATGGCAGCATCAAAGAAGCCAAGCCATCCCTTCAGCTTGCCGCCGAACTGATCGATGGCACCCTTCACCTCGGAAAAGGCGGCGGTGATCTCCCCGTCCGTCATAGAGCCGGAGGTATCCACCATAAAAAGAATGTCCACCGGCATATCGCTGTCCCCCATAGCATTCAGGTCCGGCAAAAAGAAGGGGGAATCCGGGAACCGTCTGTCCGGGGGTGAAAAGGAGTAGTCATTGACCTCCTGCTGGACAAATTCGTTCAGGATCAGCCGCCAGTCGGTCTGCGGCTTTTGCAGCTGACCCAGCAGGCGCTTTGCAAACAGGGGCACCGTGGTCCGTCCGGTGACCTTTTCCCGGATGGACACAGCCTCGCAGGCATCGGAAAACCGCTTTACCCACACCTCCCGAAGGGTGTCATCCTCCTCATATTTTCCCCACTGTGAGTGGTCATCCCACAGCTTTCCGGGGATATTTCCTCCCTTGTCCTGCTCCTTCTTTGCCCTGCCCTCCTCCATACCGAAGGATGCCTTGCTTACCTGTCCCGGAGGAGAGGGCGGCAGCATTTCATAGACCTGCTCTGCGGTATACTCGTAACCCTCTTTTCCATTGGGGGCAAGGTGCATACTCTCTCCCCACTGCCTCAGGGAGATGCTTCTCCGGTCCATTTTGTTTTCCAGCAGGATATTGGAATTGACCACAATATCACAGGCAATGTTGAACCGCAGCTGATCCCGGTCATTTCCCCGGGCACAGTGGCGCAGCACCACATGCAGGATCTCGTGCATCATCACGAAATCCAGCTCTTCATCGGAAAGACCCTCCAGAAATTCCGGTCCGAAGGTGATCCGGACACCGTCGGTGGCGGCGGTGTCCAGTGCCTCGTCAATGGAATAGATCATATGCATCAGAAGCAGTCCGTAAAAGCCGTGGGTATTCAGCAGCCGCATCCGGGACAAAAGAAGCCGTCTTATATACGCCTTCACCTTCTGCTCAGACAACGCCATTCATCAGTCTCCCCTTTGTAGAAAGCCATCTGGAAAAGGCCGGGATCTTCAGGAGCTTTTCCCGGTAGTCCTTTTCAATGCACATATAGTCCTTCATCACCATGGTGGAAAAATCCGGGGGCATACGGTCAATGTAGGCAATGGAATTGGCGATCCGGTGCATCTCCTCCCGGTGCTCCGAGGCATACGCCGTCATTGCAGAGGAGAGGGCATACATCGCATCTGTCCCCCGGGGAAGCGGGGGCATCCTTCCGTCGAAGATCTCCTCAATGGAGGGAAGCTCGTCATACACCTGTGTCCAGGTGCGGAACTCCGTTGCCACACCGCTGCCTACGATGCCGGAGATCAGGGAAAACATCTTGTTTACATCATCGCTGACGAAATTCAGCAGGTTGCTCACCAGCTCCCAGGAACGGGGCGTTGCAAATGCCAGTGTCTCGGAGGTGGCATCGAAGCGCATCAGATAGTTCTGACGGAAGCTGAGGAAGCCCACCACCTTGGGGTGGATGCCGCTGCCGATGGCCCAGGCCTTCCACGCCTTGAAGCTGCCCTCCACCTCAATGTGCAGCAGGCGGTTTGCCAGTGCCTTGGGCATTTTGAAGGCAACGGATTTGTCCGTGGTACGGTTGCCGGCGGCAATGACCACGCAGTTGTCCGGCAGCTTGTGCTCACCCACCACCCGGTCCAGGGTGATCTGGTAGGCTGCCGCCTGCACCGACTGTGGTGCGGCGGAAAGCTCGTCCAGAAACAGGATGTTCACCACGCCCTCTCCCGGATCCATCTGGAAGATCTGTGGCTTCAGCCACACCGCAAGGGTCTTGTCCGCATTGGCGGTGGGGATGCCCCGCAGATCGATGGGGTTAAACAGCAGCAGCCGCACATCGGTGACACAGACCCTTTTCCCCGTGTCCGCCCCGATCCGCTTTGCCAGCTGGCGGATGGCCTGGGACTTACCGATACCGGGAGGACCCCAGAGCATCACCGAGGGAAGCAGCTTCAGGGGCTGACCGCTTCGGATCAGGGCACAGTATGCCTCCCCCAGTGTCTCCACGATCCTGCCTACATTCATAGAAGGTATGTCAGTCATTTTCATATCGCTCATTTTTTATCCACTCCTAATTTCTTGTCCAGCTTTGCCAGCTTTTCCCTGTAGCTTTCAATTTCGGCACTGTAGTCCTCGTCCTTCATAAGCTCCAGCTTCAGCTCTTCCCTTCTGCGGAGCATTCCCTGGAGATTCCGGACCAGCTTGTCCCCGTGGACCGGAAGTCCCTCCAGAATATTGTCAAGGCGGGTCATATAGCCGGTCTCTGCCTCACCCAGCTCCACATAATAGCGGCCCTCCCGCTGCAGCCACACATAAGGCTTCTTCTCCGACATATTGGCAGGCAGCACCACCTGAAAGCCCCGGTAGTCCATAAGAACAGTCTCCTTCACCGCCAGAGCATTGGCAGCCACTGCATCGAAAAGGGTCTTTCTGATGGCCTTGCGCCGGTCCATATCCTTGACAAAAATGCTGCTTCTCACAAATTCCCCGTCCCTGCGGCACCTGGAGATCAGCTCCCGCTGATGCTGCAGCTTTCCGGGAAGCTCCATCAGCTCCTTTTCCATCGCAATGCGGTATTCCTTTGTCTTTCGCTGGAGGGTCAAAAGTCTCGACAGCTCGTTGGCAGTCTCCACCCGCACCTTGACCAGCGGATTGCCCACAGCCAGTGCCTTCACCTCGGCATAGTCCAGCACCGTATCCTCAATATCCGAGCCGCTGCGGGCATCCATAGAGCCGGAGAGCAGCTCCGTAATAAACCGCTGCTTCGTCTCCAGCAGCTGCCAGGAATAGGCATCGAAGCTGCCCTCGGTGATATAGCGGTAGATATACACCTTTTTGTTCTCGTTGCCCTGGCGGAGGATGCGTCCCTCCCGCTGGGTCATATCCGCAGGCCGCCAGGGAATGTCCAGATGGTGCACTGCGATCAGCTTGTCCTGCACATTGACACCCAGCCCCAGCTTGAAGGTAGAGCCAAAGAGGATGCGGATCTCCCCCTTGCGTACTTTGGCAAACAGCGCCTGCCGCCTTCTCTCCGTGTCCGCATCGTGGATGTAGGCGATCCGGGAAGCGGGAATACCTGCAAGGATCAGAAGCTGCCGCACCTCGTCATAGACATTGAAGCCCTTTTTAGGCGTGGAGGTGTCGCAGAATACCAGCTGGGTGCTGCTGCTTTCTTCGGTCCTGCGGTAGACCTCATAAATATTTTCCGCGCACCGTGCCGCCTTGGACTGATAGGTAAACACCGCCTCCGGCTTCACCAGCCGCAGGTCCAGTGCCGCCTTCCGTCCGTCGGTGGTGATCATCAGCATATTGTCCTCATTGCGGGGTACAAGTCCGCTGCGGACCGCCTCTGCGCGCTGGGAAATGGTGGTCAGATACTCCCCGAAATCCTCGGTCTTGCCCACCAGCACATCCCGGTAGCCGTCTGTCTCCGGCACACCGTCCAGCACACCCACCTGATGGAAGTCCGCCACGGATGCCAAAAGGCTGGTGAGCTCCGGGAGATTGTGGAATCTTGCAAACCGGGTGGCAAGGCGGTAGCTGCCGGTGTCCACATCGATCTCGAACTCCGTCACCCGCTCGGCGAACATTCCCACCCAGCTGTCAAAGCTCTGCAGGTCCAGCATTGCCAGCTCGCCGCTTTGGAGATACTGCTGCATAATAAAGGCATCGGTGATGGAGTTGGTAATGGGTGTACCGGTGGCCATCACCACACCGCCTCCCCCGTTCCGACTCTGGATCATCCGCACCTTGTCCAGCATATCCTGACATTTCTGAGAGCCCCCGGCGCTGATGCCCAGCACCCGGTCAGTCTTGGTGTCCAGGGGTACATTTTTAAAATTGTGTGCCTCGTCCACGAAAAGCCGGGTGATCCCCAGCTCATCAAAATAGACCCGGCTGCTGTTTTTCAGCACCGCCGTAACTGCCTTGCACAGTGCCTCGTCCACGGATTTTGCCTTCCGGCGCAGCTTGTTGCTGGATCTCCGGGAATTGCCCAGCAGCTTTTTCAGCTCCTCACGGGTCTTTTCCAGCTCTCGGATCAGATAATCCTGAGAAAGGGCGATCCCCTCAAAGCAGCTGTATGCCATCACAATGCCGTCATAATCCGTGTCCCGGATGTCCTCCAGCACATTGTCCCGCTTGGCAGGGGTGAAGTTTTTCGGTTCTACGCAAAGGATCTTTGCCTGGGGGTAGAGCCGGCGGAAGATCCCCTCCCACTGCCCCACCAGATTGTTGGGCACCACATAAAGATTCTTTTGGGACAGTCCCATCCGCCGCAGCTCCATACCGGCAGCGATCATAATAAAGGTCTTGCCGGAGCCCACATCGTGCGCCAAAAGCGTATTGGGGGAAAAGAGGATCCGTGCCACCGCATCCTTCTGGTAAGGGTACAGCTCCACCTCCGGTGACATATTGGGAAAGCGCAGGAAAGAGCCGTCAAAATGCCGCTTGCGGACACAGCTGAAGCTGCTTTCAAAGATCCTCTCCAGCTCGTGCCTTCTGTCCGGGTCCTTCCAGACCCACTTTTGAAACTCTGCGATCAGCTTCTGCTGCTTTTCCAGTGCCGCCACCGTCTCCCCCTGATCCACCACCCGCTTCTTGCCGGATTTATTGGTCAGGCAGGTCACCTCCTGGGTGACACTGACGCTTTTCATATTCAGGGTGCGCTCCAGGATCTGCAGGGCAGGCATTTTCTCCGTACCGTAGGTGGAGCGGGATGCCACCCTGTGCTTGTAGGTGGCCTTGTTGGCGATCTCCCAGGTGCCGGTGTAGGTATCGTGGGAGGTCCAGGCATAGCAGCTTCCCTTCAGCTTGAGAATATGGCGGATAAAATCGTCGATCACAGAGACCGGTACCCAGGGAGAACCCAGGGTAATATAAATATCATCACAGGATACCGCATCCGGCAGCACCTTTTCAATGGCCTTCACATTGTCCGCAAAATAGCCGTTATACTTTTTGTTTGCCTCCTTTGCGGACTTCCATTTGGTGATCATATTGCCGGAAAGGTATTCCTCCGCTGTCTCCCAGCCCTTCCAGAAGCATTCCTCCCAGGTATCGGGGTTCTGGAACACCGACCCCTTCAAGGCACTGATCACCGTCTTTATGTCCTCACCGGTGACCGTGGCTATATATTCCATATCCACCCTGCCCAGATTGGAAAGTGACAGGATCAGTCCGTCGGAAATGCTGTCTGCGTGGACACCCTCTGTGCGGCTGTCCCCGGCAAACAGGTTGTCCCAGTCCATAGGCAGGTCCATAGAGGTCACCTGACGGATGTGCTCCTCCTGCTCCTCCTGCTTTTTCCTCTCTTCCTCCTGCTGCTTCCGGTCTGCATCCTCCTGCCGTTTCCGGGCAGCCTCCCGTGCCTCCCGCAAGCGCTCCACTGCAGTGGCTACCTTCCGGGGGGATATCTTGCCACTGTTTTCCAGTATTCGCAAAAAATCGTCAAACACCAGGACCTCCCCTGCATCGCGGTTGTCACTCATACCAATATCCCTCCGTTTTCGTTTTAATGTAATATTATGTAGTTTATCAAGGTTAATGTCCTAAAAAAGTCCCACATAGTGTAAAACGGAAAAATATTCGCTTTTTCGCAGAAGGGAAGAAATGTTTTGTAAATTTCAATTTAGCGGGCTGTCCCATTAAGATGTCGTAGGGGCCAACTGTGTTCGCCCGTCGTTGTGTACCAATGTGTTTTAGAGCGGGCGAACACAGTTCGCCCCTACGGTGTTGATCAATAGACAGAACGATAAATACGGATTTACAAAAAAATACTGCCTCAAAAAGAGGCAGTATTTTGGGGTCTATTACTGTTTTCCGGGGGCGGCGGTGTCGGTGCCGTCGCCGGTGAGTCCCAGGCGCTCTGCGGCATCCTGGCGCATTTTGTATTTCAGCACCTTGCCCGCGGCATTCATCGGGAAGGAATCCACAAACTCGATATACCTGGGCACTTTGTGACGCGCCATACTTGCCTTGATAAAGGCGGTCATCTCCTCCACTGTGACAGAGCCGGGCTCCTTCAGAATGATACAGGCCATAATCTCTTCGCCGTACTTCTTATCCGGCACGCCGATGACCTGCACATCCTTGGTCTGGGGATGGGTATAGATAAACTCCTCGATCTCCTTGGGGTAGATGTTCTCGCCGCCGCGGATGATCATATCCTTCAGTCTGCCGGTGATACGGTAGTTTCCCTCCTCATCCCGGCAGGCAAGGTCACCGGAGTGGAGCCAGCCATCCTCGTCGATGGTCTCCTTGGTTGCCTGAGGCATTTTATAGTAACCCTTCATCGTGTTATAGCCCTTGGCGCAGAATTCGCCGTTGACACCGGGACCAACCTCTTCTCCCGTCTCAGGATCCACGATCTTGCAGCGCACATGGGGGAAGGCGTAGCCCACCGTATCTGTACGCACCTCCAGAGAATCTGTCCAGGAGGACATAGTATTACCGGGGGCGCATTCCGTCTGTCCGTAAACACTGACGATGCCGGTCATATTCATCTCATTGGGGTCTGCCGCCCGGCGCATCAGCTCAGGAGGACAGCCTGCACCTGCCATAATGCCGGTACGCATATGGGAGAAGTCTGTCTTTCGGTAATCCGGGTGGTTGAACATAGCGATAAACATCGTCGGCACGCCATTGAAGCAGGTGATCTTCTCCTGATTGATACAGGCAAGAGAGGATGTAGCAGAAAAATAGGGCATAGGAGACATTGTGGCGCCGTGGGTCATAGACGAAGTCATAGACAGGGTCATACCAAAGCAGTGGAACATAGGCACCTGGATCATCATACGGTCCGCCGTGGACAGACCCATCCGGTCACCGATACACTTGCCGTTGTTCACCACATTGTAATGGGTGAGCATAACGCCCTTGGGGAAGCCTGTAGTGCCGGAGGTATACTGCATATTGCACACATCGTCAGGACGGACAGATGCAGCGATCCGCGCCACCTGCTCCCGGCTCACCAGCTCGTAGCGTGCCATCGCCTCGTCAAAGGACAGGCAGCCGGGCTGCTTAAAGCCCACAGTGATCACATTGCGTAAAAACGGCAGCTTCTTGCAATGCAGCGGTTGTCCTGCCTTGGTGGCAGCGATCTCCGGGCAAAGCTCGTTGATAATGGCCTTATAGTTTGAATCCAGACAGCTTTCGATCATCACAAGGGTGTGGGTATCCGACTGACGCAGCAGGTATTCTGCCTCGTGGATCTTATACGCCGTGTTAACGGTCACAAGCACAGCTCCCAGCTTGGTGGTTGCCCAGAAGGTGATATACCAGGCAGGTACATTGGTTGCCCAAACCGCCACCTTGGAGCCGGGCTTCACACCCATAGACACCAGCGCCCGGGCAAACCGGTCCACATCCTCCCGGAATTCGGCATAGGTGCGGGTATAGTCCAGGGTGGTATACTTGAAGCAGTACTGATCCGGAAACTCCTCTGCCACCCGGTCCAGCACCTGAGAGAAGGTCAGGTCAATCAGCTCGTCCTTTTTCCAGATATACTGGCCAGTACCGTCGTGGTTAAAATACAGGGACTTTTTCATACCACGGGTAGAGTGGAAGCGGCTCATATAGTTGACGAAATAAGGGAAGATGATCTCCGGGTCCTGCAGATCCTCCAGCCACTCCGGCTTCCACTCCAAAGAGATAAAGCCGTCATAGTTCACGGAGGACAAAGCGCGCATCACATCATCAATGGGCATCGTGCCCTCGCCGATGAGCTGATAGACCCCGGCATCATCGGAATCCCGAAGATGGACATGGCACACATAGGCGCCCAGATTCTTGATGGTGGTGTCACCGCTTTCCCCGAAGTCCCGATAGGGGTGGTGCACATCCCAGAGCGCACCCATATAGTCGCTGGCGAAGCGGTCCAAAAGGCTTCGCAGTCTGGCAGTATCCGCATAAATACCGCTGGTTTTCATAAGGATGCTGACACCCAGTGCCTCTGCCTTGGGCAGCAGCTGCTCCAGTTTTTCGATAACAGCAGCCTCATCGTCCTGCAAGGCGCAGGCCACCACAAAGCCCACCTGCGTATTCTGTGCCACCTCCATCAGTGTGCAGAGGGTCTGCACTGCGTTGGGGTCGGAGGACAGGTCGCAGGAGGTGTCAAAGCAGGGGATCTCCAGCTTCTTTTCCCGCAGCTGCCGCACGGTCGCAGATGCCTGATACTTATGGAAGGGACCGCCCTTGTCCAACAGCGGATCAAATTTGGGAAGGTTATAGACCTCCACACCGGAAAAGCCCATATCCAGAGCCGTTTCCAGCATTTCATCCCAGGTTAAACCCGGCCAGCCCCGGGTAGAAAAGGAGAGCTTCATACTTCTTCCTCCTCGTAAACGATTTTATTCAGTGCGCTTAAGTACGCCTGAATACCGGCACCCACAATATCAGTGGAAATGCCTCTGCCGGAATAGACCCTGCCGCCGGCGCGAAGCTTCACCACCGTCTGACCCATAGCCTCCCGGCCTTCGGTAACCGCCTGAAGCTGGAAATCATCCAACTCATAGTGGCAGCCGGTAATGTTTTCTATTGCCAAAAAAGCAGCATCGATGGAGCCGTCACCAATGTACACGCCCTCCACCGGCTGTCCGTTCTTCAGCAGCTTGATGTGGGCAGTGGCAGAAATGGTATTACCGGAGGTGATCACATAGGTATCCAGCTTATAGGTGGCAGGCACCTGCATCGCTGCAGATGCTACAATGGCATCCAGCTCCTTGGTGCTGACCTGTTCCTTCCTGTCGGCAATTTGCCGGAAGGCCTCATAGACCTTTGCCGCATCCTCCTCGGACAGATCGTAGCCCAGCTTCTCAACCGCCTTTGCAACTGCAGCAGCATCATCGTGGGCGGTGAGATAAATGCCGTTGTCATCCTCCCCTGCTGTCAGTGCAGCGCCGCCCTTGCCTGTCTGGCACATCCAGGTGATCTGGTCGATAATGCGGCTGAGCTGGGTCACACGGACGCCGCAGGAAACATTCAGCGCATCTCCCTTGGCAGCCAGCAGCCTTGCGATATTGGCAAGGTTCACATTTCCCACAGGATAGGCAGCCGCCTTGATCTCATCCACACCCTCTGCCACGGCGATCACAGCGCAGGCATCTGCCATAGAAAGCGTATTGGCACAGGACACACCCACATTTGCAGTCCTGAGCACTTCCGATTTGTGGGCCAGATTTACAAGAAAATCCCCCATCTGATCCGGCAGCATCGTGCCGGCGGTATCACAGACCGTTACAGTACCTGCACCGGCCTTGAACGCTGTCTCCAGCACAGAAACCAAGAATTCCTGATCTGCACGGGTTGCATCGTCTGCCACAAATTCCACATCTGCACAGACTGCCTTGCAAGCGGCTACAGTTTCGGAAACAGCCTTCAGCATTGCCTCCGGCTTTTTATGGAACAGATATTCCATCTGCACGGAGCTCACACCGGCGCAAACCTGCAGCCGTGGGTGCTTTGCCTCCTTCAGGGCATTCCAGACAGCTGCAACGCTTTCTTCACTCAGCTGCACAGGAACAGCAACAACACTGTCCGTAACAGCAGCAGCAATGGACTTGATCCGAAGCGCATCCACCCGGGGATCGGAAATGCCCTCCAGCTCGATCACCGATACGCCCAGCTTATCCAGCAGCTTACTCAGCTCGATCTTCTCCTTAAAGGAAAGGGAAAAGCCCTCCCCTGTCTGCTTCATCGTTACATCACTGATACGGATCGTCTTCATACAAATCGCTCCTTTAAAAATAAATAAGAAAATCCCTGAGATCTTACGACCTCAGGGACGAATTTACATTCCCGGTACCACCCTGCTTACCCTTATATAAGGGTCACTCTCGGACTCCAGCAAGTCCCAGCCCGTAACGGGGGCAACCGGGTCCCACTACTTGACACACTTTGGCAGGACCGGCTCAGGAATCAGAGCATCCTATCCGTCTGCACCGGCTCACACCTGCCGCCGGCTCTCTGGAGCGTTTGAAAAGGACGCGTTTTCCATCAACGCCTTTTTATATTATGTGTGCATTTAATCACAAAGCAGCTGTTTTGTCAACTGTTTCCTTTCATTTTTTTGCATTTTTGCATATTTCACAAAAACCGGGCAAAATTTTCAATATTCTTTGTCACGAAAACATTTGACTTTTCCTCGCGGACATGATAGACTGTGTAAAAACAACAAAAAGGCTGTGACGAAGACGGTTTGGTCGGAACGCTTTCAGAGAGCCGGCGTAGGGTGCGAGCCGGCAGCTGACCACCGAAAACCCATCACTTCCGAGCCGGAGGGCTGAATGCTTTTGCAACAGGCTCTCCCGTGTGCCCGCGTTAAGGGATAGACCTTATCAGAGGTTGAAGTGACGGCAATGCCGTAATTTGAGTGGTACCGCGGGTATGCTTTTTACTCGTCTCAAGATTTTTCTTGAGACGAGTTTTTATTATAGGAAAGGATGTTTTCATTATGACCAGTCAAAACACCGCCAATCAGCTTATGGAGATCGCCCAGCGTATCCGTGAGATGCGCGATATTCTGGGCTACAGCGCCCAGAAGATGGCAGACCTTACAGAGGTGAGTGTTGATATTTACCGCCAGTACGAGTCCGGCACCATAGACCTTCCCTTTACCTTCCTGCACAAATGTGCCAAGGTTTTCGGTCTTGAGATCACGGACCTTCTGGAGGGTCACAGCGCCAAGCTCTCCGGCTACACCGTCACCCGCCGGGGCAAGGGTCTGGTCACCGCCAGCGAGGACGGCATCACCATTCAGGATATGGCACCGATGTTCCGGAAAAAGCTGGCTACCCCCTACTGGGTCACCTATAAATATTCCCAGGAGCTCCAGGACCTCCCCATCCACACCACCACCCACACCGGTCAGGAATTTGACCTGGTGATCAAGGGTGCGATGCGAATTAAGATCGGTGACCGGGAGGAGATCCTCCGGGAGGGCGACAGCGTGTTCTACAAATCCTCCACCCCCCACGGTATGATCGCCGTGGACGGTCAGGACTGTGTCTTCCTTGCTATGATCATGGCAAGCGACACCACGGACACCCCCCTGTATATCGGTCAGAGCCAGTCTGCCAAGGATTTCAAGCCTCTTCTGTGCCAGAAGTTCATCCAGACCCAGGAGGACGAGCGCGGCGCACATAAATAGAAGACCGCTTCTTGTCCAGGAGTAACGGCTTTTACACCTTGAGGATAAGTAACTAAAATAGTTTTATCAGGATTAATGTTAATTTTTACATTTTGATCATCTTGTCTATATCTAAACTTAGCACAGCAATCAAGACCATCTATTAGTCTACTATCAATATAATTGACATCAGTTACTAAACAAGAATCGGAAACTAAATATTCGTTTTCTCCATTTTGGGCG
>JAZNZZ010000240.1:0-3860 GCA_045595205.1 Faecousia sp.
AGAAAAATGTTTAAGATCGTTCGCAAAAAGGAGCTGAACGAGGCCGTTACCCTGATGGAGATCGAGGCACCCTTCATCGCCAAGAAGGCCAAGGCCGGTCAGTTCATCATCTTCCGTATTGACGAGCAGGCAGAGCGTGTCCCCCTGACCATCGCCGGTTATGACCGGGAGGCAGGCACGGTTACCATCATTTTCCAGAAGGTGGGCTTTGCCACCATCGCTCTGGGCAGCCTGAACGAGGGTGACTACATTCTCGACTTCGTCGGACCTCTGGGCAAGCCTACCCCCGTGGAAGGCAAGAAGCGTGTCTGCGTGGTTGGCGGCGGTGTTGGCTGCGCCATTGCACTGCCCTCTGCCATTGCCTTCAAGGAGGCAGGTGCTGAGGTGGATGTGATCGTTGGCTTCCGCAACAAGGATATTGTCATTCTGGAGGACGAGTTCCGTGCCGCCGCTGACAATATGTACCTGATGACCGATGACGGCTCTTACGGCGAGCAGGGCTTTGTTACCGCAAAGCTGCAGGAGCTGCTGGAAAAGGGCAATCAGTACGACGAGGTGCTGGCCATCGGACCCATTCCTATGATGAAGTTCGTGTGCAAGACCACCGAGCCCTTCGGTGTCCATACCTCCGTGTCCCTGAACCCCATTATGGTGGACGGCACCGGTATGTGCGGGGGCTGCCGTGTTACCGTGGGCGGCGAGGTCAAGTTTGCCTGTGTGGACGGTCCTGAGTTTGACGGACACAAGGTGGACTTCAATGAGCTGATGAGCCGTAACGCTACTTACCGTGGCCGCGAGGCAGATGTGAAAGAGCATCACGCCTGCCGTATCGAGGCTATGGGCAAGAAGCTGATCAAGTAAGGAGGGAACTGTAATGGCAAATATGACTTTGGTAAAGACCCCTATGCCCGAGCAGGATCCTCAGATCCGCGCCCGTAACTTTAAGGAAGTGGCTCTGGGCTACACCGCAGAAATGGCAATCGAAGAGGCAAACCGCTGCCTTGGCTGCAAGAACCCCAAGTGTGTTGAGGGCTGCCCCGTGAATGTTCGCATTCCTGAGTTCATCAAGAAGGTGCAGGAGGGCGACTTTAAGGCCGCTTATGAGATCATCACCTCCACCAACGCACTGCCCGCCCTGTCCGGCCGTGTGTGTCCTCAGGAGAGCCAGTGTGAGTGCAAGTGTGTCCGCGGTATTAAGGGTGAGCCTGTTGCCATCGGCAGACTGGAGCGCTTTGTTGCGGACTGGTACCGTGAGAATGTAAACGCAATGCCCGAAAAGACCCCCTCCAACGGTATGAAGGTGGCAGTTGTCGGCTCCGGCCCTGCAGGTCTGACTGCCGCTAGCGATCTTGCCAAGAAGGGCTATGAGGTCACTATGTTCGAGGCACTGCACACCGCCGGCGGCGTGCTGGTGTACGGCATCCCCGAGTTCCGTCTTCCCAAGGCCATCGTCGCCAACGAGGTGAAGAAGCTGGAGGCCCAGGGTGTTACCGTTATGACCAATATGGTCATCGGCAGAGTGCTCACCATCGACGAGCTGTTCGAAATGGGCTACAAGGCGATCTTTGTAGGCTCCGGCGCCGGTCTGCCTATGTTTATGAACATCCCCGGCGAATCTCTGGTGGGTGTTATGTCCGCCAACGAGTATCTGACCCGTACCAACCTGATGAAGGCTTATCTGGAGGACTACGATACCCCCGTGATCAAGTCCAAGGCTGTTGCCGTGGTTGGCGGCGGTAATGTGGCTATGGATGCTGCCCGCTGTGCAATGCGTCTGGGCGCTGAGAATGTGTATGTCGTGTACCGCCGGGGCGAGGCAGAGATGCCTGCCCGTGCAGAGGAAAAGCACCACGCCAAGGAGGAGGGCATTGAGTTCAAGACTCTGTGCAACCCCGTGGAGATCCTCGGTGACGAGAACGGCCGTGTCTGCGGTATGAAGTGCATCCGTATGGAGCTGGGCGAGCCTGATGCTTCCGGCCGCCGCCGCCCCATCGAGATCCCCGGCTCCGAGTTCATCCTGGAGGTGGACACCGTGGTTATGTCCCTGGGCACTAACCCCAACCCCCTGCTGCGCTCCACCACCCCCGGTCTGGAGACCAACCGCAAGGGCTGCCTCATCGTGAACGAGGACGAAATGACCACCCGTGACGGCGTGTTTGCCGGCGGCGATGCCGTTACCGGCGCTGCCACCGTCATTCTGGCGATGGGTGCAGGCAAGAAGGGCGCTGCCGCCATCGATGCCTACCTGAACAAGTAAGCTTTTAAAAACTCCCCGAAGGACTGCCTTCGGGGAGTTTTTTTATAATGCAGAATGCAGAATTAAATTCATATTTATCGTTCAGTACAATCCTCCGTGTCATTCCGAGCCAGTGCACACACTGGCGTGGGAATCCGTTCCAAATACTTACTTTACGGATTGCCACACCAGTGACATAGGTCACTGGTTCGCAATGACAACGGGGGTGACGGTCATTGCCGCAGGCAATGGTGATTTGCGTTGCAAATCACGGGTCACGGATAAATCCGTTCCCTACGAGACGGAACGGCAAATTGGAATTTGAAAAAACCTGGGGAGTGAGGCGCCGGACAGTGGGAGGAATTGCGTTGCTCCATAATTTTTTCTTATAGCTCCTATAAAATCTATTGTACTTGCTTTTTCCGGGATCATCCGTTAAAATGACGGTAGATCCATTTAGGAGGTACTGTTATGAAAAGAATCATTTGCATACTTTTGACTGCTGTGCTGATCTTGGGTCTTTGCGCCTGCGGCGAAAGCGGCAAAAGCGCCTCTAAAAAAGGCTTCCAGGTTGGCTTTAACCGGCAGTCCATTACTCCCACTACAAACGGCGTACCGATTGCCGGCGGTGATTCCTCTGCCCGTCCCTCTGAGGGCTTTCTGGACGAGGTGGCAACCACCTGCATTGCCTTTTCCAAGGACGGTGAGACCTATTTGATCTACACCTGTGACTTTATGATCCTGTACAATTCCATCATTGATCCTGTGAAGACGGCGATCGAGGCCGCCACCGGCGTGCCGGCAAGCAACATTCTGTTCAACTGCACCCACACCCACTCCGGTGTGGACATCAACAGCAACAAATGGGACGGTGTGTCCGCATACCGGCAGCTGTTCTCCACCCGTGCCCTGAAGGCAGCGGAAAAGGCACTGGAGGATCTGTCCCCCGCCACCGTTTCCTACGGCAGCACCCAGACCGAGGGTATGACCTTTGTCCGTCACTACCTGATGAACGACGGCACCACCCACGGCAACGGCCACGGCTCTTCCGCCTCCGGCTATAAGGACCATATGTACGAGGCAGACGGCGAGCTGCAGATCATCAAGTTTACCCGTGAGGCTGAGGATAAGAAGGACATTATGATCGCCAGCTTCCCCTCCCACGCAACCACGGTAAACGGCACCAACCGTACTGCTCTGTCCGCCTGCTACCCCGGCGCCTTCCGTGCTGCTGTGGAGCAGACTGCCGATGTCCACTGCGCATTCTTCCAGGGCGCTTCCGGTGACCAGATCCCCACCAGTAAGATCAAGGAACTGCCGGCTACCCCCAACGACCACAAGCTCCAGGGCCAGAAGCTGGCTGAGTACGCACTGAGCGTGGAGCTGACCGCCCTGGAGGGTGACCAGCTGAGCTTTAAGGATTGGGAGTACACCGGCAAGACCATGAAGGAGGGCCTGGATAATGCCGACCTGATGGCAAAGGCCAACGAGGTCGCCGCGCTGAGCAGTCAGAAGGGCTCCAGCGATCCTGCGGTTTCGGAGCTGGTGGCAAAGTACGGCTTTGAGTCCGTTTACGAGGCTACCGGTCTGCGTACCCGTTCCAACCAAGTCGGAGGCCAAGCGG
>JAZNZZ010000241.1:0-11739 GCA_045595205.1 Faecousia sp.
GCGCGGAGACCGCCAACAGACTTGTGACCCTTCAGGTTATCAAAGCCCGCTGCCTTTGTCGCTGCCACCACCTCTGCATCCAGCTCCTTGGAATCGGTGACAAAGGGCACATTCATAAGACTCCTGACTTCCTTCTCAACAGTACCGTTAAACATTTTGGAGCTATCCAGGAAATCATAGTGGATCTGTGCCTTCTCCCGGTTCAGCTTATCCATTGCTTCCAGACCGCCCAAACTCTTGAGATACTTAAAGACCTTGCCGCAGCAGTAGATCGCCCAGCAGTTGGGGGTGTTGTACATAGAACCGGCATTGGCGTGGGTCTTGTACTGCATATAAACAGGCAGGTTTTCCAGGTCGTCACGGATCAGATCCTCACGGATGATCACCACCACCATACCGGCAGGGCCAACATTCTTCTGAACGCCGGCATAAATGAGACCGTAGTCAGACACATTGCAGGGCTTAGAGAGGAACATAGAGGACTGGTCAGAAACAAGGACCTTGCCCTTGGTGTTGGGAAGCTGCTTCCAGGTAGTACCGTGGATGGTCTCGTTTTCACAGATATAGACATAGTCTGCATCCTCAGGGATGTCCAGATCTTCGCAGTTGGGGATGTAGGTATAGTTCTTGTCCTTGGAGGAGATGACGGAAACCTCGCCCACCTTTTTCGCCTCGGCAATGGCCTTCTTGGACCAGGCACCGGTCTCAATGTACACAGCCTTGCCGTTCTTCATCAGATTCATCGGGATCATAGAGAACTGCAGGGTCGCGCCGCCCTGAATGAACAGGACCTTGTAATTCTCGGGAATACCCATCAGGTCACGGAGATCCTGCACAGCCTCGTCATAGATCTTCTGGAATTCGGGGCTGCGGTGGGACATCTCCATCACACACATACCGCTTGAGCGGTAATTGAGCATCTCTTCCCTGATCTCCTCCAGCACAGGCTCCGGCATCATAGCAGGACCGGCAGAGAAATTAAATGTACGATCGTATTTCATAATATGTACCTCCATTTTCGTGGTTATCTATTAGACTATCACATTATTGCCTAATAATCAATATAAAAAGATTGATTTCCTTAATCAATTTTCAGAATGCGTCCTTCCTTCCGGGGTTTCCGGGCGGTATCTCCGTCTGCATAGCCGAGGATGCAGTTGCCCACACCCCGAAGCTGCTCCGGCAGACCCCATTTTTTCAAAAGCGCCTTGCCCTCAGGGGTGTCGAAGGTCTCTCTCGCCCGGTGTATCCAGCAGGAAGATACCCCCAGGGCGGTTGCCGCGTTCAAAAGATTGCCCATTACAAGGCTGCCATCCTCCACCCAGGTGCCGTTCTGAGGGTCTGCCAGCACCACGATCACACAGGGCGCACCGTAAAAGGTATCGGAAGTCACACCCCGCAGCTTGGTATTCATTTCCGCAAGAAGATCTCTTGTCTCCCTGTCCCGGACCGCCACCGTATATACCTGTTGGTTGTTCAGCCCTGAGGGGGCATACAAACCAGCCTCCAGGATCGCATCCAAAATATCATCCGGCACCTGCTTTGATGCGTATTTCTTCACACTGCAGCGGCTTTTCATGGTCTTGATGGTCTCATTCACAAGCATCCACTCCTTTTGCATAAGGATACTAAAAAAACTTATCCCTGTCAATGCAATTAAATTCAAAAAAGCATTGCGATTTTTGCAAAAGATGGTATACTCTTCCTTAGATAACAAAAAGGAGATGCTTCTATGTACGGTGCAAAGCACGATTTGAACCATTTGCAGAAAAGTGTGGAAAAGCTGGCAAGTGAACCGGTGATCACAGGCAAGATCATGCTCTACGGTCACTCCTTCTTCACCCGTTGGGGCGGCGAAAGATGGGGCTTCCGCAGAGCGGACGAGGACATCCGTATGAAGGATGGCTCTCTGGCGGTGATCAACCACGGCTTCGGCAGCTCCACCACATTGGACCTGCTTCGCAACTATGAGCGGCTGGTAAAGCCCTGGGCTCCCAAGGTTTTGGTTCTCAACGCCTTTAATAATGACCCCGCCCGGTGCTACAGTCCTGCAGAAAGTGTTCACTATATGGCACTTCTGTGCGACTTTGCCACTGCTGATTTTCCTGACATCAAGATATTCTGTATGAGCAGCTGCATCTACCCCAAGCGCAACGGCACGGTGGACTATTTTGTCCGGGCACGGGGTCACTACGATCAGCTTCTGGAGGACTACTGCTCCCATAAGGACAATGTGACCTTTATCGATCAGAAGCAGTGGGATATGTTCTATGCCACCCCGGAGGATAAGGAAAATATGATCGTCCGGGAGGATATTTTCGCCGACGATAAGACCCATCTGAATCAGGCCGGTTATGACCTGTATAAGGAATATGTAAAAGAATTTCTGGACGAATATTTATAAGGAGGAAAATATAATGTTTTTTGAGATTCCCATGGACCTGAAAAGTCTGGAAAGCTCCATCATTGCCTATGAGCAGGAGCCCATCGAAAAGGGTAAGATCCTGTTTTACGGTCACTCCCTGTTTACCCGCTGGGGCAGCCCCAAGTGGGGCTACCGCCGTATGGACGAGGACATCCGTATGAAGGACGGCTCCCTGGCTGTGGTCAACCACGGCTTCGGCACTTCTACAAGTGAGGAGCAGCTTTATTTCTATGACCGTATGGTGCGCCCCTGGGAGCCCCGTGCACTGGTGCTGTCCACCCTGGGCAACGACGGTATGTATGGCTACAGCCCGGAGCAGACTATGACAAATGTGGCTAAGATCCTCCACTGGGCAAGAACGGATTTCCCCGGCATCAAGCTGTTTTTGGTAGAGCCCCATCCCAATCCCAAGGCCAAGGAAACCACGCTGCCGGACAAGTGGAACAACGGCCTGCACAAGCGCAGAAGCTTTATCGAAATGCTCAACGCCTATGAGCAGCTCCACGAAGACACAAAGGTCATCCGTCTGTGGAATCAGCCGGAGCTGTTTGAGACCCCGGAGGATGTAGGCGACTTCCATAAGGTTCGGGAGGACATTTTTGTTGCGGACAAGGTGCATCCCAACCAGGCAGGCTACGACATTTTCGGCAGGATCTTCCGGGAGGCTCTGGACGAGCTGCTGTAAGAGGTCATTATGGAAAACAAGATTTTTTCTCTGCTGAATTTTTCCTTTGACGGGCAGATCGCCTGCCGGGAATTTGACGGCGTTTATGTAAAATACGATGGCAAAAATGCGGTGTTTGGCTTTACCACCAAGCCCCAGCACGCCCGCTGCAGCTTCCTTTTGGCGATGCACGCCAAAAACGGACCCTTTGAGCTGACCCAGAAGCCTCGGTTTGACACCGTTGGTCCTATGCTGGATATGTCCCGGGGCAAGGTGATGCGTGTTTCCGCCGTAAAGGAATACATCGATTATATTGCCGCTCTGGGTATGAATATGCTGATGCTCTACACTGAGGATATGTATGAGGTGGAGGGCTACCCCAGATTCGGCTATCTCCGTGGCCGTTACACCCTGGACGAGCTCCGGGAAATTGACGACTACGGCTTTGAGATGGGTGTGGAGCTGATCCCCTGTATTCAGACCTTTGGTCATTTTGAGCAGTACATTAAACTGAAGGACAAGAATGTTCCCAACGAAAATGCCAATGTGCTGCTGCCCGGAAACCCGGATACTTACGCTTTTATCGAGGCAGAGCTGACAGCGATTCGGAAAGCCTTCCGTACAGACCGCATCCATCTGGGTATGGACGAGACCCACGGGCTGGGTCTTGGCAAATATCTGAAGGAGCACGGTCTCCGGGAGCCCGGTGAGATCTTCCGGGAGCATCTGAAAAAGGTGCTGGAGATCAGCAGCAGGTATTTCAAAAAGCCCATCATCTGGTCGGATATGTTCTTTGAAGGACCGGACGGACGGCAGTACACACTGGAATCGGTGGATCAGTCTGTGATCGACAGCACACCCAAGGGTGTGAACCTGTGCTTCTGGAATTATTACCGGGATAACTTTGAGTGGTATGACGATCGGCTGACCCAGCACGACCGTTTTCCCAACGAGATCAGCTTTGGCGGCGGCATCTGGACCTGGGACGGTCTTGCCCCCAATCTGACTTACACACTAAATACGATGGAGCCGGCAATGCGTGCCTGCCTTGCCCATAATGTGAAAACCGTTATCGCTACTCTGTGGGTCAGCGGCACCAACGGTGCGGATTACCATCAGGCGCTGCCCGGTCTTACCATCTTCTCTGAAATGTGCTATCTGGGCGAAGACTGTACCCATCAGGACATTTACCGGGCATCTGAGACCCTTTGCGGTGTGGACGAAAGTCTCTTCCACGCTATTTCTGATATTTATCTCGGCTATAAGGGTGCCACCTCTCTGGCAAAGGGCTTTGTGTACTGCGATCCCCTGATCGACCTGATGTGCTTTGATGTGGACTACCCCAGTGCCATAGAAACCATGAAAAAAGCCTGCGCCATCATTGACGCGCATAAGGACTATGCACACCGGGCGTTCTTCCTGTCTCTTTACAGGGTTGCCATTTTGAAGGCAGAGCTGCTGGGCGGTCTGCGAACTGCTTACAAAGCAGGTGACAAGGCATTTATTGAACGGACCGCAACGGTGCTGCTGCCGGAGCTGATCCGGGAATTTGATGTGTTCTATTCCCTGTTCCTCTCCCTGTGGCGCAGATCCTACAAGGGCTTCGGTCTTGAGATGTACACCCACGATTTTGGCGGTGCAATGCTGCGGCTAAGGGATACAAAGGCAGTTTTGGAGGACTATCTCGCCGGTAACATTGCCGTGATCGAGGAGCTGGAGACCGAGACCATTTCCGGCATCAACAAAACTTGGCGCTCCAGCCACAGCTACATCTCCCGTTTCCGTTATTAAACAAAAAAGTGCGTGCTGTCAGCTCAGCACGCACTTTTGCTTTACCATCTTCAAATTCATATTTGTCGCGCTGTTATCGTAGGGGAGGGTCTTGACCCTCCCGGTGATTTGCTACGCAAATCACAATTCCCAAAGGGAATTATATTGGTATTTACTTCGTAAATCCTGAAAATGCTTGCATTTTCAGGCGGGAGGGTCAAGACCCTCCCCTACAACTTGGGATTATCGAACAGAGCGATAAATTGAAATTTCCTTAATTCTGCTTGTAAGAATCATCTGCGGGATAGCCGCTTTTCAGTTTCTGCATAGTACGGGACACCGCATCCCTGGAATTTTTCCAATCTGCTGAAGCGTTGCGGTAGTCAAACTTATCCACAAACCAGTCAAGATCCTCCTGCACCCGGGCAAGGTTGTCCCGCATCAGATTACCAACCGTTTCAAAGAACCACTCCCGCTGGGCATTGGGAAGATATTCCCCGGAGGCCTCCAGAAGCTTTTCAAAATGGTGCATACAAAGACCCTTGCTGCCCTCCACCTTGGCGCGGAATTCCGGATCCTTGATCAGGTGGAAGAAGGTTGCATAGTAGCGGTGCATATTATAGGAGATCTTGCTGCACAAAAAGCAGCTGCCATTCTTCTGCCGCAGCCACTGCAGGATCGGCATCTCCCCTTCCGGTTTTTTGGAGAACAAGCCTTTTTTCGCAGGCAGCTCCAGATTGTCCAGCTGGGCATCCAGCTCCTTACGCATACCGATCATATAGCTTTGCATCATCAAGGCATTGCCCAGAGAATTGCCGTAATCGTAAAGCTTTTTGTAATGAACACGGCAGAAGCCCTGGCTGTCAGTTGCACCCCGGACATCCGGCTCCATATAGCTGGCACCGGGACCCGCAGTATAGCGGATCGCCTTCTGCTCCACCTGCCGTTCCAGCCAGCAAAAAGGACACTCGTCCCCGGTCTCGTAAGCCTCGTTTACGGGTATGGTATCGATCTGTTCTTTCATTTCACCAACTCCTTTGCTTTACTTTAACACAAAATACCGCCTGTTGCAATCCTTTTCCAAAAAGGATATAATACATACAGGAGGTGAGGCCCTTGTACAGAAGCTTTCACGATTACTGCATAGACACATTCGGCTGCAAGATTTATAAGCTTTCCCTGGACGGCGGCTTCACCTGTCCCAACCGGGACGGCACCCTGGACACCCGGGGGTGCATTTTTTGCTCTGCAAAAGGTGGCGGAGATTTTGCGGAGGGTCTCTGCCAGGACATTGCCCTGCAGCTGGAAAATGCCAAGAAGCGGGTATGCCACAAGAACAAAAGTGGAAAATACATTGCCTATTTTCAGGCCTTCACCAATACCTACGCACCGGTGGAGGCGCTGCGGCAGCTCTATTGTGCTGCCATAAGCCCGGATGACGTGGTGGGCCTTGCCATTGGTACGCGCCCTGACTGTCTCGCTCCGGAGGTGATCGCACTTTTGGAAGAGCTCCACAGAAAAAAGCCGGTAATGGTGGAGCTGGGCTTTCAGACCTCTAACGAAGAAACTGCCCGGTACATCCGCAGAGGCTATGAAAATGATACCTACAGAGATGCTGTAAGCAGGCTAAAGGAAACAGGAGTACACACCGTCACCCACATTATTCTGGGACTGCCCGGGGAGACAATAGAGGATGCCGTCAATACCACCCGGTACGCTGTAGACGCCGGCACAGACGGGGTAAAATTTCATTTACTCCATATTTTAAAAGATACCGATCTGGAAAAGGATTTTAAAGAAGGCAGGTTTTCTGCGCTGGAGCTCCCGGAGTACGCCCGGTGGCTGAAGGCCTGTATGGAAGTCCTGCCGCCGGAGACCGTGGTGCACAGGATCACCGGTGACGGTGCAAAAAAGGACCTTGTTGCGCCCCTGTGGTCGGGAGATAAAAAACGGGTGCTGAATTATTTAAATCACTACTTACAAAAATAACCGGTGCTGTATGCACCGGTTATTTATTATGTTATTCAGGGACGCTCAGTATTCACAGAAGGCGTAACCTCAAAAGGCTTTTCCAAAGCATTGTTGACAGACTCAATGATGACTGCCTTATCCTCGGGAAGCAGGATCACCGAACTGCCGAACTTATCACGGGTGATGGTTTCAATAGGCTTTCCTGTAAGAGAGGCATAGGTCATATAGCTTGTGATCACATAGCCCAGATTATTCAGGTGCATATTGTCCCGGTTCAGGGTGTCACCGATGTAGCTGGAACGGGCATTCTGAATGGCTGTTCCGCTGGGAATAATGGCGGCAAAGTCCGTTCTTGGGACGATATGCTGCTGCACGGTATCCGTGATGCATTCGTACATCTTCATCTGATCACTCTGGAAAACACCTACAAAAAGGCTGGAGGTGGAATAACCGGGGAATGCCCAGGTCATATTCCAGACAAAGCGGGCATCGGGGTTGGTCATATTGGTACGGACATAGCCCATAATCTTGTTGATGTAATCACCGGTTAGCTCGTCAGAGAAGGTGTCGGGCTCTGCAGCGCCGGTAGCACTGTGCTGCAGGAAGATAATGTCCCATTCCTCATCCACGATACCATGCTCCATCGTGCAGCCTTCCGTGACCGTCCAGTCACCCGGCTTGTCCATTTTGTAGTAACGGTAGACAGCGGAATTGTTGATGATATTCTTCACATGGGTACGCAGGGTGCATTCTGCGAGGAAAAGTCTGCCGATGGTAATATCGGTGCAGCCCTGATCCTCTGCGACATCGTACAGGTATTCGGTGGTATTCAGTCCAAAGCTGCTGGAGATGGTGAGGATCTTCAGGGTCTTGCCGTCACACACAGGAGTCTTGGGATCTACGATCATCTGGTATTCCGTGGGTGCAGGCTCGGTGGTTTCCGTAGGCTGGGTCTGTGCCGGGTCCGTCTGACCTCCGCAGGCGCAAAGAAGCACCGTCAGAAGGCACAGAAAAAGCGCTATGATTTTTTTCATTTGTATTCCTCTCCTTTGTTGGATTTACGGGAATATTATAAGGCTAATACCAAACAAAATCAATCAAATTGAAATAGAATTTAAAGCATCCTCCATTCTCGTGAGTAACAAAAAATGGCAGAGGTAACGGCAAGCGCTACCTCTGTCAAAATTCACTTCAGAAAATTCTCCGGGTCAACGACCACACCGCTGCAGCTGACACTGAAGTGGATGTGGTCACCAATGGCATTTTCAAAAAGCGCTGTGTTGCCCACATAACCGATGGTCTGCCCGGCGGTGACCGCATCACCGGCCTTAACCGGCACATCCTCTGCAAGGCTTGCGTACTTGGTGGTATAGCCACCCTCGTGGGAGAGCACCACTGTCATACCCATCGTCTCATCCTCATAGACGGTGTATACCGTACCGTCTGCTGCTGCACCTACAGCTGTGCCGGCGGCAGCTGCAATGTCCATTCCGTCGTGGACCCGCCAGTCCCGTGTGGTCTGGTTATAGCAAAGAGCATCCATAGAATACTCCACCACTGTCTCCCCTGCCACAGGCTTCTTTCTGGGGCTTGGCTTTGTTCCTTCCTCAGAAGGCTGTGTGTTTTCTGTGCCCACCACACCGTCAGGGGGTGTCACCACCTGCACATCCCCGCCGGGAAGGGTGGCATCTGCGGACACAGTACCTCCCTGCAGCTGGGCAGGTTCTTTGTCTGCGTTTCGGTAATACAAATAGCCGGTGATCCCGATTGCGACTGCACACAGGATCAGGGCTATGTAGTAGCCCTTACCGTTGATGCTGTCACTAAATTTGTTTTTGCTCATTATTAAGCACCTCCGATGTCCAGTATTACCATTTTTCGGGAAAATAAACATTTTTTATAAAAAAGAAAAAGCGTGTCATTCTGAGAAGCTGTGCAGCGAAGAATCTCCGTCAAAATACGATGGGGATCCTTCGCTGCGCTCAGGATGATACGCTTAACTAAGTGACATTGGCCAATGCGGCCGTCTTTAATCATTATAGTAATCTGTAGTAAGAAGAAGGTTGCTGATATGAATAAACTCCCGTGTTTTTATCTCCATCTCCGCCAGCAGCTCCGGGGTGATCTCCCGGTTATATTCATTTCGCAGGATCTTCGTTTTATTCTCTCCGTCCACGCTGCAGACAATGCCGTCCCGGATCCAGCTTCCGTCCGGGAACAGGGCATAGCCCTCATAGCCGGGATCAAAGGCATCCTGCCCAAGGTAGCGGTAGGAATTATCAAACCCCATCAGATTTACCACCGTGGGCAAAAGATCTGCGGTATTGAGCGTCTTGTCCACCTTTAGGGAAGGACCGCCCTGAGACCAGATGAAGCAGGGAGTCTTTTCCAGAAGCAGCGTTTCTTCCACGCCGGAGTGGGCATAGAGCTCTTCCATATTTTTGTAGCCGTAGGTGTAATGATCCGTCATTGCCACGATCACCGTGTTTTCCAGCTGTCCGTGCTCCTCCAGCTCTGCCAGCAGCCGTGCAAAGAGATCGTCCACCAGCTTTGCCTTCACTCTGGCACAGTCCTCCTCCTGAGAGCCGTACTTACCCCGGTATTCCGGGTATTTCCGCAAAGCGTAGGCACTGAGCACCTCATTGTAGGTATAGCTCAAATGGGCAGAGCGGGTGATGATGGTGTTGAAGGTCTTCCCCTCCCGGAAAAACAGCTGCTCCATTTCCGGTATCTCGAAAACCAGATTTTCATCAAAAAGCGCCTTATCATCCGTCACATAATCTGCATAGCAGTTATAGGCACGGTAGCCCATTGCAGGCTCAAACACGCCACGGCTGTAAAATGCAGGATCGTTATAATGGAACACCTCTGCAGTATAGCCGCTGTCCGTCGCCCGGGCGGCTGCAGACTGGTTAAATTCATTGGTCACATAATCAAACACATAGTCGCCGTTGGTGGGAAGATAAATGCCCGTATTCATACAGAACTCTGAATTGATGGTACGGGCAGTACCGTAGCCGGGGGTGTAGAAATCCGTAAAGTCGATGCTCTCATTTTTAAGCCTGTAAAGGGTGGGCGTATCCTCCGGTGTGATCATCCAGTCATCCATAGATTCCATCAGCACCAGCACCACATTTTTATCCTTAAAAATGCCGGTCATTTCATTTTCTTCCGCATCACTTCGCTTTTCAAAGTAGGCATCCACCTGTCCGGTCCTCTTCTGCAGCTCCACCTGGTAGCCGGGACTCAGAGGATACAGCAGATGCACCCACACATCCCGGAAGGTCAGCTGATAGATACCGCAGATGCTATAGGTTTTTTTCGCCTCATACATCGTTTCATAGGTAGCACGGTAGGAGGAGGACTGTCCGTACTCCGACCGTGTTCCCCACACATTCAGATCTCTTAAAAACACAAGCTCCGGCAGCACGAACAGCAGCACCAGAGATACCACTGCCAAAAGAGCGCTGGGGATCCGGCGTAAAAATCCTTTTACGGGAGTCGGGAATTTCCAGATCAGGACCCCGCCGAGTCCCAAAAGCAAAATGCCGCCGATCCACCAAACAGGCGAAAAGCCACCCAGAACATCCCCAAAGTAGCCTGCACCCTCTCCCAGAAAGAAAATATCCTTCAGCCACATCATTTTTCCAAAAACACTGTAATAGCCGGTCTGGGCAAGTGTCCAAAGAAGGCTGAAATAATAGGTCACTCCAAAGACGATCCTGCCGGCAAGCTTTGGCAGCAGCAACACCACCGATGCCAGCAGCAGTGCCCAGGCACCGCCGAATGCAAAAGCATATAATTCCTTTGGCTGCACCAAAACTGCACACAAACATTCCACAAGAAAATAAGCCAGCGCAAGGGGCAGCAGCTTTTTTAAATAGCCGAAAATATTTTTAACTATGTGCATAGTATACCTTCCAAGTTTGAAATTCTGTATTTTGATGTATCATATTCACAGAGAAAAAGCAATCACTTTTTAAAAAAGTTAAAAAAGAATTTATATTTGATGTGACCGCAGTTTTCCTGCGAAAGACAAGTGTTTTTCACTTATTTAACAGAATTTGCATTTTTGACAAATTAGGCATTGAAATTATGATTTCTTTCGTGTATAATGTCTTTATTGTGGTGTTTGACATCACATATGACCGATGGAAGGCAAAGGCCTTCCCGAAAGGAGATCTAAACTTATGTACACTGCAAATTCCATCCGTAATATTTGTCTGCTGGGCCATAGCGGCAGCGGCAAGACCGCCCTGGCCGAAAGCCTTCTTTATATGACCGGTGCTATCGACCGCATCGGCAAGAATGCAGACGGAAATACCGTTTGTGACTATGATCCCGAAGAGATCAAGCGCAATATTTCCATTTCTGCCTCCGTGGTCCCGCTGGACTACAAGGGTGCCCGCATCAACCTGCTGGATGCCCCCGGCGGTTTTGATTTCTCCGGTGCTGTTGTGGAAGCTCTCCGTGCCGCTGATGCTGCCATTCTGGTGTGCTCCGCCAAGGACGGTGTCACCGTTGGCTTTGAAAAGGCCTGGAAGTACTGCGAGGAGCGTAATATGCCCCGCTTTGTGTACATCTCCAAGGTAGACGAGGACAACTCCGACTACAACGCCACCTTTAACGCTCTGCGTGAAAAGTACGGCAATAAGGTCGCTCCTGTTGTTGTCCCCATTTGGGATTCTTCCCGTAAGGTCACCGGCATCATTGATGTGCTGAACAAGCGCGCATACGAGATGCAGAACCTGAAGCGTGTTGAGATCGAAGTTCCCGAGGGTAAGGACGAGGTCATCACCGAGTTCAACGATGCCCTGAAGGAATCCGTCGCTGAGACCAGCGAGGAGCTGATGGACAAGTTCTTCGGCGGCGAAGACTTTACTTATGCCGAAATGATCAAGGGTCTGCA
>JAZNZZ010000242.1:0-2216 GCA_045595205.1 Faecousia sp.
ACCGTGCGCAAAGCAATTCGGGATATTCGGGAGACTCCCCAGCGAAGCACAAGAAATTTGATCGATATGGCGCTGCATTTTTCGGATGGACGGTTCCAGCAGGAATTTTTCCAGATGGCACAGAAAATGCTCTCCGATGAACACAGCGCATACTATACACTTTTTCAGGACCTGGCGACCCATGTGGATGAGGAAAAGCTGCTGACCTTCGGTATGAATGTGGGCTATAACAGCGCAACCTTTGGGGCAAAGCGCATTCGGCATTTGGAGAAGACGGGTGGCCATGGCATCCCCTGGACACTTGGCCTGGAGTTGAACCGGACAAGCTTTTCCCAGCGGGAGGAGCGTTATCACGCACTGATCGAGGCCGGAGAGGAAATGGGCATTTTCACCTGGATACTGTTTTCTCATTCCTGCGCTACAGACTGCCTGGAACTTGCAGTCCGGCATCCAAACAGCGCATTTGTCCTTTTCTGCGACCATGCAGAGATAAACTGGTCCCTTATAGACTGTGCATCCGATTTGAACAATTTGATGTTAGCTGTTCCTATGGACGAAAATGCAGAACTTACCTGCGATCTGCTGCGGGAAGCCGGTCTCTTATACAGCGTATATACCGTCTACGGGGAATCGGATCTGCAGCGCATCCAAAACGGAGATCTGTTTTGTGATATGGAACAGCTGCACCCGGTGTTTTCTGCATTTATACCCGAACCCGGCTGTCTGCGCTCTGTGCAGGAAAAAGCATACGAAGCGATCCACGCAGCTCGGATGGCGCAGACCCATGCAACCATGCTTTGGGAGCTGCGCCGGGACTGTATGGTAGTAGACCGGATCATTTCCGGCGATGGCTGCTGGGCAGGCTTTGACGCAGAGGGCGTTTTCCATGGCACTAACGAAAACGGACAGGAGCAGACCTTTGTGTGCGATGATCATTCTTTGGAAGCATTATTCAAGCAGGCATTTCCCAAATAATTCAGGCGGCAGATCACTCTGCCGCCTTGTTAATATCTTCATAAACTGTAAGTGCCGTGCTTTCCACCACCTTGCGGATAACGGATACAAACTGCTCCGGAGGCACACAGTCTTTGTCCAAAAGCCATCGCAGGATGGCACACACGATGCCGTCTGCAAAGAAATTCACACCGATCTGGTGAACATCGCCCGGACCGATCAGCTCCTCCATTCGGTCTTGCAGCAGAGGAAGCAGAAATTCCCGGAAATGTTCCGGCAGAGAATTCTGTCCCTGGACCTGGAACACCTTGTAGTAAAAGCTTCTGTTATCATACAGATAATGGCAGACCCGCTCAATTACATCCCAACGGTCATCCGGGTGCCGGTCACGAAGCAGTGCGATCACTTCTGTGTCAAAGATCCAGTTGGCCAGATCATATTTATCCTTGAAATGATAATAGAAGCTTTTGCGGTTCATATCGCATTTTTCGCAAATATCCGCAACGCTGATCTTTTTGAAGGACATTTCCTCCAGCAGCTTCTTCAGCGCCGAAGCCAGTGCTTTTTTCGTAATATTGGAATCTGCCATAGAAACACACCTCACCCCTGGATTAACGCAAAACACCTAAATCTTCAAGCAGGATCAACGCACCCATCAGAATTAAAATCAAGCCGCCGGCAAGCTCTGCCTTGGATCTGTACCGAGCACCGAATTGATTGCCGATTTTTACGCCCAAAGCAGAGAACAGAAATGTTGTAATTCCGATCATAAGAATTGCCGGTAGAATGCTGACTTCCTGAAACGCAAAGGTTACACCAACCGCTAATGCATCGATGCTGTCCGCAATTGCAAGGGGGAACATCACCTTGGCGGAGAAAGAATCGTTTAGCGTTTCTGCTTCTTCTCTGGATTCCTTAATCATATTAGCACCAATCAGAACAAGCAGTCCAAAGGAAATCCAATGATCCACGCTGGCAATGAAGCTGCTGAAGCTGTCGCCCAAAAGATAGCCCAGAAGTGGCATAAGGGCCTGTGCTCCGCCGAACCACAATCCGGTTATGAGTAAGTGTTTGGCATTTAGCTTTTCTACGGATAAACCTTTGCAGATGGCGATTGCAAATGCATCCATCGATACGCCCACCGCTATGATCAGCAGTTCCCAAAAATCCATGTTTGTTCTCTCTTTCTTTTTTCTTAGCGGAGGGAACAAAAAAGACGACACCCACCCGCTTGCAGCAGATAAGTCTCGTCAATTAAGGTG
>JAZNZZ010000243.1:0-5416 GCA_045595205.1 Faecousia sp.
GTTTATCGATCCATTGGCTCGATAAACAGTTGAGAGTTCAGAGTTGAGAGTTCAGAGTTAATGTGTGTCGCAAAGCGACTATTTTAATCATTTTCCGCAGGAAAATACCACAATTCTCAACTCTCAATTCTCAATTCTCAATTCTCAACTCAGCAACGGCCCGCTAAATTGAAATTTGAAAGGGGGGTGCGGTATGGCAAAATATATTCTCAAGCGGCTGCTGGTCAGTGTGGGCATTTTGCTTATGGTGATCTTTATCATTTATGCCCTTTTGCGGTGTCTGCCCGCCTCCTATGTGGAAACTATGGCGCTGCAGCTCTCCCAGGCACCGGGGGCGAAGCCCTACGAGGAATGGGTGGCGCAGCTCAATGCCCGGTACGGACTGGATGTGGGACTGGTGCAGGGCTACTTTATCCAGCTGAAAAATCTGCTCACCGGCAACTTCGGAGACAGCTGGAAATTCACCGTGCCGGTGTGGGAAAAATTCAAATCCGTTATCGGTGTCTCCTTCGTGATGGGTGCCATCTCCCTTGTGCTGGAGCTGGTGATCGCCATCGGTCTGGGGGTGCTGTCTGCCACCCGGAAGTACAGCCGCACAGACCACATCCTTACCACCGGTGCACTTTTGGGGATCTCCCTGCCCACCTTCTTTTTTGCCACCCTTCTGAAGCTGGTGTTCTCCGTAAAGCTCGGGTGGTTTGACCTGTTCGGTCTGGTGGGGCGGGATCACGCCCAGCTCTCTGCCTGGGGAAAGCTCTGGGATATGGCAGCCCATCTGGTGCTGCCCATTGCCACAATGACCCTTGTGTCTGTTGGCTCTCTGATGCGCTATACCCGCACCAATATGCTGGAGGTGCTCAGCGCGGATTATATCCGCACCGCCCGGGCGAAGGGACTTTCCCGTGGGCGTATCATAGGCCGCCACGCCTTCCGGAACACCCTGATCCCCCTTGTGACTGTGGTGGGGGGCAGCCTGCCGGGACTGTTTGCCGGTGCGCTGATCACGGAGACCCTGTTTGCCATACCCGGCATCGGCTATACCTCTTATCAGGCAATGGTGGCGGGAGACATTCCCTTTTCTATGTTTTACCTCACCTTTCTGGCGGTGCTGACCCTGCTTGGGAATCTTCTTTCGGACATTTTGTATGCCGTGGCAGACCCCCGTGTCCGTCTGGGAGGGTAGTATATGAGAAACGAAAATCCGGGAAGAATGACTCTGCGCCGGTTTTTTAAAAACCGACTTGGGGTGACGGGACTGGCGATCCTTCTTTTTATGTTCCTTTTTTCCTTTCTGGGAGGTCTTTTGACCCCCTACCGGCAGGAGCAGGTGTTTTACCGGGAGGAGCTGCGGCGGAAGGATGTGGCCGCCGTCACGGAAAACCAAAGCTTTCGCTATACCGCAGAAGTGCCTGACCCGGTGCTCCACGCCCGGCTGACCCTGGCGGTGACCAAAAAGGAGGAAAGCTTTTCCTATCACGGCAAGACGATTTCTCTGGTGGCGCTGGGGGAGGAGATCTATCAGGTGCTGGAGGAGGGCAGCGTTGCAGGCATCCTCCATAAGCCGGTGTACCAGGGGGAAAGCAGACCCTTTTCCTTCGTGGCGGCGGCACTGACCGCCTACGGCAAAAAAGAGGCTGCCTTTGAAGGGGGCACACTTTCCCCTGACGGCACGGTGCTGGAGGGGGATCGGGAGATCGGCTATATCAGCACCCACCTTCTTGAGCCGCAGCTGCCGGAGGCACAGCGGGACAGGCTCTTTCAGGCGCTGGAAAAGGGGGAGAGCGCCTTTTCCTTTGAAAACCGAAGCTATCAGCTCTCTTACGATGCTCCCTCCCGGCAGTACCGGCTGCAGGAGCAGACGCTGACCCGGGTGTGGGATGCCTATGCAAAGCCCTCCCGGTCACACCTGCTGGGTACAGACAAAAACGGAATGGATATGCTCACCCGGCTGATGTACGGCGGCAGGATCTCCCTGGTCATCGGCTTTATCGTGGTGGGGATCTCCGCAGTGCTGGGGGTGGTGCTGGGTGGTACAGCCGGCTATTTCGGCGGCTGGACGGATATTTTGATTATGCGGCTGGTGGATATTTTCTACTGCATCCCATCCACTCCTATTTTGATCATTCTGGGTGCGGCAATGGATGCCCTGCGGGTAGAGCCTACCGCCCGGATGGCGCTTCTGATGCTGGTGCTGGGTGTTCTTGGATGGCCCACTGTGGCGCGGCTGGTCCGGGGACAGATCCTGTCCCTGCGGGAGCAGGAGTTTATGACTGCTGCAGAGGCGGCGGGACTGCGGGTAAGGAGGCGGATCTTCCACCACCTGATCCCCAATGTGATCCCCCAGCTCATCGTCACCTGCACCATGAGCCTTGGCTCAACCATACTCACCGAGGCGACCCTGTCCTTTCTGGGTCTGGGTGTGAAATTCCCCTTTGCCTCCTGGGGCAATATTATGAACGATGTGACCAATGCCCATGTGCTCACCTCCTACCCCTTTGTGTGGGTGCCTGCGGGGATCTGCCTTGTGCTCTCGGTGCTGGGCTTCAACTTCGCCGGTGACGGTCTCCGGGACGCATTGGACCCCAAGACAGAATAAACCGGTTGAGCGTTGAAAATGTAAATTGTAGGGGAGGGTCTTGACCCTCCCGCCTGAAAATGCCTGCATTTTCAGGATTTACGAAGTAAATACCAATATATAATTCCCTTTGGGAATTGTGATTTGCGTAGCAAATCACCGGGAAGATCAAGACCCTCCCCTGCGATGACAGAGCGACAAATTGGAATTTAAAGAAGGTGACACGGTGCCGGAATATAAGACCCAAATGAAGGACCCGAACAATGCGGTGGAATTTGAAAATTTGCAGACCTGCTTTTTCACGGAAAAGGGCACGGTAAAGGCGGTGGACGGTGTCACCTTTTCCGTGCCTGCGGGGAAGACCGTAGGTGTCGTGGGAGAGTCCGGCTGCGGGAAATCCGTCACCGCCCTGTCCCTGATGCAGCTTTTGCAGCGCCCCCGGGGAAAGGTCACCGGGGGCAGCATCCGGCTCAATTGCGGGGACTATGCCTGCGATACGGTGAAGGCCCCGGAAAAGGTGATGGAAAAGCTCCGGGGGGAGACGGTGGCAATGGTGTTTCAGGAGCCGATGACGGCGCTGAATCCGGTGCTGACCATTGGAGAGCAGGTGGACGAGGTGATCCTCGCCCACCGGAAGGAACGGGGAAAGAATGTCCGCCGCCGCACCGTAAGGCTGCTGCAGCAGGTGGGCATCCCGGACCCGGAGGGGGTCTGCAGCCGGTATCCCCATAACCTCTCAGGAGGTATGCGCCAGCGTGTGTGCATTGCCATAGCACTGGCCTGTGACCCCCGGCTGATCGTGGCGGACGAGCCCACCACAGCGCTGGATGTGACGGTGCAGGCGCAGATCCTGGAGCTTTTGAGAAAGCTGAAGGAGGAGACCGGCTGCGCCGTGATGCTGATCACCCACGATCTGGGGGTGGTGGCGGAGCTGGCAGACCTTGTGGTGGTGATGTACGCAGGACGGGTGGTGGAGCAAGGGACGGTGGAGGAGATCTTTTACACACCTGCCCACCCGTATACCGTGGCACTGATGCGGGCAAAGCCTGTGGTGGGCAAAAAGGTGGAGTCCCTGTATGCCATCGGCGGCAGCGTGCCGGACCCTGCAAGACTGCCGGAGGCCTGCTATTTTGCAGAGCGCTGTATCCGAAGGGCAGAGGCCTGCGGCAAGTACCCGGATGCCGTCCGCCTCAGTCCCACCCATACAGTCAGCTGCCACTTCCGGGAGGAGAAATATAATGGATGATATTCTGGTGGTAAAAAATCTGAAAAAATATTACCCTATCCCCGGCGGAGCGGTGAAGGCGGTGGACGGCGTCTCCTTTTCCGTTGCCCGGGGTACGGCAATGGGTCTTGTGGGAGAATCCGGCTGCGGAAAATCCACCACCGGGCGGATGGTCCTGCGGCTGGGCGGGGAAAAGACCGCCGGGGAGGTGCTGTTCAAGGGACAGGATATTTATAAGCTTTCTCCCGGACAGCTGCGGCGGCTGCGTCCCAAAATGCAGATCATTTTTCAGGACCCCTTCTCCAGTCTGTCCCCCCGGATGCCGGTGGGGGAGCTTCTTTCCGAGGCGGTGCGGGAGCATAAGCTTGTGCCCAAGGGGGAGCTGAGCGCCTATATTGACGGTGTGATGGAAAGCTGCGGTCTGCAGAAATTCCACAAGGACCGCTATCCCCACGAATTTTCCGGCGGTCAGCGCCAGCGGATCTCCATTGCCAGAGCCTTGGCACTGCAGCCGGAATTCATCGTCTGTGACGAGCCGGTGTCGGCGCTGGATGTGTCGGTGCAGGCGCAGATCGTCAATCTCCTCCGGGAGAAGCAGCGCCAGATGCAGCTTACCTACCTGTTTATCTCCCACGATCTTTCCGTGGTGGAGCACATCACCGATACCGTGGGGGTGATGTATCTGGGGGTGCTGGTGGAGTATGCACCTACGGAGGAGCTATATAAACATCCCCTGCATCCTTATACAAAGGCACTTCTTTCTGCCATCCCTGTGCCGGACCCGGGAAAGAAAATGGAAAGGACTGTCCTGCGGGGCAGTCCCCCTTCTCCGGCATCCCCTCCCTCCGGCTGCCGCTTCCACCCCCGCTGCCCCGTGGCAATGGATATTTGCCCCCGGGAGACACCGCCGTGGCTGGAGCTGGCACCGGGTCACTTCTGCGCCTGCCACTACGCCGCAAAAAAAGGGCATTCCTCCGGGGAAAGTCCTTGATCAGCTTATCACTGATGAAGTGATCCTGACCGTGGAGTAAACATCCAAAATGCCGCGCTGCAATTTACTGCAGCGCGGCATAAAAATAATGCTTGACAATCTCTTTCCGGTGTGCTAAAATGCTGGGGTAATAAAGAAGGCTGAACATCCGCCTCACCTCAAGCACACTGTGAAGAGGTCAATATTCCACCTTCCTCTATGGGGAAACTGTGAGTATGCGGATGGACTGCCATCCGCTTTTTATTTTTGGCAACTGCGAACAGCGGATCTTTTTCCTTAGTTGCCTATGCGGTGATTGAAAGATCACTGATTGTTTGGAGGTGCTTACCATAGCCAAGTTAGATCATCAGCTCAATGAAGAGATCCGGGACAAGGAGATCCGCCTCATCGGTGAGGACGGTGCCCAGCTGGGTATCGTGTCTGCGGAAGCCGCAAATGCAATGGCCGAGGAGCAGGGTCTGGATCTTGTGAAGATCTCTCCCAATGCCACTCCCCCTGTGTGCAAGATCATGGATTATTCCAAGTTCTGCTACGAACAGAAGAAGCGGGAGAAGGATGCCAGAAAGAACCAGCGTGTGGTGGAGATCAAGGAGATCCGAATGAGCCCCAGCATCGACACCAATGA
>JAZNZZ010000244.1:0-2159 GCA_045595205.1 Faecousia sp.
CCGTTGGCTCACAGAACGACATGGCTACGATCCGACTTTAAGGGCGTGCGGGATCTGTGGAAGCTGATGAACATCTCCAATGACCGTTTTATCCGCACCACCGACGATTACCACGTTGCCGCCATCCAGAAGATCTTTAAGAAAATGTACGACAACGGTGATATTTACAAGGGTAAATACACCGGCAAGTACTGCAAGCCCTGTGAGAGCTTTTGGACAGAGAGCCAGCTGGTGGACGGCAAGTGCCCCGACTGCGGCAGAGAGGTACAGGACGCTGAGGAAGAGGCTTATTTCTTCCGTCTTTCTAAGTACGCTGACCGGATTCAGGATCTGCTGGAGAACACCGATTTCTTAGAGCCCCGCAGCCGTGTCCATGAGATGGTCAACAACTTCATCAAGCCCGGTCTGGAGGATCTGTGCGTTTCCCGTACCAGCTTCACATGGGGCGTTCCCGTGGACTTTGATGAGGGTCACGTGGTCTATGTGTGGATCGACGCGCTGTTTAACTATATGACTGCACTGGGCTTCTGCAATGACAAGTATGACGATCTTGCCGATTTCTGGCCTGCGGATGTCCACTTTGTGGGCAAGGAGATCGTCCGTTTCCACTCCATTATCTGGCCTGCCATGCTCATGAGCCTTGATCTGCCCTTACCCAAGAAGGTGTTCGGTCACGGCTGGCTGCTGCTGGACGGCGGTAAGATGAGCAAATCCAAGGGCAATGTGGTAGATCCTTATATCCTTGCCGAGCGCTTCGGCGTGGATGCGCTGCGGTTCTTCCTGCTGCGTTCCTTCCCCTTCGGTTCTGACGGCAACTTCAGCAACGAGCTGCTGATCTCCACCATCAACACCGATCTTGCCAACGATCTGGGCAATCTGGTGAGCCGTACCGTGGCTATGGCGCAGAAGTACTTCGGCGAGAAGCTGCCTGCCCAGCAGGTTGCCAACGAAGAGATGGATGCAGAATTGGTTGCGATGGCATCCGGTCTGCGGGCTAAGTATGAAGCCGAGATGGAGAAGTATGCCTTCCAGAATGCACTGGCAGAGATCTTCAAGGTCATTTCCCGCGCCAACAAGTATATTGACGAGAATGCGCCTTGGGTGCTGGCAAAGTCCGAGGAGAATAAACCCCGCCTTGCCAGGGTGCTTTACAACCTAATGGAAACCGTGCGTATCTGCGCAGGCCTTTTGACACCCTTTGTGCCTGCAACCGCCGAGGAGATCGGCAAGCGGCTGGGCGGTGCTGACCTGAGCTGGGACAGCCTCGCCACCTTCGGTGTGCTGCCTGCAGAGGTGGCCGCGGTTGCCGGTCCTGCGCTGTTCCCCAGAATTGATATGGAAAAGGAGCTGGCTGCATTGGAAGAGCTTTCCAAGCCCAAGTCTGATATTGAGATCGAGCCTTATACCGAGGAGAAGGTGGACTTTGATACCTTCTGCAAGTCCGATTTCCGGGCAGTGAAGGTCAAGGCGTGTGAGAATGTGAAAAAGTCCGATAAGCTGCTGCAGTTTACCTTGGACGACGGCACCGGCACAGACCGGCAGATCCTCTCCGGTATCGCCAAGTACTACAAACCGGAAGAGCTGGTGGGCAAGACCTTGGTTGCCATTACCAACCTGCCGCCCCGGAAGATGATGGGCAGGGAGAGCTGCGGTATGCTGATCTCTGCCGTTCACACCGAGAAGGGCGAGGAGAAGCTGCACCTGCTGATGGTGGATGACGCCATCCCCGCCGGCGCAAAGCTCTGCTGATATGTTTAACGACCCGGAGAGTTTGATGACTCTCCGGGTCGTTGTTTTGCGGGCGATTCGTGAATCGCCCCTACATTATTTTTGTTTTCCCAGCAGTTCCAGAATATAAAAACAGTGTGTGCGTTTCATTTGCACCATTTGCGAAAAGACCGGTCCGTATTCCGGGTCGGCGCAGCGGACCTCATACTCCGCGATGCTCTGCAGCGCCAGACGGTAACATTTTTGCAGACCTGCTGCCGTGGATTCGATGTGCTGGGGTGGGATCACGGCGGCGGGAGGCGCGCCCCGCAGCAGAACGCCGATGCCCTTCAGGCAGGCACAGTGGCTTTGCTCCTGCTGCACCATGCGCTGCAAAAGCCGGTTCTCTTGACCGGAAAACCGGTGACACAGTTGCTGGTATAAATCGATTT
>JAZNZZ010000245.1:0-3316 GCA_045595205.1 Faecousia sp.
TTGAGAATTGAGAATTGAGAACCCAGAATTGTGGTATTTTCCTGCGGAAAATGATTAAAATAGTCGCTTTGCGACACACATTAACTCTGAACTCTCAACTCTGAACTCTCAACTGTTTATCGAGCCAATGGATCGATAAACAGGACTTTAATTATGCATTCACTTTGTACCCTAAACTTTTCGGTTTCTTTGTGGTATAATAAGGGGCAGAAAGGAGGGATCGATAAAAAATATGGAACGATCCAATTTCAGATTTACGCTTGATCTCCGGGGCAGCAGCGGAGGCTGCCAGCTGGATATGAAGCGGGGAGACACCCACCGCAGACTGTGTATTACACTGTCCGACGGTGGGTGTCCCTATGTTATTACGGAGGATGTGTTCGCGGTTTTGATGGCGAAAACCCCGGACGACCGTCTTCTGTACACAAGTTGCGACCTCGTAAACGGGGAAGTGATCTGTGATCTGCCCTCCGCATACACTGCGGTAGAAGGACTGACACGCTGCGAGCTGCGGCTTTACGATGCGCCCTTTACCGACGAGGGAGACGAGGAGCAGCTGCTGACCACCTGCACCTTTATCATTCGCATCCATCCCACTGTATATAACAGTGGAGATGAGCTGACCGTGGCAGGCTCTGTGGAGGCGACGGCGCTGACAAACCTTTTGGTGCAGACCCGGGAAACAAACCTGAGGGCAATGCAGACCGCATCGGCGCTTGAGGATGCACAGGCGAACGGTGAATTCGACGGTGTATCTGCCACCCACCGCTGGGAGGGTACGACTCTTGTGGTCACCTCCGGCTCCGGCACCTCCTCTGCGGACCTGCGGGGCGAAAAGGGTGAGAAGGGTGACAAGGGTGACAAGGGCGACCCCGGAAAGCTGGGCATCGACGATTCCCGGGCAGGAGAGGAGGCCTGGTCTGCCCTGCATACAGTGGAAACCCTCACTGCCCCCTTCTCAAGCTCCGGCAATGTGGTGAGCTGCAACCCTGTGGCAGGGTATCCCATGGAGGTGTCGGTGCAGGAGGCAGCCACTGTAACACGGTGCGGTAAAAACCTCTTTGACCCTGCAACAAAGCTGTACGAGGGCTATGTGTATATGAACGGCGGCACTACCACCCAGTCTGTTAACTACCGCTACACCGCGCCCATTCCCGCCGCCCATCTGGTGGGAAAGACCATCACCCTGAACAAATGCCCCGGCGGTCAAAACCCGGGAATGTGCTTTTACGATGCCGATGACACCTGTGTAGGCTACGGCAAGGGCGCGGCACTGACCGTGCCGGAGGGCACTTCCTATCTGCGTTTCTCCCTGAACAAGGAAGATGCTCTGGCAGGCGGGATCCAGCTGGAGCTGGGCAGCGCCGCCACGGAATACACCCCCTATACGGCTGATACATACAATGTAGCGGACACCTGTGAGATCCCGGGCATACCGGGAGAAAATATTCTTTTTGCATACGCAGAAAATGCCTGTGTGCCCGTCACAGTCTCCGGCAGAGCCGATCCTGTGGCGGAGACGGAAAAGCTGAAAAAGCAGCTGGAGGAACTGACAAGGAGGTTTGAGGATGTTTAAGCTTGCAATTTGTGCAGGACACTACCGGGGCACGCCGGGAAAACGGCTGCCCAAAGCGCTGGATGAAAAGGAAACAAGAGAATGGGTGCTCAATGACCGGGTGGTGCGCTATATTATGGAGGAAGCAAAGAATTACGGCATAGAGCTCCTTCGCACCGACGATGCCACAGGAAACCGCTTTATCGACATTCCGGAGCGAACCGCGGAGGCAAACCGCTGGGGCGCTGACCTGTATCTGGATGTCCACCACAACGCCGCAGGACGGATCTTCTCCGGTGGCGGCGTGGAGGCATACTGCTACCCCGGCTCGGCACAGGGGAGAATTTACCGGGATGCCATTTACAGCAAGGTGATCGAGGCAGGAAAGCTCCGGGGCAACCGTACCGATCCCCTGCTGGAAAAACGGTTCGACTCCCTTTCTATGACCGCAATGCCGGCGGTGCTGATGGAGTACGGCTATATGGATTCCTCTGTGGATGTGCCGGTGATCCTCAGTGAAGACTATGCCAAAAAGGTGGGCATTGCCACCGCAAAAGCCATTGCAGAGGTGGCAGGCGTGCTACAGACCTACACAAGAGAGGACTTCATCCGGGAGGTGCAAAGCGTTTGCGGCGCGGCGGTGGACGGCATTGCCGGTCCTGAGACTCTCAGCAAGACCGTGACCCTGTCGGCACAGAAAAACAGCCGCCATCCGGCGGTGCTACCTGTGCAGAAATTTCTGGCGGCAATGGGCTATTCTCAGGTGGGAAAGGCTGACGGCATTGCCGGTGTGAAATTCACCTCTGCGGTGGTTGCCTGGCAGGAGGATCACCGCTGCTGGACAGACGGTGAGATCACCGCCGGAGAAAAGACCTGGCAGACCCTTCTGGGTCTGGCATAAGGGAGGTATGTACCAATGAGTGAGGCTGTGATCGTGGCGATCCTTGGGTTTGCCGGTACACTGGCAGGGTCTCTTCTGGGCGTTTTGGCAGCCCAGAAGCTGACCCAGTACCGGCTTTCCCAGCTGGAGGAGAAGGTCAACAAGCACAACAATATTATTGAACGCACCTACCGGCTGGAGGGGCGTATGGACGAGGCGGAGCACGACATCCGCGACCTGAAAGGAAGATAAAATGGATATACTGATGAAAAATCTGGCAAATCTTATAAAAGTCAAGACCATTATCACAATGATCGTCTGCGCCGTATTCGCGGCGCTGTCCCTCCGGGGCACCATTTCCCCGGATAACACGATGCTTATCGTGTCTATGGTGGTGTCCTTCTACTTCGGCACCCAGTCGGCAAAGACCTGAATTTCAATTTGTCGTTCCGTCTCGTAGGGAACGGATTTATCCGTTCCGCGTGATTTGCTACGCAAATCACCATTGCCTGCGGCAATGCGGAATGCATATATGCATTCCCTACAGCGCTTCAAATTGAAATTTATTCCTTTACACGCCTTATTTTTCTGCTATAATAGAAGAAAAAGCACAAGGAGTGTTTCAAATGAAAAAACTGTTTGCCATTGCCGCCCTTTCTCTGCTTCTGCTGGCAGGCTGTACTGACAAAGCACCCAAGGAGACCACCCCCACCACAGTGCCGGACATCAGCATCCCCGCCGGACAGGGTGAGGCCGTTGTGCCGGAAGAGGGTGACATCGTCATCCCCATTGGAGAGTAACAAGGCAAGGAAGATAAACAAAAATACAAACGAAAGGACGGTTGTGGGGCTGTCGGTGTTCGACTCCCCACTGCTTAAGCT
>JAZNZZ010000246.1:0-3715 GCA_045595205.1 Faecousia sp.
GTCCTGCGCAATGCGCTCTGCAGCACCCATTCACCGGCACAGCTGACATACGCATTCTGCAGGCGCTCATCGAACATATCCAGTGCAGTGACCATACTTTCAACATCGTATTCCAGTTTGTTGACCGCATAGGTCATAATCAGTCTGTCCCTTGCGCGGGTCATAGCTACATACAACACACGCATTTCCTCAGATATGCTGTCCGCAACGATTCTTCTGGAAATTGCCTTCCGTGCGAGGCTGGCATAGCGGACTCGAAGGTCGCTGTCTGCACAGCTCATGCCAAGGCCAAGATCCTTGTGGCAGAGGATTCTTGCTCGTGCGCTTTCCATATTGAATTTTCGGCTTAAGGCGCTCAAAAATACAACTGGGAATTCCAACCCCTTGGATGTGTGGATGCTCATGATTGTAACTGCACCCGCAGAGGCATTCTCACCCCCATAGCGCAAACCCTCCTGCTCCACCGAATCCAGATACGCAAGGAACTGATTCAAATCTCTCTTTGCAGCAGATTCGAAATCAGCAACAAGCTGATAAAACACATGGAGATTTTCATTGCGCACATCTCCGTCATCCATAGCGCCGTAGATGCTGTCCATACCCGTCAGCAGGAAAATCCGCTGCACCAGCTGCGAAAGAGTGCACATTCTTGCCTCTTGGCGCAGTTGGGTCAGTACACGCAGAAAATCCACAGCTTTTTCAGATTCCTCCGCAAGGAGCAGACCATAGATGTTTGCAAACTGATTTCTGCTGCGCATAGCGGCCAACTCATCGGCAGTAAAGCCAAACACAGGACTCATGAGTACCGCAAGGAGCGGAATATCCTGCAATGGATTGCTGATCACCTGCAGTAAGGAACGAAGGGTACCGATCTCATCCGTGGTCAGCAAATTTGTTCCTTTACCGGTCGTACACCGGATTCCTCTCTCCTCCAATGCATAAACGAAATGGGCACCCACAGAACCAGGCGAACGAAGAAGAATCACAATATCACCCGGCGTAATGGGTCTGAGTTCCTCACCGTTGCGAATCATATGTGTACCATCCAAAAGCTGAGCTATTCGGTCAGCAACAAACGATGCTTCCTCGGCGTATGTATCCTCCTGAACATCAATGGCATGCAGTTCCACTTCCGGCTCCTGAATGGATATATGGGGTATTCCCTCCCGCAGCATCTCATCTTCGCCGTAATGCAGGCCACCTACATCCGGGGACATACAGTAGGAAAAAACATGATTGACCGCATCAATCACTTGCCCTGAGGAACGGAAGTTGCTGCTGAGAAGGACTTTTCTTCCTTCGTCAGGTTTCGCTGAATCCGCAGGAGCAAAGTGATTGTATTTATCAATGAAAATGTCAGGATCGGCAAGGCGGAACTGGTAGATGGATTGTTTTACATCGCCCACCATAAAGCAGTTGTTCCGCTTGGAGGACAGTGCACTGAAAATGGCATCCTGCACCTCATTGGTATCCTGATATTCATCCACCATGATCTCCCGGAATCGTTCACCAATCTCCAATGCAAGCGCAGTAACATGAGCTCTGGATTTGCCAAGGAGCAGGTCCAGCATTTTATGCTCCAGGTCACCATAGTCCATAACACGGCGTACACGCTTGATTCGATCATATTCCTTTGTGAACGCTTTTACAAGCGCAACAAGTCCTTTTGCAGAGCTTGCGGAATCCTGAAGATCCTTCAATAACTGTGCGCTTTTATCAGCAAAGCTGTGAAGCTTCGCCTCAAGGCCTCTCTTGCAAAGATTGCGTACCTCTTTGATCTGCGCAACAAGCTGCAAATCGGCACAATTCTTGGGGAAAGTCAGCCTTCCGTAGTCAATGATCCTGTGATCGGAAATATCATCCCAGCTTTCGCAATTACAGAGCTTTTGCAGCTGCTCAACGGTTGCCTGCAGAAGGACAATCTGCTTCTCAAAGCCTCCCGCAACAGACGCTTTCAAAATGCATTTTTCAAACGCAGCGATTTGAGCGTGCAAATAGTCCTTCAGGTCATCCATCAGATACTTGCCCCAGATTGTCTGCGCAGCATCCAAAATATCATCTGTATCGAAGGAATCACAACACCAATTCAGCCAACCGTCAGGATCGAGGTGACATCTTGCGCTGTTGTAGGTTGCCAGGACGATTTCCGGAATCAGAGAATCATTACGGCCAACACCCTGGGTATTAAGAAAGATCTGAAACTCAGGATCATCGCAACAATTCTGATAAGCATCATCCAGTACTTTTTCCAATACCTGAATCTGGATTTCACGGCATTCGGACTCCTCAGCAATACGGAAGTCAGCAGAAATATCCAGGCGGTAGGCGTACTCTCTGAGAACATCGGAGCAAAAAGAATGGACCGTCGAAATTTTAGCCAAGTATAGCCGTTGCATTTGTTGCTGCAAGTGGCGGTTGTTCGGCGCCATTGCAATCATTTCACCCAACTTCGATGCGATCTTACTGCGCAGCTCGGCAGCTGCGGCTTTTGTATAAGTAATAATTAAAAAATCATCCAAATTGGCAGGATCATCCGCATCAAGAATGTAGCTTAGGAGGCGGTCTACAAGCACCTTCGTTTTGCCCGAGCCCGCAGCAGCGGAAACCAGGAGCTTCCCGCCCCGGTTTTCTACAGCGCTTTTCTGTTGGGGTGTCAGTTTTTCAGCCATGTGCGGTCACCTCCTTTTCCACATCTTCCCAGAACTTTTGTGCCGAGATTGCCTTGTAATTTCTGCGTCCTTCCACACTGTCCGGATGACAAACAGAACCGTACGGACAGAATCTGCAAGCATTGTCGCTGCTGCCACGGGTGTAGGGGTTGGGATCCACACAACCGGAAGCAATCTCGTCCACGATCCTGCCAAGCAGCAGAAACACATAGGCACGCAGTAGTTTCAGTTGTCCGCTGTCTGCAAGATCGCCGGATAATGTGCCATCCTTTTTTACCGCATAGCACAGTCGCTTGGACGATTCATCTGCGTCCATGGCACGAAGTACTTCCTCATCACGCAGAAGGAGGCCCTTCCTCTTCCAGGCTTTCTCTCTGTCCGCAAGAATGGAAGCTTCATCCTGAATACCGTCAACCAGAATATATGGCGCTCTTGCAGGGAAGTACTGAACTCCGGCTGCTATCGGGTTATCGCCAAGCAAAAAAGCACCGTTATCTTCTAACGCAAACAGATAAAGTAGCATCTGCAGGCCGTAACCATTAAAAATATCACAGTAATCAAAATCCTTCTTGCCGGTTTTATAGTCTACAACTTTGAAATAGGTACGACCGTTACTGCTCCAAATGTCCACCCGATCAACAAAACCGTTCAGCTGTGCTTGCAGCATCTGTGCGGGGATCTCAATGGGAGCGATCTCCTTATCCAGGCCAAATCCCACCTCAAATCCAATAGGAGCAAACTGGCTGTTGCGCAGTTCCTGCCACATCTCCCGAACAACAAAGTTCAATTCCTGGGCGTTTCTGCGGAACAAGTACGCAAGGCGCTCAGAATCCAACTGGCTAAAATGCTCTGCTGCATAGGCCTTGGAGTGTTCAGTAGCAATTTCCACGGTTTTTTCCAAGGAGACCTCATGGAATCCGCCCAGCCCCATCACATCCCGCGCAGTGTTCTCCAGGACCGCATGGACATAGGTGGCAAATTCAGCAGGATCAACAGAAAGCGTCTTGCGTTCCTTGGCTTTTATCCCGTAGCGCAGGAAGTAAGCC
>JAZNZZ010000247.1:0-6519 GCA_045595205.1 Faecousia sp.
CCCAAAGGCAGACTGGGCGAGAAAGTGTACGCCATGTTCAAGGCGGCGGGTTTCCCCTGCCCCGCCATCGAGGAGCAAAACCGTAAGCTGATCTTCGAAAACGAAGAGGTGGGGGTCCGCTACTTCTGGGTCAAGCCCTCCGACGTAGCCATCTACGTGGAGCGAGGTGCCGCCGACATCGGCGTGGCGGGCAAAGACATCCTGCTGGAATACCGCCCGAAGGTGTACGAACTGCTGGATCTGGACGTGGGCAAATGCCGTATGGCGGTGGCCGCACCCAAGGGCTTCCGCGACGACCCCACCCGCACCCTGCGGGTGGCGACGAAATTCTCCCGCATCGCCCGCGACCATTACGCGGGACTGGGGCGGGACATCGACATCATCCACCTCAACGGCTCCATTGAGATCGCCCCCATTCTGGGTCTGTCCGATGTGATCGTGGACATTGTGGAGACCGGAAAGACCTTGAAGGAAAACGGTCTGGAGGTGCTGGAGGAGATCGTTCCCATCAGCGCAAGGCTCATTGCCAACAAGGCAGGCTACAAATTCAAGACCGATGCCATAGAGCGCATCACTGACAGTCTGGAAAGAGGAAAGTAATATGATCCGTATTTTACCCTACAGCGAGACCGCACCGGAGGAGGTCTTTTCCCGGGTCGTGCCTGAGGTGGATGTCACCGGCACTGTCCGGGAGATCATTGCCACCGTCATCCGGGAGGGCGACAATGCCCTGTTTGAATACTGCCGCCGCTTTGACGGCGCAGAGCTTTCCGCTCTGGAGGTCACGAAAGAGGAGCTGGAGGCTGCCTTTGCCGCCGTACCGGAGGATCTGATCTCCATTTTGCAGAAGGCTGCCGCCAACATTCGGAAATTCCACAGCGCACAGGTACGCACCGGCTTTATCCTCAATGATACAGACGGTGTGGTGATGGGTCAGAAGGTGATCCCTATGGATGCGGTGGGCATTTATGTCCCCGGCGGCACTGCCGCCTATCCCTCCACGGTGCTGATGGACTGCATCCCCGCCAAGCTGGCAGGCTGCCCTCAGGTGGTGATGGTAACACCTCCCGGCAAGGACGGCAAGGTGAATCCCGCCATTCTGGCAGCGGCAAAGATCGCCGGTGTGGACCGGATCTTTAAGGTGGGCGGTGCACAGGCTGTGGCTGCCCTTGCCTACGGCACGGAATCCATCCCCCGGGTGGACAAGATCGTAGGTCCCGGCAACGCCTTCGTGGCAGAGGCCAAGCGGCAGGTGTTCGGTCAGGTTGCCATTGATATGATCGCAGGTCCCAGTGAGATCCTTGTGGTGGCAGATGCCACGGCAAATCCCAGATATGTGGCGGCGGATCTTCTCTCTCAGGCAGAGCACGACCGTCTTGCCAGTGCCGTTCTGGTCACGGATTCCATGGAGCTTGCCAAGGCGGTGCAGCAGGAGCTCGAATGCCAGCTGCAGACCCTTCCCCGGCAGGAGATCGCCCGCACCTCCATTGACAAAAACGGCAAGATCATTGTTGCCGACACTTTGGACGCGGCGGTGGAGATCTCCAACGCCATTGCGCCGGAGCATCTGGAGCTTGCGGTGGACAATCCCTTTGACTACTTAGACAAGATCCGTCACGCAGGCTCGGTATTTATGGGAAAATACTGCCCCGAGGCACTGGGTGACTATCTGGCAGGACCAAACCACACCCTCCCCACCAGCGGCACGGCACGGTTCTCCAGCCCCCTGTCTGTGGACGATTTTGTGAAAAAGACCCAGTACACCTACTACACCGAAAGCGCCCTGAAAAGGGTGGCAAAGGACATTGCCCTCTTTGCGGAAACGGAGGGACTCTCCGCCCACGCCCGCAGCGCCACGGTTCGTCTGGAGGAAGATAAATGAGCCGCTTTTTCAGTGAAAAATACAAGAATTTAAAGCCTTATGTCCCCGGAGAACAGCCAAGGGACAGAAGCTACATTAAGCTCAACACCAACGAGTCCCCCTTCCCCCCTTCTCCAAGGGCGCAAAAATATGCCGCAGAGGCCGCTGAGGATCTGCAGCTCTACTGCGACCCGGAGTGCACCGCTTTGGTGGAAAAAATGGCGGAAATGAAAGGGTTAAAGCCTTCTCAGGTGCTCTTCGGCAACGGCTCGGACGAAACCCTGTACCTTGCCTTTCTTGCCTACTGCGACCAGGATACTCCCGCAATGTTCCCGGATATTACCTACGGCTTTTACAGAGTGTTTGCAGAATCCCTGAGCATTCCCTATGTACAGGTTCCCTTACAGGAGGATTTTTCCATCCGGGTGGCGGATTACCTGTCTGCCGGCAAAACCATCTTCATTGCCAATCCCAATGCCCCCACAGGTCAGCTGCTGACCCTTTCCCAGATCGAAACGCTCCTTCAGGGAAACCCGGATAATGTGGTGGTGATCGACGAGGCATACATCGATTTCGGCGGCGAGAGTGCCGTGACCCTGTTGGATCGCTATGAGAATCTGCTGGTGACCCAGACCTTCTCCAAGTCCCGCTCTTTGGCAGGCGGACGGCTGGGTGTGATCTTCGGAAGCGAGGAAATGATCGCAGATCTCAAGGCCATCAAGTATTCCATCAATCCCTACAATGTAAACGCCGTGACTCAGGCGGCAGGTCTGGGTGCTTTGGAGGATGAGGCTTACACCCGGGAGAACTGCCAAAAGATCCGGGAAAACCGGGCATTTACCACGGAAAGCCTGCGTTCCCTTGGCTTCCGGGTGGCAGATTCCTATGCAAACTTCGTGCTGGCGGCACACCCCCGTGTGTCCGGCGGCGAATTGTACGCAAAGCTGAAGGCGCGGGGCATTCTGGTCCGCTTCTTTGATACAGACCGGCTGCGCCCCTATGTACGCATCACCGTCGGCACCCGGCAGGAGATGGAGACCCTCCTTGCTGCCGCCGGCGAAATATTGAAGGAGGCTCTATGAGAACTGCTACCATTGAAAGAAAGACCGCAGAGACAGACATTTTCCTGTCTTTGGAGCTGGACGGCAGCGGTGTGTCCCGGATCGATACCGGCTGCGGCTTTCTGGATCATATGCTGACCCTTTTTGCCAAGCACGGCAGATTCGATCTGACGGTGCGCTGCAAGGGTGACACCTGGGTGGACGATCACCACACCGTGGAGGATGTGGGCATTGCTCTGGGTCAGGCCTTCTTTCAGGCGCTGGGGGACAAAAAGGGCATTTGCCGCTACGGTGACACCACCCTTGCTATGGACGAGTCCCTGATCCTCACGGCAGTGGACATCTCCGGCAGAGCCTGTCTTGGGTATGCTCTGAGCATTCCCACCCAGAAGGTGGGCACCTTTGACACAGAGCTGACGGAGGAATTTTTCCTCGGCTTTGTACGCAATTCCCATATGACCCTCCATCTGCGGCAGCTGGCAGGCACAAACTCCCATCACATCATCGAGGGTACATTCAAGTCCGTTGCCAGAAGTCTTCGGAAGGCAGTTGCCATTGACCGCCGGTTTTCCGACGATGTGCCGTCCACAAAGGGAGTGCTGTAAATGATCGCAATTGTTGATTACGGTGTGGGAAACCTGTTTTCCCTGAAGCGTTCCTTTGATGCCATCGGGCAATCGGTCACAGTGACTGCCGACCCCGAAGTCCTTGAAGGCGCAGACAAGATTTTGCTCCCCGGTGTGGGCGCTTTCGGAGATGCGGCAGAAAAGCTTCGCGCCACCGGCCTTGACAAGGTGGTGGTGCAGCAGGCAAAGGAAGGCAAGCCTCTGATGGGCATCTGCCTTGGTATGCAGCTGCTTTTTGAGGAGGGGCACGAGTACGGTGTGCACAGAGGTCTGGGACTGATCCCCGGAAGGGTCGTGCCGATGAAGGGTGTGATCCCGGAAAACCTGAAGATCCCCCATATGGGCTGGAATGCTTTGGCTTTTCAAAAGGAAAGCCCCCTTTTCGCCCGCATCAAAAACGGGGACTGCGTATACTTTGTCCATTCTTACTATGCTGCCCACTGCGACGAGGCGGTGATCGCCACGGCGGAATACGGCGCGCCGCTTACGGCGGCGGTGCAGAAGGCCAATGTGTTCGGCTGCCAGTTCCACCCGGAAAAAAGCGGCACGGTGGGATTAAACATCCTCCGGGCCTTTGCAGAAATGGAGGGATAAGATGCTGATCTATCCTGCGATCGACCTTTACGAGGGCAAGGCGGTGCGCCTTTTTAAGGGCGACTATGCCCGGATGACGGTCTACAACAACGATCCCGCCGAGGTGGCGGCAGATTTTAAGGCAAAGGGCGCTTCCTGCATCCATATGGTGGATCTGGAGGGCGCAAAGCTCGGCACTACCCCCAATCTGGAGACGGTGTGCCGGGTGAAGGAGCAGACAGGTCTGTTCTGTCAGGTGGGTGGCGGTATCCGCTCTATGGAGGTGGTCAGCCGCTATCTGGATGCCGGTCTTGACCGGGTGATCTTAGGCACAGCGGCGGTAACAGATCCCGGCTTTGCCAAGGAAGCGGTGGATGCCTACGGTGAAAAAATCGCCATCGGCGTGGACATCAGGGACGGCTTCGTGGCAGTGAAGGGCTGGACAGAAAAAAGTGAGCTGGAGGCCTTCGCCTTCTGCCGGGATATGGAACAGCTGGGGATCAAGACGCTGATCTGCACGGACATTTCCAAAGACGGCGCTATGCAGGGACCCAATGCGGCGCTCTATCAACGGCTTTCCCAAGCGCTGGGAATGAGCATCATTGCCTCCGGCGGTGTGTCCTCTCTGGACAACATCCGGCAGCTTGCGGCAATGCAGCTGCACGGTGCTATCGTGGGCAAGGCCTACTACACCGGCGCGGTGGATCTGGCACAGGCGATCGAGGTGGCAAAATGATCACAAAAAGAATCATCCCCTGTCTGGATGTAAAAGACGGCAGAGTGGTCAAGGGCGTGAATTTTCAGGGTCTTGCAGATGTGTCCTCCCCGGTTTCCCTTGCGGAATACTACTCCTCCGCCGGTGCGGATGAGCTGGTGTTTTATGACATCACCGCCTCCAGTGACGATCGAAAGCTGTTTACGGACATTCTCCGGGAGACTGCGAGCCGGGTGTTTATCCCCCTGACGGTGGGGGGCGGCATCAACACCGTGGAGGACTTTGACCGGGTGCTGAAATGCGGCGCTGACAAGGTCAGTGTCAACTCCGGTGCTATCCGTGACCCGGAGCTGATCCCCAAAGCTGCCAAACGGTACGGCGACCAGTGTGTGGTGCTGTCTGTGGATATTAAGCGGGTGGACGGGGTCTTCCGTGTCTTTGCCCGGGGCGGCAGAGAAAACACCGGTATGGAGGCCATTTCCTGGGTCAAACGGTGTGTGGAAAACGGCGCAGGCGAGGTGGTGGTCAACTCCATCGACACCGACGGTGTCCGCGGCGGCTTCGACCTTGATCTGCTGGAGGCGGTATGCAATGCCGTTTCCGTTCCGGTGATCGCCTCCGGCGGTGCCGGCTGCATCGACCATTTCATCCGGCTTTTCCAAGCACTTCCCAAGGTGGATGCGGGTCTTGCCGCCTCTATTTTCCACTTCGGTGAGGTAAAAATTTCCGATCTTAAACAACAAATGGCGGCGCAGGGCATCCCCACCCGTCTGTAAGGAGGATCTATATGCTGAATATTGAAGAACTGAAATTTGACGAAAAGGGTCTGATCCCCGCCATCGTGGTGGATGCAGTCACCAAGCAGGTGCTGACCCTTGCTTATATGAACAAGGAAAGTCTGGCGCTGTCTATGGAAAAGGAACAGACTGTATTCTACAGCCGCTCCCGGAAGGAGCTGTGGCACAAGGGTGAGACCTCCGGCAACTTCCAGAACATCGTTTCCATCACCGCCGACTGCGACAAGGATGCCCTTGTGGTGGTGGTAGAGCCGGAAGGCCCTGCCTGCCATCTGGGCACGCACTCCTGCTTCACAAATCCTGTGTTTGACAGCCAGACCCGGCAGGAATTCTCCTACCAGGGTCTTATGAAGCTGATCGAGGGCAGAAAGACGGAGAAGAAGGAGGGCTCTTACACCACCTATCTGTTTGAAAAGGGCATCGACAAGATCCTGAAAAAGGTGGGTGAGGAGTGCACTGAGGTGACCATTGCCGGTAAAGCCGATGACAAGGCAGAGACGGTCTATGAGATCGCGGACCTTGCCTACCATGTGATGGTGCTGATGACCCAGATGGGCATCTCTTTGGAGGACATCCACAAGGAGCTTGCCTCCCGCCACGTCATCGACCATAAGGTCAAGCAGGAGAAAATGACATAAGAAGCCAGTTGAGAATTGAGAGTTGAGAGTTGAGAGTTGAGAATTGAGAGTTGAGAATTGAGAGTTGAGAATTGAGAGTTGAGAATTGTCTTCAAATTCCAATTTAGCGGGCTGTTGAAAATCCAAAATTGTAGGGGAGGGTCTTGACCCTCCCGCCTGAAAATGCCTGCATTTTCAGGATTTACGAAGTAAATACCAATATAATTCCCTTTGGGAATTGTGATTTGCGTAGCAAATCACCGGGAGGG
>JAZNZZ010000248.1:0-7020 GCA_045595205.1 Faecousia sp.
AGGAAGTTACGGTGTATGACAGAAAGAAGTCCAAGCCTTCCAACCTGTACGGCAGAGGTTTCTATTATACCAGTGAGAAATCCCACGCAGGTCAGTACGGAGTTGTTCGGGCATTTTATCTCAATACGGTTGATCCGCTTATGCCGGGGCAGCATAAAATCACCAAGGAACAGATGCTGCGCTTCCTCGAAGCTATTGAAAACGACGGAGAGGATTACGATCTGTACAACTACGGCGAGGGTGCAACAGCGCAATCTGTACTGGAAATGGTATGGGGTAAGGGCGACTTGCATACGCTTACAGACCGTATCTGGGTACGGCAATCTCTGAAAGAGCAAAAGCTGCAGAAAAAGAACTAAGAGGGACAGAGGGCGGTTTTGTATGTCTTGCTTCAGCGCAGAGAACCGTCCCATCGTATTTTGTTATCCACCTTTCCGGTTACTGCCGGAGAGGTGGATTTTTTCTTTAAAACCAAGATGTTGTGGTTTTTATTGACTTTATTCCACAAAATGGGTATAATACAGTGGATATATTATGGATAAGTATGGCAGGTAGATATTATGGCAAAAGCAAAACAACAACAGTATGACAATTCCAGCATTTCGATGCTGAAAGGGGAGGAGCGTGTTCGTAAGCGCCCTGCCGTTATTTTCGGCTCAGATGATCTGGAGGGCTGCAAGCACGCAGTTTTTGAGATCCTTTCCAATGCTATTGACGAGGCGCGTGAGGGACACGGAGATACCATTATCGTCACTCGGTATGAGGACCTTTCTGTGGAGGTAGAGGACTTTGGTCGCGGCTGCCCCGTGGATTATAATGAAGTGGAAAAGCGTTATAACTGGGAGCTTGTCTTTTGTGAGATGTACGCCGGCGGCAAGTACGGCGAAAACGGCGAGAACTATGAATACTCTCTGGGCCTGAACGGTCTTGGCTCCTGTGCCACCCAGTACGCATCCGAGTTTTTTGATGCCACCATTCGCAGAGACGGCTTCCGCTATGACCTGCACTTTGAAAAGGGCAGAAACAAGGGCGGTCTCAAAAAAGAACCCACTGACCGCGGACGCAAAACCGGCTCAGTGTTCCATTGGCGCCCGGACCGTCAGGTATTTACGGACATCAATATTCCTGTGGAGTATTACCGGGATGTGCTGCGCCGTCAGGCTGTGGTAAATAAAGGCATTACCTTTAAATTCCGCAATCAGGTAGGCAGCAAATTTGAAACGGAAGAGTATTGCTACGAAGATGGCATTCGTCAGTACATTGAGGAAATGGTGGGCGATAATGCCTTTACAATGCCCACCTTCTGGGAGGCTGAGCGCCGCGGCAAGGATGCCGAGAACCGTCCGGAAATGAAGCTGAAGATCACAGCGTCCTTTTGCTTCTCCAAGCAGCTCACCCATATGGAGTATTACCACAATTCTTCCTGGCTGGAGTACGGCGGCAGCCCGGACCGTGCAGTTCGTTCCGGCTTTGTGGCAGCCTTTGATAAGTACCTGAAGGATAATAACAAATACAATAAAAACGAAAGCAAGATCATCTTCCAGGATGTGCAGGATAGCCTTGTGATCGTAACGAACTGCTTCTCCACCATTGGCTGCTTTGAAAATCAGACCAAAAAATCTGTAAATTCAAAGTTTACGCAAGAGGCAATGACGGCATTCTTCAGGGAAAAGCTGCAGGTTTGGTTCCTGGAGAATAAGCAGGAGGCAGACCGTGCTGCAGAGCAGATCCTGATCAATAAGCGTGCCCGTGAAAGCGCGGAAAAGACCCGCAGCAATGTGAAGAAGAACCTTGTTGCCAAGGTGGATATTGCCAACCGTGTACAGAAATTTGTAGACTGCCGCAGCAAGGATACCTCCATTCGTGAGCTCTATATTGTTGAGGGTGATTCTGCATTGGGCAGTGTTAAGCAGTCCCGGAACGCCGAATTTCAAGGTATTATGCCGGTACGCGGCAAGATCCTGAACTGCCTGAAGGCGGATTATAGTAAGATATTTGCATCCCCTATTATCACGGACCTGATGAAGGTGCTGGGCTGCGGCGTGGAGATCCAGGGGAAGAAGGCAAAGGAGCTGTCTTCCTTTGATATTGATAATTTGCGCTGGAATAAGATCATAATCTGTACGGATGCAGATGTGGACGGCTTCCAGATCCGTACCTTGATCCTGACAATGCTTTACCGGCTTTGTCCTACCCTGATCCGTGACGGCTATGTTTATATTGCAGAGTCTCCGTTGTTTGAGATCAACTATAAGGACAAGACCTGGTTTGCTTATAATGAGGCAGAAAAGGCAAAGATCCTCCGTGAGGATCTGGAGGGCAATAAGCCCAGCAATATCCAGCGCTCCAAGGGTCTCGGTGAGAATGACCCGGAAATGATGGCGATGACTACAATGAATCCGGAGACCCGCCGACTGATCAAGGTGATGCCGGAGGATGCGGAGCGGACGGCTCATTATTTTGATGTGCTTTTGGGTGATGCTCTCAACGAGCGAAAGAATTTTATTGCGGAAAACGGCTCCAAGTATCTGGAGCTTGCTGATATTTCCTAAGAGAGGTTACTATGGCAAGAAAGAAGAAGGAAGTCAATATTCAGAAAATTGACACCAGCCATGTGGTGGGGCTTGTAGGCTCTACCACGGAGCAGGCCATCTCCGAAACACTGGAGATCAACTATATGCCGTATGCAATGTCGGTCATTGTGTCCCGTGCCATTCCGGAGATCGACGGCTTTAAACCATCCCACAGAAAGCTGCTGTACACAATGTACAAAATGGGACTTCTGAAGGGAAAGCTGACAAAATCCGCCAATATCGTTGGTCAGACCATGCAGCTGAACCCCCACGGTGATGCTGCGATCTATGAGACGATGGTGCGTCTTGCACGGAGCAATGAAACGCTGCTGCATCCCTTTGTGGCATCCAAGGGTAACTTTGGTAAGGTCTATTCCCGGGATATGGCATACGCAGCCTCCCGTTATACCGAGGCGAAGCTGGAGCCCCTGTGCGAAGAGCTGTTCCGGGATATTGATCTGGATACCGTAGATATGGTGGACAACTACGATGCCTCCAGAAAAGAGCCGACTTTGCTGCCTACCACATTCCCCAATGTCCTTGTGTCTGCAAACCAGGGCATTGCTGTTGGTATGGCAAGCAACATCTGCTCCTTTAATTTGCAGGAGGTCTGCGAGACTGCCGTTGCCCTGATGGAAAACCCGGATCACGATATTCTGGAAACTCTGCCCGGACCGGATTTCTCCACAGGTGCTGAGCTTCTTTTTGATGAAGCAGCCACCCGTGAGATCTATTCCACAGGCCGTGGCAGCTTCAAACTTCGCGCAAAGTGGCGCTATGAGAAGAAGGACAATGTGATCGAGATCTACGAGATCCCCTATACCACCACCAGCGAAGTCATTATTGACAAGGTGGCGGACCTGATCAAAGCCGGTAAGATCAAAGAGATCAACGATATGCGTGACGAGACCGACCTGAGCGGTCTGAAGCTTGCCATTGACATCAAGCGTGGTGTTGACCCGGAAAAGCTGATGCAGAAGCTGTTCCGTCTGACCCCCCTGCAGGACAGCTTCCCCTGTAACTTTAACATTCTTATTGCCGGTATGCCCAGAGTGATGGGCGTTGGGGAGATCCTTGAGGAGTGGACAGCCTGGCGTACCGAGTGTGTCCGCCGCAGGCTCTATTTCCAGATCGGCAAGAAAGAAGAGCGTCTGCACCTGTTGAAGGGCCTGGAGAGGATCCTGCTTGATATTGACAAGGCCATTCGCATTATCCGGGAGACGGAGCTGGAAAGCGAGGTCATTCCCAATTTGATGATCGGCTTCGGCATCGATGAGATCCAGGCAAACTATGTGGCGGAGATCAAGCTGCGTAATATCAACAAAGAATACATTTTGAAGCAGATCAAGGCCATTGATGCCCTGGAAGAAGAGATCGCCGACCTGAAGGATACCCTGAACAGCCGCGTCAGACTAAAAAAGCTGATCATTTCTGAGCTTAAAGAGGTTGCCAAGAAGTACGGCCAGCCCCGAAAGACGGAGATCGTTTACGGCGCTGAGGAGAACGGCGCAGAGGAGGAAGAGGACGACACACCGGATTATCCTGTGACCCTCTTTGTATCTCAGCAGGGCTATCTGAAAAAGATCACCCAGCAGAGCCTGCGTATGTCCGGCGAGCAAAAATTCAAGGAAGGGGATAGTCTTGCCTTTTCGAGGGAGACTAACAACAAGGCAGAGATCCTTGTCTTTACAGATCAGTTCCAGTGCTACAAGTCCAGACTTTCTGACTTTGAGGACAGCAAGGCATCTCTCCTTGGAGATTATCTGCCTCAGAAGCTGGGAATGGATCCGGGTGAAAATGTGGTTCGTGTTGTGCTGCCCGGTGACTATAAGGGATTTGTCCTGTTCTTCTTTGAAAACGGCAAGGTAGCCAAGGTGCCCCTGAGTGCTTACGAGACAAAGGCGAACCGCCGCCGTCTTACCGGTGCATACTCTGAAAAGTCTCCGCTGAAGGGCATCATTGCCCTTGAAAAGGATGAACAGGTGGTTATCTATGCCACTGACGGGCGGGCACTGGTATTCTCCAGCGCGCTGCTGCTGCCTAAGACCACCCGTAACACCATCGGTGTCAGCGCTATGAGCCTGAAGAAGAAGTCTATGGTAGACCGTGCTGCCCTTTTGGAGGGCAGCGGCATTGTGAACCCCAGCCGCTATCGCTGCAGAGCCATTCCTGCAGCCGGTGCGCTTCTTAAGGAAGAGGACAGCACAGAAAAGCAGATAACCTTCGAAGATTTGTGATCCGAAGGCTGTGACCCTTCGGAGCTGCGGAGGGTATTATGGGAAAGCTTTTTGTCAGGACGATTCTCGGTACTGCACTGTTTGCGTTGGGATTCCGGCTGTTTCTGCTGCCCAACGAACTGAATGCCGGGGGGATCTCCGGTCTGTCGATGCTTCTTGTGCAGCTGACAGGGGTCGGCTCTGTCGGTGTATATACGATGGTGCTGAATCTGCCCCTGTTTGTACTGGCAGGATTTAAGCTTGGAAAAAGGTTTCTTGTCGGCTCGTTTGTGGGAACGGTAACGGCTTCAGTGCTCATCGATCTTTTTGCACTGCTCCCGTTTCCGAAAACAGAGCCGCTGATCGGCTGCTTGTACGGCGGTATTCTTTGCGGACTCGGTTTGGGAACGGTGTTTGCTGCAGGAAGCTCCACCGGCGGCTCGGATATTATCGTCCGGCTGCTGAAGCACAGATACAAAGCTGTTCCCCTTGGGAAGATCACAATGGGCTTTGACCTTGCAGTTGCCGTCATCACAGGACTTGTGTTCAATAATTTTGAAAAAACCCTTTACAGTGCCGTTGCGATTATTTTGCTGGGACGGGTGATCGATGCGGTGGTCTACCGTTTCGATTATTCCCGTGTGGTGCTGATCATCAGCAGGCACCATCAGGCGATTGCGGAGAGGATCTCATCCCGGCTTGGAAGGGGAGCGACTTTTCTTTATGCAAAAGGGAGCTTCTCCGGTCAGGAGCTGAATGTGGTGCTTACTGCCATCCGACGGCAGCAGCTGTCGGAGCTGAAGGAACTGGTGACGGAAACAGACCCCGATGCCTTTGTGATCGTACAGGAGGCGCATCAGGTCCTTGGGGACGGTTTTTTACACCCGGGAAGAGAAATGGTTTAGGAGGGAAGTATGAAACGGTATATCGCAATTACGGCCCTCCTGGGCATTCTGGTGTGCCTGTTCAGCGGCTGCGGCTTCTGGATGGACGGAGAGAGAATTTCTGTAGAACCTTATCAGCAGAGTGGCGATGTTGCCACCAAGGAAGTGACTGCTGTCACCAACTATATGCAGCTTCGTAATGCGGTGGTGGAGCTTGTGGAAAAGGGTGCAGAAAAAGGTGTTATATCCGCTGCGGATTTTATTATCCCTTCGGTCCATTTTTATGTGGATATGGCCATCCGTTATGTGAAAAATACACATCCCGTCGGTGCTTACGCGCTGAAGGATGTTACCTATGAGATCGGAACCAACGCCGGTGAAGCTGCCATTGCCCTGAAGTTTCGCTACCGGATTGACCGTTCCGCCATTTTACACATTGATCAGGCAGACAATATGCAAACCGCGTTTTCTGCGATCGGGGATGCCCTTTCGGACTGTGAGCCTTATGTTGTGATCCGTGTGCCTGCCTACGAGGAAACGGACCTTGTGCAATGGGTGCGGGATTATGCAGCCCTGCATCCGGATGTGGTTATGGAAGTGCCGGATACGGAGGCGGCTGTTTATCCCCAGCAGGGCAGTGACCGCATTATCGAACTTGCATTTACATACCAGAGCAGCCGTGAGTCGCTGCTGAATATGCAAAATGTGGTGGAGCCGGTGTTTACGGCTGCAGAGCTTTATGTTAAAAATGCGGTCCAGGCGCAGGAAAAGTATGCCCAGCTGTATTCCTTTTTGATGGAGCGTTCCGAGTATAAGCTGGTGACCTCTATTACACCGGCCTACTCGCTGCTGAATCACGGGGTGGGGGATTGCAAGGCGTTTGCCAATGTGTATGCTGCAATGTGCAGAAAGGCAGGTTTGGAGTGCTATGCGATCTTCGGCACCCGCGACGGTGAGCCGTGGACCTGGAATCTTATTAAGTTTAACGGTAGCTATTACCATCTGGATCTTTTGCGTTCAGCGGAAAACGGGGAATTTACGCCTGTGCCTGCCCCGGAACTGACAGGATATGTGTGGGACTATTCTGCCTATCCTGATTAAAGAAAAAATTTTGGAAAAGGGTATTGACTTTTGCAGAATATCTGCTATAATACCTCTTGTTCCGCGGGTGTAGCTCATCCGGTAGAGCGCCACCTTGCCAAGGTGGAGGTAGCGAGTTCGAGCCTCGTCACCCGCTCCAGAAAGAAAGCCTCTGTCATTAGACAGAGGCTTTTAATTGTGATAAAGCGCTGCGGGGCTCCCCGCCACTTTTACATGTCGGATGTATCTTCTATAATGATAATTGCA
>JAZNZZ010000249.1:0-3496 GCA_045595205.1 Faecousia sp.
TGCAAGGAACCGCCACTCTTACCGTAGGCGGCAAGTCCGCCTCCCTGGAGCTGCAGACCGACTATCCTATCAGCGACGCTCTGCGCTTTACCTACCGGGGTGCACCGGCGGTGCTGGCAGTGCGCATTCCGGACTGGTGCACGGAATACGCCGACCCTGTGGAAGATGGCTACGCTCGGTTCCCGGTAACCGACGGGCAAGTCGTGGCACTAACGCTTCCCATGCAGATCCACTTTATCGAAGCAGACCCCCGTGTCCGGGACTGCAGCGGACGCTGCGCCGTGATGCGTGGCCCCATCGTTTACTGCCTGGAGGGTGTAGACAACGGCAGCAACCTTTCAGATATCACCCTTGTGGAGGATGCCCCGGCAGAGGTTCTGCGCTGGGACAGCTTCCCCGCACCAGTGCTCCGGCTGGCTGCCCGGCGCAGAAAGCCGGCACAGTCTTTGTATCAGACCCACAGCCGGGAGCGGCTGGACTTTACGGCAACGCTGATCCCCTACTTCTGCTTTGCCAACCGGGGGATCTCCGATATGCAAATCTGGACACAAGTACAGTAATTCAGGAGGAAGAACTATGGATACGATTCGTTTGGGACTCATCGGCTGCGGCGGCATGATGCGCAGCCACGCACAGGGACTGCAGAAGGTAGACGGGCTGACCATTTCCGCAGTCTGCGACATTGATCTTGCCAAAGCACAGGATGTGGCCTCTGTGCTGAGCAACCCCCATGTGACCACCGACTACCGGACCATGGTAGAGCATGTGGATGCCGTGCTTGTGGTCCTGCCTCACGACCTGCACTATGAATGCGGTCTGTTTTTCGCCCGGAACAAAAAGCACATTATGATGGAAAAGCCCCTGTGCAACACGGAAGAAGAGTGCCTGCGGCTGATCAAAGTCACCGAGGAAGAGGGCGTAACACTCATGTGCGCCTACCCCATGCGCTACGTGCCCGGCGTGCAGAAGCTGAAGGCACTGCTGGACAGCGGCGAATACGGACAACCCTTTATGATGTCCATCTGGACCGAGCAGCTGACCGAGTACGACGAGCTGCACTGGGCACAGACCGCCCGGATCGGTGGAGGTCAGTTCTTCAGCCACGGCTGTCACTATGTGGACCTGATGCTGTGGTTCCTGGGTGAGCCGGTAAAGGGCAGCCACTTCGGCACCAATCTGGGCACCCCCTGGATACTCCGGGAGGGTACCAGCGCCGCAACCATCCATTTCAAAAGCGGTGCCATTGGTTACCACGGCGCTACCTGGGGCGCAAGAGGTACCCGGTTGGGCTATGATTTTCAGGTCCACACGGAAAAGGGCATGCTCCACTATGACCATGACAAGCGGGAGATCCGTCTGTACGATCAGATCGGCGTCCATATTCCCGGCCAGGAGGGCAACCACCAGTACACCCTGCTATGGAAGGAAGAAGGCGACTACTCCAAGCAGACCCAGTTTGAGATCCGGCACTTCCTGGATTGCATCCGCACCGGTGCAAAGCCTGTTACCGACGGTTATGCCGCCCTGCAGGGCCTGCGGTGCATCTGGAAGATGTACGACGCAGAAAAGCACAACATGATCGCCGACCTGCGGGGTCTGGGTCTGGAGCAGGCCGGGGAGGTCAAAGAGTCCATTTGCTGACCCCGTCAACCACAATCACACAAGGAGGAAACCACATGAGGAAAACTTACAAACAGTTATCTGCACTTCTCCTGGCACTGTGTCTCATCCTGTCCTGCATCGTTCCTGCCGTACGGGCGGAGGAAGCGCTGACCATCACCTATGATTTCAGTGTCTTCGGAACCATCGTGGCTGCTTCCGGAAACTCTCTGGTCTATAACGAGCAGGCAACAAACACCGAGCTTTACGACAAGCTGAAGGCCGCTTATGACCAGGAGACGCTCCACTGGTATTTTGAAAAGGAATATGCCTTTACCCACAGCTATGGTGCCACGGCATTAATGGGAGGTGGCGGTCTTGGATACACCCGGACCCGGATGATGAAGGACGGCTACATCGCCTTTACCATCCGCAACCCCGGCGAGGGTGAGTGGGCAGTCTCTGCCAAATATCCCCTCTCCAGCAAGGGCGCAGAAGTAGCCGTGTACATCATCCCCGGCGACACGGAAGACATTCCCGCTGCGCTGACGGACAAAAACTGTCTTGGCTCTTATAACTGTCTGGATACCACCGGTACTGCACCGGAAAGCCCGGCTGTGGGAGCTCAGGTGCACACCACCGCGCTGGCAAACTGGACCCCCAGGACCGACGGAGAATACAAGCTGGTTTTGAAAAGCCTTAACGGTGAGAAAAACGACTACAGCCTGGCGATCCTGTCCTCCCTGAGCATGGTCCGTGTGGGAGACGCGCAGGAGGAAGTCCCGGATCCCATTGAAAAGATTTACGATTTCGACTATATAAATTCTGGTCTGAAGTACGGCACAAACGCCCTGACGGCTATGGAGCTGGTCTCCTACATCGACTCCTACTACAAATCCGGTGATCTGGATTGGAATTATAAGGATTTAAATGTCTCCACGGTTTACAACACCCCCTTTGCCGCATTCTCAGGGCACGGTTATCTCTTCTCCCGAGTTTTGAAGGATGACTATCTGGCATTTACCCTGATCACCCCCGGCACCGGCACATGGAAGCTGTCTGTAGACCACCCTGTGTCCAATCTAGGTGCTAAGGTAGATGTATACATGCTGCCGGGCAACATCACCCGGCTGAATATCCCCAACGCCCTGACGGAAGAGAACTATGTGGGCAGCTACGATTGCTACGATGAGACCGCTACCGTTGAGCAGCCGCCCAAGGCAAACAACCGGACCACGGAGCTGGGCGAGTGGACCTCCGATGGAGAAGACACCCATATTGTTGTCTTCAAGTGCCCCGAGGGTGTCCGTGCTGACGGACGGCACAACCTGTATCTGTCTCAGCTAAATCTGCTGGGCATTGGCAACAATGTGGTCCCCGAGACGCGGCCCGATGTGGGCGGCACCGGCGAGGAGCTTCCGGATATCGAAGAGATCGTTATCCCTGAGATCCCCGATCCCATTCTCACGCCGGAGATCGCCGCTGAGGATGCCGTCGCCACCGTTCAGTGTCAGCACTCCGCCACAAGCGTGGTCAACGGACATGACTATATTTACCTGCTGTTCAACGGCGGCAAGATGCTGGTGTACGATCTGGATACCGGCGCATTGGTGGATACCAAATCCGATGTATTTGGCACTCCCCGGAGTCTGTGCGTTGACAAAAATGGCATCGTTTGGATCAGCGGTGCAAGCTACTATCTGTACCGCTACGATCCCTTCACCCTCACTGGTGAGCAGATCCCCATGCCGGAGGGTATGTTCCTCCACGACAACAGCTTCAACGCCCTGGGCCTGACCAGTGACGAAAACGGCATGATCTACTTCGGCACCTACAACCGGGGTCAGCTGGGCATGTATGATCCCATTAAGGGCGAATACACCAACCTCAGCGGCTG
>JAZNZZ010000250.1:0-10682 GCA_045595205.1 Faecousia sp.
TCACTACGACCTGCTTTCTGCACTGCAGAAATCCATCCGTGGCTCAGACCCGGATGCAGCCTGCCATTACCTGGCAAGGCTGCTGGAAGCAGGACAGATGCAGTCCGCCTGTCGCCGTCTGATGGTCATTGCGGCGGAGGACGTGGGTCTGGCTTTCCCCCAGATCATTCCCATTGTCAATGCCTGCGTGGACATGGCTCTGAAGCTTGGCATGCCCGAAGCCAGGATCCCTCTCGGCGATGCCGCGGTGCTGATGGCCACCTCTCCCAAATCCAATTCCGGCCACATTGCCCTGGATATGGCTCTGGCGGATGTGCGGCAGGGAAAGGGCGGAGATTTCCCCCGGCATCTGCAGAATGTCCATGCGGATTCCTACACCATGGAGCGGGAACAGGGGTATCTTTATCCCCACAATTTCCCCAACCGTTGGGTAAAGCAGCAGTACCTGCCGGATGCCTTGGTGGGAACACAGTATTATACCTACGGCGACAATAAGCTGGAGCAGGCGGCGAAGCAATACTGGGATGCGATCAAGGGGGATAAGTGATGGATGTTCGTTTGGGTGATATTCTGGTAATGAAAAAGCAGCACCCCTGCGGGGAAAAGAGATGGCAGGTCTTGCGTACAGGTGCTGATTTCAGATTAAAATGCCTGGGGTGCGGTCACGAGGTTATGACCCCGCGCTTCAAGGCGGAGAAAAATATCCGCAGTATTGAACGGGAAGAAAAAGAATAAATCTTACGACAGCTTTAAGCGGCAGCCGATTTATCCGGCTGCCGCTTTCTTTGTTTTTCCAGTCCCTACGGTAGATGTGTAGCATCCGGGGTCGCATCCTGAGAGCTGGTGCACGGTTTCTTTTGACGGAATTCTTTTACCTTGTCCGTTATACTTTCTCACAGGAGGGGGCGGATAAAATGACTGTTTACTTGGATCTGGTCATCCTGTTGAATTTTTTGGTAGACTTTTTTCTCTTAATGGGGACAAACCGTTTGTGCGGTTACCCGTCGTTTTCCTGGAAAATCGTTGCAGCTGCTGCTGTTGGCAGCTTGTATGGTGCTGTTTGCTTTCTTCCGGGACTTCGTTTTCTTGGAAATACCCTGTGGAGGATAATCAGTCTTTTGTTCATTGCACGGATCGCCTTCGGGGGGAGAGGTGCGTGGCGCAGAGGTGCTGTGTTTGTGCTTTTAAGTATGGCCCTTGGAGGGATCGCCCTTGGAATGGGAAAGGGTGGCTTCTGGTCACTTCTGCTTTCTGCAGGCGGGGTGGTGATTCTTTGTACGGCTGGTCTTCGGGACAGAATTGGAAGTAAGGTTTTGCTTCCGGTTGAAATCATACATAAAGGAAAGCAGATAAGGCTTACGGCGTTATATGACACAGGAAATACCCTGAGAGATCCTGTGACAGGCCGTTCTGTTCTTGTAGTTGGAGGAAGAGAAGCACAGCAGCTGACCGGCCTGACCTCGCAGCAGCTGCGGGATCCTGTGGGAGTGATGACCGTTGCCGGTATTTCCGGTCTGCGGCTGATCCCTTACAGAGCTGTGGGGCAACCGGGAGGTTTTTTGCTGGCAGCACATATTAAGGAGGTGAAGATCGGAAAGAGAAAGGGGAGCTCGTTGGTTGCATTTGCACCGGATTGTTTGGATCCGGAAGGTGGGTATCAGGCATTGACGGGAGGAATGGTATGATAAAAGCGATTATTTTGTTTTTTGCCGGTCTGATCTGCAGAAGAGGAAGTATTTACTATATAGGTGGAACGGATGTCCTGCCACCGCCGTTAAAGGGAGAGCAGGAAAGAAGCGCTATTGAAAGGCTGGAACAGGGTGACGAGGATGCAAAGCGTCTGTTGATCGAGCGTAATCTTCGGTTGGTGGTATTCATTTCCCGCAGGTTTGAAAATACGGGCATCAATCTGGAGGATCTGATCTCCATCGGCACCATTGGCCTGATCAAGGCCATCAGCACTTATCGATCAGATAAGAATATAAAATTGGCTACTTATGCGTCAAGATGCATCGAAAATGAAATCTTAATGCACATCCGAAAAATATCGAATCAAAAGCTGGAGGTATCTCTGGATGAACCCATCAATATGGACTATGACGGAAACGAACTGCTTCTGTCCGATATTCTCGGTACGGATGAGGATATGATCCTGCGGCCACTGGAGGACGATGTGGATCTTCGTTTGCTGCGGCAGGCAGTAAGTGAGCTGCCGGTGAGGGAGAGAGATATTGTGTGTATGCGCTTCGGGCTGGAGGGGAGAAAGGAGCAGACACAGAAGGAAGTGGCAGAGATCATGGGGATCTCTCAGTCCTATATTTCCCGTCTGGAAAAGCGGATCATGCAAAAGCTGAAGAAGGAATTACTGCGCCAAACAAGCTGTGCTTAAAAATTTTACTTGAAAATGCTGTAAATAACTGCTATAATCGATACAGAAATTTATCGATATATATTTATATCGATTTGATCGGGAGGTTATTTATGCAAAAGAAAGAAATTTCAAAAGCTGTCCTCAAGCGCCTGCCTGGTTATTTATCCTATTTAAAAAGCATCCCGGAGGATGCAAGTCCTTACATCTCTGCCACAGGACTTGCCAATGCGCTGGGAATGGGCGAGGTGCAGGTTCGTAAAGATCTTGCGATGGTCTCCGATGGAGGCAGACCGAAGATCGGTTACCTTCGGGAAAGCCTGATCGAGGACATCAGTCAGTTCCTGGGTTACGATAATACCACGGATGCCATTCTTGTGGGTGCCGGTAAGCTTGGTCAGGCACTTCTCGGTTACAGTGGCTTTGCTGCTTACGGTCTGAATATTTTGGCGGCATTTGATGCTGCAGTTTCTGCCCAGCAGGTGGTAGAGGGGAAAACGGTCTATCCTGTGGAGCAGCTGGAGACTTTCTGCAGGCAGAATAATGTCCTGATGGCGATCATTACGGTTCCCGCTGCTCACGCCCAGGAGGTCTGTGACCGCCTGATAAAGTGTGGCATCAAAGCAGTTTGGAATTTTGCACCTACCCATCTGGATGTTCCCGGGGGGATCCTGGTTCAGAATGAGAATATGGCCACCTCTCTGGCGGTGCTTTCTATGCACCTCCAGGCGCAGATAAAGGATAATAAATAATGGAATACAGAGTTTTAGGTAAAACGGGACTGCGGATCTCCCGTATGGGCTTTGGCGGCATTCCCATCCAGCGCATCGACGCAGAGGGGACGAAGGAATTGATCCGCAAGCTTCACGCTGCCGGTGTGAATTATATAGATACCGCCCGTGCTTATACAGTCAGCGAAGAATATCTCGGTTATGCACTGGAGGGCATCCGCAAGGATTTTGTTCTGGCGACCAAGAGCCCTGCAAAGACAAGGGCGGCTATGGCGGCAGACATCGATACCAGCCTTGAAAAGCTTTGCACGGACTATATCGACCTTTATCAGATCCATAATCCAAGTGCTGCGGCGCTGGACGAGATCCTTGCACCGGGCGGTGCACTGGAGGCGCTTTTTGAGGCAAAGAAAGCGGGAAAGATCGGTCATATCGGCATTACCCTTCATACAGTGGAGCTCTTTAAAAGAGCATTGGAGTTTGAATGGGTCGAGACCATTATGTTCCCCTATAACATCGTAGAGACTCAGGCAGAGGAACTGATCCGGGAATGTACTGCCCGAAATATTGGCTTTATCGATATGAAGCCCCTTGCCGGCGGTGCTATTGACGATGCTACCCTTGCCCTTCGCTTTATTGTCTCTAATCCGGACATTACGGTGGTGATCCCCGGTATGGCCGCACCGGAGGAGCTGGAGCAGAATCTTGCCGCGGTTTCTGATCTTACACCCATCAGCAGTGAGGAAACGGAAAAAATGCAGCGCATTCGTGATGAGCTGGGCACGCAGTTCTGCCGCAGATGTAATTACTGTGCGCCCTGCACAGAAGGTATTCCCATCTCTGTGCAGTTCCTGCTGGAGGGCTACTATACCCGGTATAACCTTCAGGACTGGGCAAGGAAACGGTATGCTGCGCTGGAGAAGAATGCTTCTGATTGTATCGATTGCGGTGTTTGCGAAACACGCTGTCCTTATGAGCTTCCCATTCGGGATATGATGAAACGGGTCGCCAAGCTGTTTGGATAATTTAAATACCTGCGTGGAAGAAAGAACCACGCAGGTATTTTCTTATTTGTTGATGGGATTTTTGATCGTTGCATTTGCAAGGGCAACGCTTTTCAGCAGCAGGCGGTCGCGCTGCTTGAGAGTCTCCATCTGCGATTGGTGAGAGTAATCGTATAAGCCCTTGCCGGTTTTAACACCGAATTCCCCATTGTCCACGCGGTCGAAAATGAATTTGGGACGCTCCACAACAGGGGAGGGGGTGAATTTTCTGTTGTTGATGCCGTGGGCAACCATATCAAGACCGTTAAAATCCATCCTTTGCACAAGGCCCAGCAAAAGACCTCTGGGCATCAGACTGGTCTTTACAGCCAGATCGATATCCTCTGGTGTACAGTAGCCGTTTTCAATGAGATATAAAACCTCACGGGTCATTGCACTTTGCATTCTGTTGACGATGAAGCCGTTGATGAATTTTTCCATCCGCACAGCAGTCTTTCCGCAGGTATTATGGAACGCGGTGACCTTGTCCATAACCCAGTCTAAGGTTTCCGGTCCGCGGACGACCTCCACAAGGGGCAGGATGTGGGCGGGCGCATACCAGTGGGAAATTAGCGTGTAAGGCTGTCTGGCTGCAGGCATCAGCTCAAAAATGTTCAGATAGGATGTGTTGCTGGCAATGATGACATCCTCCGGCAGGAGCTTGTCCAGCTGTTCATACAACGCTTTCTTTGGCTCCGGTTTTTCGACGATGGTCTCAGCGATATACCAGGCATCCTTAACAGCATCCTCTAAACTGGTGGTGAATTCCAGACAGTCCATTGCTTTTGCTGCTGCGTTGCTGTCGATCTCCTGCTCCTCCACCAGAAGCGCAAGACTTCCCTTGATCACTTCCTTTGCGGAATCCAGGGTTTTCTGCGTGCGGGAATAGACGGCGGTCTTGTGACCGTGAAGTGCATAGGCAATGGCAATGCCGGGACCCATCGTGCCTGCACCTAAAACTGTGACCTTATCCATAAATAACACATCCTTGCTTTTTGTTTCAATATATCACAAATTTCAAAAAATTCAATCTGCAGATTCACTTGCATAATTCTGTTATATTTGGTAGAATCAATATAGTTTTTTGCCGGGGGTGCAATATGCTTACCAATTACCATACCCATTCTGTTTTTTGTGACGGAAAGGATACGCCGGAGGAAATGGCACTGGCTGCTATAGAGAAGGGCTTTGATGCCCTTGGCTTTTCCGGTCACGGTTATACAAAACGGGATTCCAGCTTCTGTATGCAGGATCTGGATGGCTACATTTCTACAGTCCGGGGTCTGCAGTCAAAGTATGCGGATAAGATACAGATATACCTGGGGGTGGAGGAGGACCTGATCCATCCTGCAAACCGGAAGGATTATGACTATATCATCAGCTCCAGCCACTATGTTCTGAAGGATGGAAAATATTATTCTGTGGACGGAAGTCCGGAATGTCTTCAGTCTTGCATTGCGCTGTTTGACGGTGATCCGATCCAATATGCCCACGCGTATTACAGACCCTTCTGTGACTATATCCTGAAAAGAAAACCGGATATTATCGGTCACTTTGACCTGATCACAAAATTTGATGAATTGAATGATCATATGTTCCTGGAGGATATGGAATATACAAAGCTCGCTGCACAGTATCTGCAGATCGCGATGCAAAGTGACTGCATATTTGAGGTCAACACCGGTGCAATTGCCAGAGGAATGCGTACATCTCCGTACCCAAGTCTTGCGCTGCTGCATATAATGAAAAAGAACGGCGCAAAGGTCTTGGTTTCTTCCGATTGCCACGATAAAAATATGCTTGACTGCTGGCTCGAAGAAGCAAAGGCTTTGCTGCGTGATGTTGGCTTTCGGCAGGAGTATGTTCTTTATGATGGAAAATTCCGGTCGATTCCTCTGTAAAAAAAGCTTGACATATGGGTAAAAGCCTGTTAAAATCAATCCATAATTGCAAAAATAAATGCGTTTGAGCAGAAAGAGTAGAGCAAAGAAAAGCGCCAGAGAGTTGCCGGTCGGTGCGAGGCAATCGTAATATTTGCTTGAAGTTCATTCTGTGAGCAGTGTGTTGAACTTTAGTAGGCACAACGGAGCGACCGTTACATCGCTAAGGCTTGTTTGAGCCTGACAAGGCGTGTTCTGTAAGGAATGCGTGAAGCAGAGTGGTACCGCGATCTATTCGCCCCTGTAGTGATACAGGGGCGTTTTTTATTTGTAATTTACACGGCTTGCCGTGAGAAAATGAAAAGGAGACTTTATTATGAAAAAGATTACTGCAATGGTCCTGGCGATCCTTATGCTTGGCTGTCTGGTGCTCACCGGCTGCGAAGCGGATAAAAACGCATATACTGTTGGCGTCTGCCAGCTGATGGTCCACGACTCTCTGGATCAGGCGACCAAGGGCTTCTGCGACGCCCTGACCGAGGAGATGGAGAAGGCCGGCAAGACCGTTACCATCGATACACAGGTCGCCGGTGAAGCAAATCTCTGCTCCACTGTCATCAACACCTTTACCGCAAAGAATGTGGATCTGATCATGGGCAATGCAACACCTGCTCTGCTGGCTGCTGCCAATGCCACCACCAAGATCCCTGTTCTGGGTACTTCCGTTACCGATTACAATGATACCTTCAAGAACAACATCCCTGCCAATGTTAGCGGTACTTCCGATGCTGTTCCCTTTGCTGAGCAGGCACAGATGATGATCGACACCCTGAAGCTGGTGGAGGGTGACAAGGTCGGTGTTCTGTACTGCATCAATGAGTCCAACTCCGTGATCCAGTATGAGGCTGTTAAGGCTCTGTTTGAGGAGAAGGGTGTTGTGGTAACTGCTTACACCTTCTCTGAGGTCACTGAGCTGCAGGCGCTGGTAACCAATATGGCTTCCGAGGTCAAGGCGGTCTACATTCCCTCTGACAATACGGTTGCACAGAATGACAGCGTCGTGGGCACCATCTGTAATGAGAAGAAGGTCCCTGTGTTTACCAGCTACGGCGGTGATGTCTGCTACGCAAGTCTGGCAATCGACTACTATGAGCTGGGTGTTGAGACCGGCAAGATGGCAGCACAGATCCTGCTGGGACAGAAGAAGCCTGCAGACATTCAGGTCGCAACCCTGACTCCCAGTGTGGTTTATAATGAGGAGCTTTGCCAGCAGCTTGGTATTGAGATTCCTGAAAATTAATTGTTTTCTGAGGTAAGTAATGGCTTTTTTAAATGCGTTGCCCGGAGCTGTTGCAGAAGGGCTTATTTGGGGTTTGATGGCTATCGGCATCTATATCTCCTTTAAGATTCTGGATATTGCGGATATGACAGTGGACGGATCTATCTGTACCGGCGGCTGTGTTTGCGCTGTGCTGATCGGTCTTGGCGCGCCTGTTTGGCTTGCGATCATTGCCGCGTTTATTGCAGGCGCGATCGCCGGTTGTGTAACTGGTCTGCTCCACACTGCGTTGGGTATACCCTCTATTCTTGCGGGTATTCTTACACAGCTGATGCTCTATACAGTGAATCTGTGCATTTTGGGTGGACGCTCTCTGATCACTGTGGATCCCCGTGCCAATGCACTGTGGCTGCATATGAGCAACAATCCGATGGCAATCGTGACCGGTGTACTCTTTGTTGCCGGACTTATCATTGCGCTTTGGCTTTTCTTCTATACAGAGGTGGGTCTTACGCTGAAATCCACCGGTGATAACCCGGATATGAGCCGTGCACAGGGTGTCAATGTGAACTTTAACAAGGTCCTTGGTTTGGCGATCGCCAACGGGATCGTTGCTTTGGCAGGCTCTCTTTATGTGCAGTACAAGGGCTCCATCAGCCTGATGGATGGCCGCGGTGCTATCGTTATCGGTCTTGCTGCCATCTTTATCGGTCTTTCTGTCTCTATGAAGATCAAGCCGAATTTTGTGGTCAGCCTGATCGGTGTCGTGGGCGGCGGTGTTGTGTACTTCGTTATCTACAATTTCGTCATCCTTCTGGGTCTTAAGACAGACTATCTTAAAATGCTCTCTGCGGTGATCGTCGTGATCTTTATGGCAATTCCGTATCTGAAGAGAAAGTATTTCAATAAGCAAAAGCCCCTTCCCATTGGCGGGAATGAGCAGATGGGAGGTAATTGAAATGCTGAAAATTACCAATCTGCAAAAGACCTTCAATCCCGGCACCATCAATGCCAAGACGGCGCTTGCGGGTGTGGACCTGGTTTTGGAGGACGGCGATTTTGTGACCGTGATCGGCGGCAACGGTGCCGGTAAATCCACGCTTCTGAATGCCATCGCCGGTGTGTGGAAGCCGGACTACGGTACCATTGAGATCGACGGACAGGATGTTACCGGTATGCCTGAGCATAAGAGGGCAAAATTCCTGGGCCGTGTGTTCCAGGACCCTATGAAGGGAACCTCTCCCGATATGGAGATCGACGAGAATCTCTCCATTGCGGCCCGCCGCGGAACGAAGCGTAAGCTCCTCTGGGGTATCCGTAAGGGCGAGCGTGAACGTTACAGAGAGCTTCTTGCGCCTTTGGAGCTGGGACTGGAGAACAGACTTTCTGCCAAGGTGGGACTTCTCTCAGGCGGTCAGCGCCAGGCTCTGACGCTTTTGATGGCAACATTGAACAGACCCAAGCTTTTGCTTCTGGACGAACACACGGCCGCTCTTGACCCCAAAACAGCTGCAAAGGTTCTGGAGATCACGGACCGTATCGTTACGGAGAATAAGCTGACCACCCTGATGATCACCCATAATATGAAGGATGCCATTACTTACGGCAACCGTCTGATTATGATGCACGAGGGGCGGGTCATTGTGGATGTTTCCGGTGAAGAAAAGAAGGCACTGACGGTGGATGCCCTTCTTGCTTTGTTTACAAAGGCAAGCGGAAACGAGTTTGCCAACGACCGTGCCATCCTTGCATAATACTTTTAATGCCGGTGCGATCTTCGCACCGGCATTATTGACATCCATAGGTTTGCATCCTATAATTACCGCAGGGAGGTGTGAGATATGCTTCATATTTTATCAACGGCAATGAATGCTGTTTTGCCTATCGTACTTTTGTGCCTGCTGGGCTATTGGCTGAAACGCATCGGCTTTATTAAAGAGCAGTTTGCAAAGAACGGAAGCAAGATCGTGTTTTATGTCTGCCTCTCTAGTTCACTTTTTGTCAATGTCTATAACATCTCTGATTTTTCTTCTGTTCCCTGGGATGTGGTGATCTATTGCCTTTGCGCGATCCTTTTGCTTTTTGGTCTTGGCTTGATAAGTGCCATTTTGACTACACCGGTTCCTGCTCGCAGAGGTGTGATCCTCCACGGTGTTTTCCGCAGTAATTTTGCCATCATCGGTCTCTCACTGGCGGCATCTCTTGGGGGCGATGAAGCAATGAGCGTAGCTTCTGTGGTGTCGGCTTTTGCGATCCCGCTTTACAATGTGCTCGGTGTAATTTCTCTATCGATGTTTACCGGTGGGGGAGAGAAGCGTTATTCCTTTAAGGCTTTTTGTCTTGATATTATTAAAAATCCTATGATCCTCGGTGCTGCGCTGGGTGCTGTTTGCATTTTGCTGCGTAAACTCCAGATCCTTGCTTTTGGTAACACAGTTTTTACGATCAAAGAGCAGCTGCCGTTCATTTTTGAAACGGTGAATAAGCTGAAAACAATGACAACACCTCTGGCACTGATCGTATTAGGAGCACAGTTTGTATTCTCTGCGGTTAAGGACCTTTGGAAGGAGATCCTTGTGGGCACGGTTTGGAGACTTGTGCTTGCACCGGTGCTTGGCATTGGACTTGCGGTTGTTTTGTCCCGGTATACAGATCTTCTGAACTGCGATGCATCTTCTTATCCTGCTTTGATCGCTTTGTTCGGTTCTCCTGTTGCAGTTTCCACCGGTGTGATCGCTGCTGAAATGGGAGGCGACGAGCAGCTTGCCACCCAGCTTGTTGTGTGGACCAGCCTGGCATCCGTGTTTACGGTGTATATAACCGTTTGTATTATGATGGCAGCCGGTCTGTTGATCGTATAATGAAAGGGAAGTGTGTTTTATGGCGATTCGTTTGAATGAAGACAAAGAGATGGTAAAGACCGTAAAAGAGGGGCTTAAACGCACAGGCGGCTATTGTCCCTGCCGTATGGAGCGCAGCGAAGAGAATAAGTGCATTTGCAAAGAATTTCGCGCCCAAATGGAGGATCCGGACTTCCACGGCTACTGCCATTGTATGCTTTATTATAAGGAATAAAAATTTTTGGAAAAAGGCGAAAAAAGTAGTTGACAAATAAGGCTCTTCGTGTTAATATACTCTAGCGTTGAGCGACGCCCAACCAAATATGCGCGAGTGGTGGAATTGGTAGACTCGCCAGATTCAGGTTCTAGTGTTCACTGCGGAGGTGCGGGTTCAAGTCCCGCCTCGCGCATCAAAAGAAAAGGACATCCGTTTGGATGTCCTTTTTCTTTTGGTAGCTGCGGGACTTGAAGAGGGCGGCCTTGCCGAAGGTAAGGTAAAAAAGTGTCCGGTGGACACTTTTCTAGCCCGGGGGAAAGTCCT
>JAZNZZ010000251.1:0-2648 GCA_045595205.1 Faecousia sp.
GTTTATTCTATCAAAAAATCAAATAAAGTACAAGCATTTCAATTTGTCTTCCTGCCACCCCCGTTGTCATTGCGAACCAGTGACCGATGTCACTGGTGTGGCAATCCGTAAAGTAAGTGTTTGGAACGGATTCCCACGCCACTGTGTGCACTGCCTCGGAATGACACGGAGGATTGTACTAAGCGATAGATTCCAATTTAGCCACGCGGATCACTCTGCCGGTTCTTTTTCTGCCTGGCGGTGGAACAGCTTGGAGGCAATACGCATACCGCAGACCACATAGGCAAGCACCTGACCGTAGCCGGCAGATACGGTGCAGAATTTCACGATGTAGGCATTTACATAGGAATGGGCGGCAATGCTTGCTCCGCCGCTAAGCCTGCCGATCAGCATAGTCTGCAAATTGGTGAGCAGCTCGCTGATCCCGGGCAGGAGCAGCATCATAACCGCGATCAGAATAATTTCCAGCAGGATATTGCCCCGCTCACCCCGGGTGATCGCCAGAGGGATCATACAGCCAAGGCGCAGAAAGATCGCCAAAACCGTGACCCAGGGGAAAATGGGAAGGTATGACAGCACCTCCTCCGGGCAGTTAAACAGCTCCAGGATCACGCGCTGAAAGGGTGTGGTGATCACAAGAAGAAGTAACGGCACTGCCACCAGCACCACCGCCGCGATGGAAAGAATACGGGTCAATTTTTGCATAACGCTCCTCCTTTTTTTGTACGGGAGGGTCAAGACCCTCCCCTACAGTAGCTTTGATCACATTACGGTTTCGGGTCGTCAAAGGCGGCAAGGTGCAGCAGCTGCTTCCGGGAGGAGACTCCCAGCTTGCCGTAAAGATTCTTGTTGTGGAATTTCAGGGTGTTTTCCTTGATGCTCAGCCGTTCCATAATTTCCCCGGTGGACATTCCGGAGCGGTAGCAATCGTAGATCTCCCGTTCTCTGGGGGTCAGCTGCGCCAGACCCTCCCGGAACAGCGCCAGCTGCTCTGCCTCTTCCCCCTCAGGCACGGGAAGCGCCGGAGCTGCCGGGGTCTGCAAAGCCCTCTTGTGCTTTTCGTTTTCTGCCATCAGAAACCGAAGACCCAGCAGGAAGCTCTCGCTGATGATGTAGGAAAGAGACAGGACCTCAAATCCAATATCCACCATCTGCTCGATGCCCCAGACAATGATATTTACAAACACCGCCACCGCCAGAAGGGTGGCATAGGCAGTGGACTCGATCCTGTCCTGCACCGTGGCATAGATGATGGCAGACACCATCGCCACAAAATAACCCAGCAGAAACAGAAGATACAAGCCGTGGAGCGGTCCGTACACCTTTACAAGCACCGCGACCCCGTCCACCTTTTCAAAGGACACCTCTTTATAATAGATGGGAAGGATGCCGGGACTTGCCGCCACCAGAAACACCAGCACACTGACTGCCAGCAGTGCCCAGGGCAGCCATCGGGGATAGCGAAGCCGACTGACATCGGCAATGATCATCCACATAGAAAGGGGCAGAAACACCGACCCCAGATAAGCGATCCGGTTTGCCATCAGCGCCTCCCCCAGATTCCGGGAGACCGCCAGCGCAAGGTAACCGCAGTTCACCACCGCGATGGACACAAACAGCAGCAAAAACCAGGGCTCTCTTTTTCGGAAAGAAATGCAGTAGCCGACCAGAAGCAGCAGTGCAAGCACCGCCATTGCCCCATAGACCGCGGTCAGGCTGACACCCTTTTCTGCCGTGCCGCAGCCGGTGAGCAGCAGCGGAAGCAAGCCAAGGGTCACGCCCCCGTATATATATTTTTTCATCAAGCTCCCGCCTTTCGGAGAACGCCCCACACTTTTTCCCACCCCTTTTTTTAAAAAGGGTGGGTATCCCACACTTTTTTATTATCCGGGGTAGTGACAAAGCCGCTCCCGTGCAGTAAAATAATCATACAGGAGATCCGGGAAGGGATTCCAAAGAAGGCACAGACCTCCCTTTTCCCTATTTTATCACATAACCGAAAAACAGTCAAGAAAGCCGGAAGGTGTTTCCAAAGGAGGCGCGAAGATCCCGTATGAAGAAAATAATACTAAGCCTTCTGTCCGTAAGTGTGCTGCTGTTGCTCCCCGGCTGCGGTAAGACCCCGGAAGCCGGCGCCCTCACCGGCGTGACCTTTGAACGGGGCAGCGGCTCTCAGTGGGGCAACCAGCTGTACATCAGCATAGCAGAAAACGAGATCACCTTACTTCGCTATATCCCCGGGGGCACAGGTCAACTGGAGACAAAGGAACAGCTTCCCATCACCCCGGAGGAGTGGCGCGCCATTGCGGACGCGGCAAAGCAGCTGCCTCTGGAGGAGGAAAGGCCCGGTCTTCTGGAGAAGCTTTTCCCCAAAAAGGACGGAGGCGATTTCCGAAGGCTGACCCTGCAGTGGGAAGAGAAAGCTGTTACCTGCAGGTGGCCCGCAACGGAAGAAGCCGCCGCCTTTGAAAAAATGCTGGAAGCTCTGGCACTGTCCGCAGCAGAGCGTAAGCAGTGGGGAATTGAACCCCGATAGGTTTACAGGGGCAGCTTTCCGCCAATACTGCGGAAAATCCCTTGAAAATACCAAAGGGTATTCCCTGCGTGATTTTGCTTGTCTTGCCGAAAAGCTGCTCCCTGAAAACTGC
>JAZNZZ010000252.1:0-3527 GCA_045595205.1 Faecousia sp.
ATATAATTCCCTTCGGGAATTGTGATTTGCACTGCAAATCACCGGGAAGTGTTGCAGAGCGCAGCGAATCTTCTAATAACAATAATTGCCGGTGGCAATTATACCTCAGTTATCAAGACCTTCCCCTACGGAGTAGATTCTACGGTGAAGTCAAAGTCTCTTACGGTGACGGTTTCCCCGGTGCCGATGACACATTCGGTCTTACAGTGGTATTTTCCCGGTGCAAGGGCCTTCACATCCAGCTCGCCCAGCATTACCTTCTTTTCAAGGGGTTCTTCAAAGACAGACATTTGGAACATAATGTGAGTTGACTCCGTGGCAAATGCTGTTGCCTGCTGCACCACTGCATTCCCTTCGTCCGTAATGGTCACGGTGACCATATCGATCTTTGCCATGGTGATAAGGGACCCGGAGGTGACAGTATTTACATCAAATTTCTTGGCGGAATCCTGAATGTCCGTGTTCTCCGGGGGCGCGGGGTCTACCAGCTCCTTCATGGTCACAGGCACATAGCCCTTTTTCATCAGCTGGGCAAAGGTGTATTTCCGGTCCACACCGCCTAAGCAGTACACGGTCCTGCCGGTATTTTCGTCCACATAGGTGACCTCGTTACGGTAGTTGGAGGTGAACTGCTCGTGGACAAGGACATAGCTCTCCTCCTTGTCGATAAGGTTGCCGTTTTGCACCACCTTCACCGATGCCACCATCATTGCGTGACCCTCGCCGTTAAAGGTCACCACCGCGTCCGCCTTTTGCAGCTGGGAATAGGCGTTCAGCATCACAGCCTCTCCGTTCTCCTGCACCAGCTCCCGGGTCTTTTTATAGGTTTCCGGCTCAGTCTTGTAGCTTCCCACAGGCAGACAGCCCCGGGCTTCCGTCATATTCACCGTCAGGGTAAAGGAGATAGAGGTGCCCACCCGGGACCACGCCCAGTACACTGCATCGGCGCAATCGTTGCTCAGCCGGGCAATGTTGTTGGCAGTGGTGCTGCCGCCGCTGCCGTTCAGCAGCTCCGTTGTCAGCCCGGACATCTGGTAAATGCCGTTTTCGTCCTGTGCACCGAAGCGGAAAAAGCTGTCCCCGCCGCCGCTGCCGTGGGTGTAAGGCATACCGGAGTACAGAGTCCCCTTCTTCAGGTGGATGATCCGGCTTTCCGCGTCAGCATTAACGCCCAGCGAGCTTGGAGCGTAGGAGTAGGATATGTCCTGATCCGTTTCCCACAGCGCGCCCATCATATGCCGCATATGGGCCTCGGCAATGTCCCGGCGCTGCTGCAAAATTTCGTCATCGTTTTTCGTTTCCTTCCCGGCACAGCCGCCCAGAAGCAGGACAAGGATCAAAAGCAGAGATACATATTTTTTCATAGAGATGCTCCTTTGCAGGCAAATTCCAATTTGAAGCGCAAGGGCGCTTCACCCCATCTCGTGCACAGTGCGGAATAAAACGCCCAAAAAACGCTCGGTATCGTCACATTTTGCCGTTACCGAGCTGAAAATGTTACGAAAACAAACGCGTTATGCACGAGGAGCCCGCGGGCGCCTGCCCGCTAAACAGGAATTTGAAATAGTAAAACTATTGTATTACAAAATCCTGCGGGTGTCAATTGCACAAAAATGCGCCTGTGACATACGATGGAATGAGCGTCGGATGACGGCTCGAAAATCTATCCCCGGAGGTAATTTTTATGTGTAATAACGGCGGTTTTGGCGGTAACTGTTGCTGGTGGATCATCATCCTTCTGATCCTGTTCTGCGGCTGCGGCAACAACGGTCTGGTACAGAACAACGGCTGCGGCTGCGGCTGTAACGATCACTGCTGCTAAGCGGCGGTTAACCGAAGATAAAAAAAGGGGCGGGCAACCGCCCCTTTTTAATGCATAATTCAGAATGCATAATGCATAATTAAATTCCAATTTAGCGGGCTGTCCCATTAAGATGTCGTAGGGGCGAACTGTGTTCGCCCGTCGTTGTGTACCAATGTGTTTTAGAGCGGGCGAACACAGTTCGCCCCTACGGTGTTGATCGATAGACTGAACGATAAATACGAAATTACTGACCACTATGAATTATGATAGGATCTTTTGGTACTTGACAAAACCCCAAAAGCTGTGTATGCTAACTGTACTAGTACAGTTAAGGAGGGAGCGGGTATGGTACATCTGGAGCATCGGGACGGGCGGCCGATCTATGTGCAGATCAAGGAATCTCTGATCGCCCAGGTGGCGGCAGGGGTGCTGCTGCCCGGGGACAAGCTGCCCTCGGTACGGGAGCTGGCGGGAAGCCTTGTGATCAACCCCAACACCATACAGCGTGCCTACCGGGAGCTGGAGCAGCAGGGTGTGATCGAGACCATACCGGGGAAGGGCTGCTTTGTATGTGAAAGAAAAGGGAACGAAACGGCTGCTCTTTGGAAACAGCTTGAGGAAACGGTGCAGGCGCTGAAGGCGCTGGGTGTTTCCGAAGAAGAACTCACCGCACGGCTGAAAGGAGATCAAAATGGTTGAAGTAAGAAGCGTAACAAAGACCTTTGGCAAATTCACGGCGCTGGATGAATTGGATATGACCGTTCCCAAGGGGGCGGTGTACGGTCTTGTTGGACCAAACGGCGCGGGAAAATCCACGATCATCCGCCACATTACCGGCGTTTACCGCCAGGACAAGGGCTCTGTTACCGTGGACGGCGAAAAGGTATATGAAAATCCCAGGGTAAAGGCCCGCATCGGCTACATTCCCGATGACATTTTCTATTTCCCCTCTGCTACTCTGGAGGAGATGCGACGGTTTTACAGGGGAATGTACAAAAATTTTGACGATGCTCTGTTTGAAAAACTCTATGAGGTGTTCCAGCTTCCCAAAAAGGGACAGCTGCGCCGGTTCTCCAAGGGTATGCAGAAGCAGGCGGCATTCCATCTGAGCATCTGTACCCGCCCGGAGCTTCTGGTTCTGGACGAGCCTGTGGACGGACTGGACCCGGTGATGCGCCGGCAGGTTATGAGCCTGATCCTTTCCGATGTGGCACAGAACGGCACTACGGTGCTGATCTCCTCCCACAACCTCCGGGAGCTGGAGGATGTATGTGACTGCGTGGGCATTATGGACAAGGGAAAAATGCTTCTGGAGCGCAGCCTTGCGGATATGCAGGGCAACACCGTGAAGCTGCAGCTTGCCGGAGCTGTGCCGGAGGGTCTGGAGATCCTCCACGAAGCGGTAAACGGCAAGCTGAAGACCCTGGTGGTCCGGGGCACTGCAGAGGAGATCACCGCCCTTGTGCAAAAGGCATCTCCCGCCTATTTCGATGTGCTGCCCCTGTCCTTGGAGGAGATCTTTATCTACGAGCTTGGCGGCGTGGACGAAAAAGTGAAGGACATTTTGTTTTAATGCAGTATTAAATTCCAATTTGAAGCGCTGTAGGGAATGCATATATGCATTCCGCATTGCCGCAGGCAATGGTGATTTGCAACGCAAATCACAGGGAACGGATAAATCCGTTTCCTACGACATCATTCTGTCAATCAGGACCGTCGAGGA
>JAZNZZ010000253.1:0-7729 GCA_045595205.1 Faecousia sp.
TGTCTTCCTAAGACCGCTTGGCCTCCGACTTTCCGTCACCCAAATCGGTGAGCTGATCGCCTTCTGCAAAGGCATCAAGCCCGATGTGCTGGTGATGGTGGACAACTGCTACGGCGAATTTGTGGAAACCATCGAGCCTTCTGATGTAGGCGCAGATATGATCGTCGGCAGTCTGATCAAGAATCCCGGCGGCGGTCTTGCGCCCATTGGCGGTTATATCTGCGGCACAGAGGTCTGTGTCAGCCGCTGCGCCTTCCGGCTCTCTGCCCCCGGTCTCGGTCAGGAGGTCGGTGCAAACCTGGGTCTGATGCCCGCGCTTTACCAAGGCTTCTTTATGGCACCCACGGTGGTGGCAGGCGCAGAAAAGGGCGCGATCTTCGCTGCAAATCTCTATGAACCCTTAGGTTTCCGCTGTGTGCCCAATGCCACAGAAAGCCGTCACGACATCATCCAGGCGGTAGAACTGAAAAGCGAGGAAGGAATGATTGCCTTCTGCAAGGGCATTCAGGCAGCTGCTCCTGTGGATTCCTTTGCCACACCCCTCCCCTGGGATATGCCCGGCTACAATGACAAGGTCATTATGGCTGCCGGTGCTTTTGTGCAGGGCTCCTCCATTGAGCTTTCTGCTGACGGTCCCATCCGTTCCCCCTATGCCGTATACTTCCAGGGCGGTCTTACCTGGCAGCACGCAAAGCTGGGCATTCTAATGAGCCTGCAGAAAATGATCGATGCAGGTCTTGTAACACTGTAACAGTATCCATCGCTTCAAATTCATATTTATCGTTCAGTCTATCGAATGATATTGCAGGGGCGATTATCAATCGCCCGCTGTCAATCAGGACCGTCGAGGACGCCGGTCCCTACAAACAGGATTTCCAACAGAACGACAAATTTTAAAAAGCGTTGTCCCGCGAAAACGGGACAACGCTTTTTTGTATAACTGTCATTTCGCACGAATATCCAGATGGTAATCCACCACACCGGCAGCCACCTGCTCGATCTCAATGTCATAAATAAGATCGATCATTCCGCCGTCCTCATCCAGCTGTGCAAGGATCCGTTTTGCACAGACTGTGATCAGCAGCGCACCAAACTCCATCTGGTACAAAGATTCGTGGCGAACCCCCTCGCAGAACACCATTTGCGAATTCAGCTTTCCTGTGCGGGTCAGGGTCACCTTCTCCGGTTCGACGCGAAAGGTCGTGGTAACACCTGCAAGACCGGTGAGATCCGATTCCTCGTAGCAAAGATCCCAGCCGCCGTCCCGGTAAGAAAGCTCACCCTCTGTGACCAGTTCGATCACTTCAGGCTCCTGATCCATATAGGCCTGCCGTCCACGGATGGACAGTATTACTCTCTTTCCCATTTCAAGCCTCCATTGCCAGCTGCAGCAGATTGTCGATCAGCTCGTTGTAAGGAATGCCGCTGGCATCAAACAGCTTGGGATACATAGAAATGGAGGTGAAGCCCGGAAGCGTATTGATCTCATTGAACACAATACGCCCCTCTTCATAGGTCACAAAGAAGTCCACGCGGCTGAGACCCTTGCAGTCCATCGCCACATATGCCTTCACCGCAAGATCTCTAACCTGCTCCGCAGTTTCCTCAGGAAGCCGGGCGGGAATATATGCCACAGAGGTATCTGTCACATATTTTGCATCGTAATCATAGAATTCTGCACCGGAGTCGATCTCGCCGCACACAGAAGCCACCGGACAGGCATTGCCCATAACTGCAACCTCGATCTCTCTGCCGTGGATAAACTCCTCAACAAGGATCTTGTCGCCGTATTTTCCGGCATAGAAAAGTGCCTTTTCCAGACTCTCACGGTCAGATGCCTTGGAGACACCCACGGAGGAACCGGTGCCCGCAGGCTTCACGAACACAGGATAGGAAAAACACGCTTCCACGGCAGCGACCGCAGCAGAAGGATCTGCATCAAGCTCGTTTCTCTTCACCAAAAGCCAATTTGCCTGGGGAATGCCCGCGTGATCCATCACAAGCTTTGTCAGGGTCTTATCCATCGCCACCGCAGAGGCTGCAACAGAAGGGCCTACAAAGGGAATCCCCGCCATCTGCAAAAGTCCCTGCATTGCGCCGTCCTCACCGTTTTCACCGTGAAGAACAGGAAACACCACATCGATATGCACAAATGTGGAAGCTTCCTTACGGCGGATCACCAGTCCCTGACCACGAACAGGAGAAATGGCAGCATCGCAATTCTCCGGGTGCTCCAGCCATTTATCCTCCGGGAGCATAGAATACTCTGATCCGCCAAAGAGGATCCACTGACCTTCTTTTGTGATGCCCACAGGATAAATATTATACTTTTCCGGATCCATCTGATTCAGCACTGACTCCGCAGAGCGAAGAGATACCTCGTGCTCCGGACTGATACCGCCGAACAGAACGCAAACATCGATTTTTGACAAGGAAAACGCCTCCCTTTTCCTGGGGTAAATAATTATTTCTGCAGCATTGCCTCTCCGGCCTTATAGATGTCACCTGCACCAACGGTCAGGATCACATCTCCATCCCGTGCAATTTCCTTCAGGTGCTCTGTGACCTGAGGAAGTGTCTCACAGTAGGTGCTTCCGGGAATCTGCTTCACAAGATCCATAGAGGAAATACCGGTGGTATTGCGCTCCCGGGCTGCATAGATCTCTGCAAGAACAACATAATCCACCTTTTTCAGTTCCCGGACAAAGTCGTCAAACAGTGCCGTAGTTCTGGTGTAAGTATGAGGCTGGAACGCGATCACCACCCGCTTATAATTCAATGTGCGGATGGCTGCAATGGTTGCTGCCAGCTCATCCGGGTGATGGGCATAATCATCATATACATCTGCACCGTTAAAGGTTCCCTTGAACTGCATACGGCGCTGAGCACCGCCAAAGGTGGCAAGACCCTTGGTAACCGCTTCACCGGGAACGGAAAGCATCCACGCTGCACCGGCTGCGGCAAGGGCATTCAAAGCATTGTGCCTGCCGATGACCTTAAGATCCAGGTGGCAATAAACATTTCCGTCACACACCACATCAAAGTGCCGCCAATCAGTACTCATATTCACGGCGTGAACGCGGTTGTTTTCCCCCAGACCGAAGGTAATATACTCCAGTCCCGCAAGGGCTGCAACTGTGTGGGGATCGTCACCGTTAGCAAGCACACCGCCGGTGGAAAGCTGAGCAAAGCTGCGGAAGGATTTCTGAATATCCGCAAGATCCTTGAAATAGTCAAGATGATCCGCCTCAACATTGAGGATCACAGCCAGGGTGGGGAAAAAGTTCAGGAAGGAATCGCAATACTCGCAGCTTTCCAGAACGATGGTATCGCCCTCGCCCACTCTGTGGCCTGCCCCCAGAAGGGGCAGATTGCCGCCGATCATCACCGTAGGATCAACACCTGCCTCGATCAGGATGTGGGTGACCATAGAAGTGGTGGTGGTCTTTCCGTGGGTGCCGGAAATGCAAACAGCATTTTTATACTCCTGCATAATAACGCCCCAGGCCTGGGCACGCTCAAAGGTGGGAATTCCCGCAGAACGGGCCGCAGCGATCTCCGGGTTATCATTATGGGCCGCAGCGGTACGGATCACGCAGTCCGCACCTTCAATATTCTCCGCCGCGTGACCGATATGCACACGGATCCCCTTTGCCATCAGTTCGTCGGTGGAAACGGAAGCATTCATATCCGAGCCGGTAACGGTGATCCCCATTCCCTGCAGCACAAGACCAAGGGGGCGCATAGATACACCGCCGATACCCACAAGGTGAACATGTTTTCCGGGGACCAAATATTTTTTAAGCTCTTCACTTGGATTCATCATACACAGTACTCCTCAAAGCACAGAATTTATTTACACCTTTTAATATTATATATGATTCCCAAGCTGATTACAACTAGTATTTTACCCAAAAACACCACATTAAATTAGGCGTTTTGGCAAAACTGCCTCAACTGTTTTCCGCTCAAACACACCTGTCAGTCACAGGCGGCTTAAGAAAAAACCTGAAATAAATATCCAAATATGCATTCAAATATTCATTATATAACAGAAATATGCACATTTTAACCAAGTTTAAACCTGCAAAGTTGTGCTATTTACTAGTTGACGATGAATAATATACGATGTATAATACACAGGTAAATCACGCCTTATCCCATATAAGGCTAGAAAAGGAGTTAATCACAATGAAAAAGTTAATTGCACTTATTCTTGCACTGGTTATGTCCCTGACCCTGTTTGCCGCCTGCGGCGCAGAGAAGGAGACCACCCCCACCACCACTGAGGCTACCACCGAGGGAACTGAGCCTGTGGACACCACCGAAGGTACCGAGGCTCCTGCTGAGATCAAGACTGTCAAGGAAGGCAAGCTGATCATGGCTACCAACGCTTACTTCCCTCCCTACGAGTTCTACGAGGGCGACAAGATCGTCGGCATCGATGCTGAGATCGCTGCTGCCATCGCAGAGAAGCTGGTCTGGAGCTGGAGATCAGCGATATGCAGTTCGACTCCATCATCACCGCAGTCAAGGAAGGCAGCGCTGATATGGGTCTTGCCGGTATGACCGTTAACGAAGACAGACTGAAGGAGATCGACTTCTCCATCAGCTATGCTTCCGGCGTGCAGTCCATCATCGTTAAGGAAGGCTCTGCTATCAAGACTGTTGACGATCTTTATGCTGAGGGTGCCTCTTACAAGGTGGGCGTTCAGCTGGGCACCACCGGCGACATCTACGCTACCGACGATTTCGGTGAAGATCTGGTCACTCAGTACAACAACGGCAACGAGGCTGTTGTCGCTCTGCTGGGCGGTGACATTGACTGTGTCATCATCGACAACGAGCCTGCCAAGGCATTCGTCGCTGCAAACGAGGGTCTGGTGATCCTGGAGGCCTCCTACGCTGACGAGGACTACGCTGCCTGCTTCGCTCAGGAGAACGATGCTCTGCGTGAGGCTGTTGATGCTGCGATCCTGGAGCTGACCGAGGACGGCACCATTGATGCCATCGTCGCTAAGTACATCAAGTAATCGATCCACCAAGAAGATATGGAAAAATAGGAATGCTTAGCCATTCCTATTTTTCTTGCTAATCCGCAAGGAGATAATCATTTTGAAAAAGATCTTTAAAAACAAAAAGCTATGGATCTGCCTCGCCGTCGTTCTGGTCCTTGTGGCAGCCCTTGCGGTGTATTTTTCAGTGACCGCGAAGGACAATCAGGTTACGAACAAGCTTACCGTTGCCCAGTCACAGGAGATCGTGGACAAGGCTTTGGGCTCTATAGCCAAGAATACCGCACAGGGTGCAAAGTACATTCTGGAAAACACCAAGGTGACGGTCAACAGTGTGGAATACGGCTACGAAAAGGATGTTATCCTTTCCTGTACCTATTCCGCACCGGATGTCAATGGCGCACTTTCCCAGAACATAAACGCCATTGTTGATCGGGTCTATGTGTTCTATACCGAAAACACCGAAGCCGGCAAGAAGACCAATGCCACCAAGATCAACCTGATGCTGAAACAGGACATCGTAAACTATCTGGAGGCAGCTGAAACCGTTTCCGGTGAGATCACCCTTTCCATTTATGAGACCACCGGCGGTATGCAGCTTTATCTGCAGGATGATGTCGTTGACAAACTGACCGGCGGTCTGATCACCATCACCAATGCATTTAAAAACGCAACCACAGTAGAGCACAACGGCGAGACCATCGACATCACCAATAAAAACACATTACGCACCGGGATCGTGGACTGCATCGCTCTGGAGAACTATTCCACCGCAAAGCCGGTCACCGGCAATCCCCTGATCGTAATGTGGGAGGATTTCAAGGACGAATTCTCCAGAAACTTCATTGTAGCCAACAGATGGCAGTATCTGGTAAACGGTCTTGGAATGACCCTCTCCATCACCTTCCTGGCTGCTTTGATGGGCATTCTGCTGGGCTTTATCGTAGCAGTGATCCGCTGCACCAATCAGATGACCGGCAAGCTCTCCCTGATCGATAAGCTCTGCCGCGTCTACCTGACCGTTACCCGCGGCACTCCTGTTATGGTGCAGCTGCTGATCCTCTTCTTCGTTTTCCTGCTGCCCCTGAGGGTGGATAAGTTTGTGGCAGCTGTGATCTGCTTTGGTCTGAACTCCGGTGCCTATGTTGCGGAGATCGTCCGTGGCGGCATTATGAGCGTGGACAAGGGACAGATCGAAGCCGGCCGCAGCCTTGGCTTTAACTATGTCCAGACAATGGTGCACTTTGTCCTGCCCCAGGCCTTCAAGGCAATTCTGCCCTCTCTTGCCAATGAGTTTATTACCCTTTTAAAGGAATCCTCTGTGGCATTCTACATTGGCGTTGCCGATCTGACTCAGGGCGGCCTTAAGATCCGTTCTATTACCTACAGTAACTTTATGCCCCTGATCGCCGTTGCCGCGATCTATTTGGTGCTTGTTATGATCATGACCAAGCTGGTTGAGCTTCTGGAAAGGAGGCTGGCGAAGAGTGACCACTGATAAGAATGTCCTGATTCGCGTTGAAAATCTTCAAAAGTCCTTTGGCGAGCTTCTGGTTCTGGACGGCATCGACATTGATATTTGCCACGGTGATGTGGTGGTGGTTGTGGGTCCCTCCGGCTCCGGCAAATCCACATTCCTTCGCTGCCTGAACCGTTTGGAGGAAAGCTCCGGCGGAAGCATCTACTTTAACGGCGAGGATATTACCGCCCCCGGCGTGAATATCAATAAGCACCGTCAGAAAATGGGTATGGTGTTCCAGCAGTTCAACCTCTTCCCCCACCTGACCATTATGCGGAATCTCACCATCGGTCCTATGAAGCTTCTTGGCAAAAGCAAGGAAGAGGCCGAACAGAAGGCTCAGGAGCTCCTGGACAGAGTTGGTCTCGGTGACCGCGCTTACTCCTATCCCAATCAGCTTTCCGGCGGACAGAAGCAGCGTGTTGCCATTGTGCGGGCTCTTTGTATGGAGCCTGAGGTAATGCTCTTTGATGAACCCACCTCTGCCCTTGACCCCGAAATGGTAGGCGAGGTTCTGGATGTTATGCAGGAGCTTGCCCGGGAGGGCATGACAATGGTCTGTGTCACCCACGAAATGGGCTTTGCCCGTGAGGTTGGCAGCCGTGTCATCTTCATTGACGGTGGCAAGATCGTGGAAGAAGGCACACCCGATGAAATCTTCAATCATCCCAAGAACCCGAGACTGCAGGAATTCCTTTCCAAGGTATTATAAACTACAAGGTCGCATTGCAGAAAGTACTGCAATGCGACCTTATATTTTTAATTATGGCAGAAGACGGTGATAGCCATATAGGACCGCCGGGACGCCGGTCCCTGCAAAGAATTGGCGTATTCTGTCATTTTTATGGTAACTGGCAAAAAAGAAAAGCCTCTGTCAAGAAGACAAAGGCTTTTATGGAGCGGGTGACGAGGCTCGAACTCGCTACCTCCACCTTGGCAAGGTGGCGCTCTACCGGATGAGCTACACCCGCGGAACAAGAGGTATTATAGCAGAAAAAACAGATTTGTCAAGTCGGAGGCCAAGCGGTCTTAGGAAGACAATCCAAGCCCACAACTCCTTGCCTCACGGCACGACATGGCTACGAACCGACTTCGAGGCACGAACCCGCTACCTCCACCTTGGCAAGGTGGCGCTCTACCGGATGAGCTACACCCGCGGAACAAGAGGTATTATAGCAGAAAAAACAGATTTGTC
>JAZNZZ010000254.1:0-20518 GCA_045595205.1 Faecousia sp.
GCAATAAACTCGTCGCAGATGACCATCTGCAGATTGTACCCCGGCAACAGCTGGTCATTCTTCATATGGTCTTTCTTAAATCGCATAAAGGTGGCATCGTGGTCAGTTTTCGAATAGCTGTTTCTATCTTCACCGCAAATTGCAATCTTTTGTGCGTAGCTTTTTAGCTTCTTACAGCAGTCATAGACTTTTTCAAAGAGCCGCTGGATCGCAGTCTTGTGCTTGCCCTTACCATAGACAAAGTCCTCTTTGGTTATTCCTGTAGCTCCCAAAAAGGTATTTAGAATATATTCCACATACTCTATGGCATACTCCTGACGAATCTCAAAGACTGCTCTTTGGTGGAGTGCCATGTGGGCATTGATATCTTCCAGTAACGCAGACAGCTTCCCAAATATGTTGTTTCTGCTCTTAATGCAGCTTTTCTTCCAAACCCAGGTATATTTGTTGGCGTTGGCCTCGGTCTTAGTGCCATCAATGTATGCGTGATTCAGATCTACATTGAACTGTTCAAAAATGTAACTGTTGATATCGTTGAAGATTTCCTCCAGACTGGCGGATAGTTCGTCGCTGATAAAATCTCCAATTTTTGTATGGCTAGGTGCTTCGTCCTCATCCAATATCCAGAGAAAACGGATATCCGTTTCACATAATTTTTTAATGAAGCGCAAAGAACAATAGCCAAACTCCATAAAGGCAAACAGTACAATCTTTAACAGCTTCTCACGGTCATATCTGGGGCGACCTGTTTCGTGTCCTTTCTTCTCCACGAAATATTTCTGTAGGTCGATATGTGCCATAACTTCACTGAAAGAATATACCGGATCATTAATTTTTATAATTCTTTCTAAATCCACTGGTAATTTCAGTTGAATTGGTGTAGAATACACCTTAGTGTTGTGATTTTTCATCGCAGTTAAATTATAACACTAAACGGCTGGTTCTTCCACTGAATCAGCCGTTTCTCTATAAATATTTTTGCAGGCTGTACCTTTCGGCACAGCCTGCTTTTTTCTGGGACTATATTTACAGCCCCTATTAATACTTTGTTTACTACTCTGTTTCCACTGACATAATGCCGTCAGTACCGGATGCAATATGAATATAACCGTGGTAGATATCCTCCAAAAGGGTAACGCCCTCAGAAGCATACCGGGAGGTGATGTCGCTTGCAATGGTATGGTAGCCAGTGGCAACTGCGAGCTCCGGACTCACCGCCTGAATGAATGCCAGCGAGGATTGCCCGATGCCGTGATGGGGCACCTTCATCAGATCCACATCCAGCTCCCCAGCCGTGTACAGCTCCCGGAGCTTGGTTTCCGTGTAGGTGTAGATATCGGCGGTAAACAGGCTGGAATGTTCACCGTAGTCGAAACGGAATACCATAGAATACTTGTTTTCGGGATCATCGATGGCCAGATCCTCAGTACTGAGGTCGGCACTGGGCCACAGCATAGTCATAGTAACATCGCCGAAGGTCAGTACATCGCCCATCTTCAAGGTGGCATACGGGATATTTCTATCGCTGCAGGTTTTTTCGATCACACCGACCCAACTGTTATTGGGATACTGACTGTCATCGTAATAAACCTGCTCTACTTCGATCTCATCCAGGAAGGTGGATCCGGTGCCAAAGGCACCGCCAATATGGTCCCCGTGGGGATGGGTGATCACCAGATAATCCAGGGTCGTTATACCCATACGCTTCAGGCTTCCGGCAATCACCGGTGCCTGCACCGCATAGCCGGTGTCGATGAGCATAGTCTCTCCGGTGGGGAACACCACCAGGCAGCTGTCACCCCATTTGCAGGCTGCATTGTCACCGTTTTCGGGATTTATGATCATACCCTTGCCTGCCATAAAGTAATAATGGATCTTACTGTCAGACATTGCTTCGGCACGGACATCTCTGATATAAGGTGTCATATAGTGTTCGTAGTTGGTCATATAGCAAAGTGCGCCCTCATCGTCGATGCCAATGGAGTCGATTCCGTTCCAGGCACGGAAATAGGGCAAATAGCTCTCCGGGTCTTGGAGGGGCTGGGTAAAGGCAGTATTGACGCTTACCGCAATATCTGCGCCCTTTGTAAGCTGCCCCAGGTTCAGCTTTATATTATCATCGATGCGCAAACGATCGATTACCGGGCGGCCGGAAATAGTGACTGCCAGATCCGGATCGTTGATCAACATACCTTCGATACAGGCTCTGCCATTGATGATAACGGATCTCAAATTGACATCCTCTGTTTCTATAGCGCGCACTTCACCACCGCTGATCTTGCCGCCATAAACGGCAATTGTAGCATTCGCATTTTTCGCAACATCCATATAGGCAGCGTGGCCGCTTCCGTTGCCCTTGAGCCAGGCACCCGCATACACATTGAGGCTGCCGCCGTTCACAATGGCGGTCAGTGCTCTGCCGTTGCCGTCCGGCTTTACATAGGTACCGCCGTAGAGATTCAGGGCAGCATCCGAATTGCTGGTGCTCATATAGAGCACTGCACCGACTGCATCTGCATTGCCACTGACGATGCCTTCACCCATAATATTCAGCGTACCTGCAGAACCGGTTACATAGGCAGCACGGTAGGCTGTTGCCGTCAGATTGTGGCCGTTCAGATGCAGACAGGCTGTTTCACCGACTGCGGGCGGCAGAATGAAAGAAGCATCCTGGGTATAGAGAATGTCCTCTGCCAGATAATAGTGAGCGCCGTCGGCAGGTCTGCCGATCCGCACTGTGGTGTCCTCAGATTGATGAAAGGCTGTCCAGGTAACGGTTTTCTCACATACAGGACACTCCGCTTCTGCCGTACCGGGGGCAAACTGCAAAGGACCGTTGTCTACATTCAGGATCTCACTGCCCACATTTTCGAAGGTCCATTCTTCCATGCCCTTATTTTGCCAGCTTTGGCAGAAGGTATCCACGATACGACGGGCAGCAGGCTTTAATTCGTAATAGGTTTCATCCATCCGCAGAAGCAGATCATACAAGCTGTAGGCAACACCGTCAAAGCCTTCGGTGTCTGCGGTTTTACCGGCATTTTTCCTGTCGCCCAGCAGGACTGTGCTGTTTGCATCCTTTAGCCGGATGTATGGATTTGCATAGATCTTCATTTGTGCGTTTTGCCGGTTCGTTTCCGATGTTTGATCGTCTTTCAAGATGCCAAACACCGCCACAGAGCTTGCTGTTGCACCACTTTGCAGTGACTCGGTCTCTGCCGTGTAGCAGCTTTGGCTGAAGTCTGCATTGGGCATACCGGATACGCTCAGCGCAACGCCATAGGCTTCCACTGCATCGGCAAGCTCACTGTCGCAGTAATACACCGCGTTATAGTAGATACCTGCCGCGGAGGGACGGAGGGTGATATCGCAGATCCGCATTTCCAGGCGGTGCATACTGATTTTGCCGTCTTCTTCCAAAGCAATATAGCGGTTGCCGTTGGGAGCCACCGTATCCTGCTCAATGGCAACGGTCTGGCTGACTGTAATCGTGCCGGTGGGCACTTCAAAAGCATCTGAGGAGGTGTCAAAGACGCTGACTGCGCCGCTGCCGGTAAGGGTCAGACCGTAACCGTTCAGATCGAGCTTTAAGCCGTACCCCGGATCTGCCAGGGTGTAGTCACTGTAAAGGCGGATAAACGCATACTTTCCGGTTGTCCACTGGGTCAACGGATCCGAAACAACTGTTATATTCTCTGTCTCATCCACCAAAGCGATACCACCGACCCTGACAGTACCATCGCCCATAGGTAAAAGCATAGCACCGGTACCGGCGTGGGTCAGCTTGCCGGTATAGCTGCCGCCTACGGTCTCGTTTCTGTCTGCATCCAGTGTGACCACCTGCAGCTTATCGGCAGAGGCAATGTCATCTGCCTCCCAGCTGTCGGAGCAATGCACACTGGCATAGCCGCTCCAGCCGCCGCAGATAAAGAGCTTGCCGGTACTGTACACACGGATCTCGTGGATGTTGGGATCCCCATCCGCAACAGTGGCATTTCCACCCAGATAGAACCGGCTCAGAGCATTGACACGGATCGCCCCGTCTTCGGTTTCCCGGCCTTCGATCTCACCGCCCAGCATATACATAACAGACATATCTGTATCGCTGCCGCCTTCCAGATGGATCTCTTCATAACCGGAACTGCGATCTGCGATACCCCCGGAAAGCTTGCCGCCGGTCATAAGGATGGTGCCCCGTAAAAGCTGAATATTACCACCTCTGGAGGCGGTATGCCCCTCTTCGATCTGCGTGCCCGCTCCAATGGTCACATTGGCTCTGCGTAAGCCCAGGTTGCCACCGCCGTAGCTGTTGCTGCTGGCTGTGGTCTCGCCACCGCGAATGATGGCATTTTCAAAATGGAATTCGGCATACTGATCCTTTGTAGCACTGGAAGACAGCTTGGATGCAATATTGCCGCCTATTTCCTCTGCAGTGCCCTTTTCCACAATACCGCCGGTCATATTCATAGCGGTCTGGTTATACAGCAGAACATTGCCGCCATTGACCGCTGTGCCGCCGGTAATTGTACCGCCGGACATATTGAGCACCGCCAGACTCTTTTCCGTATCGGTGACATAGTTGGTAAGGTAGATGTTGCCGCCGTTGGTGCCGGCAGTACCGCCGGTAACCGTGCCGCCGGACATATTCATCACCGCACCGCCGTAAATGGCGATGTTGCCGCCGCTGGTGGCAGCGTTGCCCCCTTCTAGGGTGCCGCCGTACATATTGAAGGTCACATGGTTACGCAGGATCAAATTGCCACCGTAGCTGTCACTGCCGTTTTTCACTGTACCGGCATACATATTTACTGTCAGCTTTTTGGCGTGGTCGTCTGCCACGGCTTCTGTATCGATGGCAACCTCTGTGCTACCGGTGGCATCAATGGTACCGCCGTAGAGATTGAAGGTTGCATTCACATAAGCCATTTCCCCCCGCATATAAACGGCACTGCCGTTGCTGCCGCTGTTTACTGTGGCACCGGTATATACATTGAGCATACCGCCGTTGGCACCAACGGCCAGCGTGTTGGACTCGGAGGTGGGGTCGTACTTGCTGTAAGTGCCGCCATACAGATGGACAGCACCGTAAGAGCCGCCGCAGCTGATGCTGACAGTTGCACCCACATTTTCAGAGGTAGCACCGCCCTTGACTTCGCCATCACCCATCACGTGCAGCTGACCGTTTTTGCCCACAAATACCGCGCCGGCGGTGTTGGTGACGCTTTTTCCGTTCAGGTGCAGACAGGCATACTGATTCCACTTGTTGGGAGCGGTGAAACGAACCTTACTGTTACTGACAGAATCGGTTAAATAGTAGTGGGTATCGGTGGTCAGGACGATTGCCTCACCGGGGGTCAGCGGTGTCCAGGTAACGGATGTTCCGTGGACCGGGCAGACCGCCTCGCAGGTGCTGCCGTCGGTGGGGAAGGTCATTTTTGCCGCATCGGACGCTACCTGTTTCCCTAATTCTACCTGCTCGTTTTCTGCCGCACTGACCGGCAGAACCAAGCAAGCTATGAGCATCACGATAAAAATGCACCACAACTCTTTCTTCACAAAGACGCCTCCTTATACTTTTTCTGTTTTCATCATATCATATATATCTACAACAGGAAAATACAAAATCATAAAAGTATATATAAGTAATCATCTATATAATACGCATTAACTCCCTATAATTCTTGATTTTTACCCGGTTGTGTTGTATACTGTTTATATTAAGTGTGTGCAAAGGAGTGCCGGTTATGACATTTGTGCAGCTGCAGCAGCTATTGGAGATCCACAAAACCGGATCGATCTCTCAGGCTGCCCAAAACCTGTTCATATCTCAGCCCAGCATCAGCCTGACCCTGAAATCCCTGGAGGAAGAACTGGGATTTCCTATTTTTTTGCGTACCCGGAAAGGGCTGATCCCCACGCTCCAGGGAATCAATGTTATAGACCACGCTGCCCGCATTTGTGAAAGCTACCGGCTGCTCACCACACCGGAGCCGCAAAAATCCACAACTTTACGAATATCCTCTGTTTCTTTTCCTCCGATCCATAATAGCTTCCTTCGATTGGTAGAAGAAAACAGATCCAGACGGGACATCAGCTTTTCGCTGACCCAGGAGACCGGTTCTGCTGATCTGCTTCTGAATTTTACATTGGAGATCAGCTTTGTTCTCATTCTTGATTCCCGATGCCTTTCTTTTTTGGATGACATTCAAAAAAAGGGACTCAACGCTAAAATTTTGGCTACATTTCCCGGCGCGATCCGAATTGGAAAAGGACATCCGCAATTTGCAAATCCCAAAGCCACCCCCGCAGATTTTGAAAATGACATACTGCTCGACAGCCGTAATGCCACCCTTTCGAAAGGATTGCTGGACGCAGGCATTACCCGCATTAAGCCGAACTATAACATCATTTGTGTAAAACCTGCAGTCCGTGAAGCGCTGGTAGCAAGAGGACTTGCCTATGATATTACTTTTTTCCTGCCTGGGGATATGGACTGTAAGGATTTTCGCTATATTCCTATGGAGGGTGTCATCTATCACCTGATTGCACTCAGCAACCCCTTGCACCCTCCTGTCCCGGAATTGGATCGGTTTATGGAAATTCTGGAACAGGAGTTGGCAGCCGCAGGACTGTCAGAACCGTAAAAAATCCGGTACACGATTTTTCGTGTACCGGAAATTTTTATACATACATGGGGAACTTCTTGCAGATGTCTGCCACGGTGGCGTGGACTTCCTCGGAGGTGCCCTCGAAGTCCTTGGCGGTCAGGGCGATGCAGTGGGCAATGCGCTTCATTTCCTCTGCACCCAGACCACGGGTGGTCACGGCGGCAGTACCAATGCGGACACCGCTGGTGACGGAGGGCTTCTGGGGATCACCGCCTGGGCGTCTGCTTCGAAAAGGTGCTGCACAAGCTGCCGGAGCTTCTGAATCAATAAAAATACCGCATAAGCGGAAGTATCACTAAGTTAAAAAACAAATGTCATTCTGAGGAGCTACGCGACGAAAAATCCCCTGCAAATAAGAGGGAGATCCTTCGACTCGCTGCGCTCGCTCAGGATGACATTTCGTTTTCTAAATGATATTTCCGCCTATGCAGTATCTTTTTTTGCGGTTGGGATTACAGTTGCCTTCACTTGGGATTGTAGTCGTTCACGAAAACGGGAAAATTGTATGTGGTTGACCGCGAATGTTAGCTACATCACCAGCTTTTGGGTTACAGAAAAGTGCAGGGTGTAATTTATTGGCTTTCCAATAAGGAATAGTCGGATACTGGATAGAAATTTGTAATTGGTGAATACTGGTTCAGGCAATTGTATAGTTCTTCAACAGAATGATCTGCAGTATTAATGATTCTTTTCGCATCTTCTAAAGTATTATCAGAAAGAGTGTATAAAGAGACATGTTCCAGATGTTGATAACCTGAACCACCATCGTGAGCGATTAATCCGTTTCCTTCAAATGCGTATAAGCCACCATTGTAAGCATAGCAAGATCCGCACAATATTGCGGTTGAACCACTAAGTGAGTATATATGATATTTACGACTACCGTTGTTGACAATCAACTCATACGTTCCGTCTTTATTAATATCATACAATGTATACTCTGCAGATTCAGAATACTGCTTCAATATTTGTTTGTAGCTTCTAAAAGAATCTGCATCGGCATCGTATTTGCCTTCTTTTTCGGGAAAGCTATCTGATGGGTCAGAATATTTTTTGTCTGATGATAGTTCATAGGAAATAAGCTGATATGTTTCTTTCCCGCTTTCAGTTTTGTGCGGTTGTACAACAGCAACACCGCTAAGATGATATTCAAAATAGCGATGTGTATCTGCCTCTTTGGATGAATAATAATAAACTTTCTTATCTTGGATGGTTCCGGAACTAAGCACGATGCTGTTGCTACCGCCAATATCTGTTATCGAATAAATACTAAAGGTAATCCGCATTTTACCGTTACCCAAATCGTAAGCTTTTTCGGCTATGGTCATATTATTATACGTTTCTCCAGCTGCTGCGGGTGTGCATATTGCGTTGTTTATGACACGATACTGAAAACTATTGGATGTATCCTTAATCTCGGATTGAATATCTTCTAAATGGATGCTTCTGTCAAAGAATTGCTGTGTAATGGAGTTAATCGTATCGATATTTATACCGTAATAAGAATCACCGCCATACTGAATTTTTTCTATAGAGTCCGTGTTTAGTTTTGCGTATAGCCATGCGAAATTAACAAGATCCATAGAATCGGCAGTTTGAGATTCAAATCTTTCTGATGCAAGAATCCGCTTATGACTGTTTTCATCCCATATATATACTTCGTTGAACCATTGCTCAGAGAAATTGCTTAAAAAGATATTGAGTTTATATTGTTCGTTTTTTGAAATAGGAATTTCAACACCAGTTAGGTGCTTTGTTTCCTGCTCAATATAAAGCCCATCCAGTAATTCGAAGTTTCCTTTAATGAAGTCGATAGATGCGCTATAGTTTTCGTCAATTGTTTTGCCGTTGCTTGTCCTGATTAATGTTGCCAGTTTTCCATCTTCTGTCACCATTTTATAAGCGCAGTATTCACCTCTGATATCCACATACAGTACCATTTTTAAAAGTAAAATATTACGATCCAGAGTATCGTAATCCTTCTTAACAAGCGGAGAATTGGATGTAACACAATGAAGAAGCGCTTGCCTGATAGCCCGCATAGCGACCATCTCATTATAACGGTTATAAGTATCGTGCGTACCAAACAACACATCCCCCATGAAAAGGGTTATATTGAATGCAAGTTCTGCTCCGGAATAAAGACTAAATGCTGTACTGAGTGCCTTCACACCGAGCCACGCATTTGAATCAAAAAAGTCAGGATCATTTAGCAAATCCTCTGCAATCTGATCCAAAAACACATCATGTGCAGCAAATTTTGTTGCGGAGGAAGTGGTGGAGTTGAACACCTCTAGCTTATGGAGCATAATTTGCGCATTGGCCAACATAAGCGTTTTGGCGGCTTCTTTCATTTCGGGAATGTCGGTATACACATATACGGCATCCAGAAAGGCATACTGCATAGAGTAATCACCCTCCAGTTGCGCAAGAAGTTCTATTTTTTCTTTTGTGTCAACTGTAACATCCAAAACACCATTTGCAAGCTCCATTGTTGTTGCAATTCTTTCTGTGATGGTATTTCCTGCTTTTTTAAGGGTTTCTGTCCCAACAAGACCTGTGGCAATATCCGCAGCATTCACGCCATAATCGTATAGCGTCATAGTTGTGTCTATAGATGCCTGTTCTACTATGGCTTCCTCCAGCTGATAGTTTATCAGCGTCACCATATTGGCTAGGATTTCCGTACAACGATCGACAGAAAGGTTTTCTCCAATTAACCAAGATGCGCCATCTAAGCACCACTCAAAGCCGGAATATGCATCAAGTGCTTTTAAATACAATCTATCACGATATAGAATCGGATAGGATTCCGCTATGAAATTCTGATATGTATCGTAATCGGGAAACTTGCAGATTTCCGCCTCTGTGGCATACACTAGGGCCGGCGAAACGGAACCAAACAAACAGCATAGCGCAAGCACCATTGCTATTAGTCGTTTTTTCATTTCAGGGCACCTCCTGTGGGTCAAAGTCAATCACAATTCCGCCATTGGACTCAAGAGCTTCATAAAGAATCTTGCTTGCCTCACTTCGAATATAGTCTTTTATGGGTTCGATGGAAGTAATCTGCCATTCTCCGTCGATCAGTTGAACTGGGAATTCGATATCTGTTGTTTGGGTATTGCCATCAAAGTTTTCGCCGTCTTTCAAATACTTCTCCAAATCGGGGATCGTCACGGCGACAATAGCAGTCTGGGCATCCGAATCAACTTTTTTGATCGCAATCGAGATTGCGTCATAGAACTCCGTTTGCTGGGCAGAAACTTCAAAATCCTTCCAGTTGGGCAGTCCAGTTATCTTTTGTGGATCAGTTTGGTTGTTTGAGCAGCCGGACGCCAGAATAGCGACTCCGACCAAAAACAACAAAATCAGAATTGCTCTTTGTTTCATATGTACCTCCGTTTTTAACATAGCGTTCTACAATTTAATTCTATCAAACATTCTTTGCAAAATAAAGAGCATATTTTTAGTAAGACAAACGAGCATCGGATTACTCCGATGCTCGCATATTATTTGTTCAAATAACTTGTTGCCAAATTGAATTCCAATACTTACACATACATCGGGAACTTTTTGCAGATGTCTGCCACGGTGGCGTGGACTTCCTCGGAGGTGCCCTCAAAGTCCTTGGCGGTCAAAGCAATGCAGTGGGCAATGCGCTTCATTTCCTCTGCACCCAGACCACGGGTGGTCACGGCGGCAGTACCAATGCGGACACCGCTGGTGACGGAGGGCTTCTGGGGATCGCCGGGGATGGCGTTCTTATTCAGGGTGATGTGGTTGGCATCGCAGCGGGTCTGCAGCTCTGCGCCGGTGATGTTCATGGGGCGAAGGTCAGCCAGCATCAGGTGATTGTCTGTGCCGCCGGTGACCAGATCAAAGCCCTCCTCCAGAAGGCTCTGTGCCAGAACCTTGGCATTTGCCACCACATTGTGGGCGTAGGTCTTGAATTCGTCGCTCATAGCTTCCTTCAGACACACAGCCTTGGCGGCAATTACGTGCTCCAGAGGACCGCCCTGGGTGCCGGGGAACACGGCGGAATTCAGCTTCTTGGCGTATTCCTCCCTGGCAAGGATCAGACCGCCACGGGGACCGCGGAGGGTCTTGTGGGTGGTGGTGGTAACGATGTCGGCATAGGGCACAGGGCTCATATGCGCGCCGCCTGCCACAAGACCTGCAATGTGTGCCATATCCACCATCAGCACAGCGCCCACCTCGTGGGCAATGTCTGCAAATAGCTTGAAGTCAATGGCTCTGGGGTAAGCAGAAGCACCGGCAATGATCAGCTTGGGCTGGCACTTCTTTGCCATATCCCGGATCTGATCGTAGTCAATGAGGCCGGTCTCGTGATTCACATCGTAGGAGACCACATTGTAGTATTTGCCGGAGATGTTTGCGGGACTGCCGTGGGACAGGTGACCGCCGTTGGCAAGGCTCATACCCATCATCGTGTCACCGGGCTGCAGCAGAGCCAGCTGCACTGCCATATTGGCCTGTGCGCCGGAGTGGGGCTGCACATTGGCAAACTCTGCACCGAACAGGTCCTTTGCACGCTGGATGCACAGTGCCTCCATTTCGTCCACATACTGGCAGCCACCGTAATAGCGCTTGCCGGGAAGACCCTCGGCATATTTGTTGGTGAGAATGGAGCCCATAGCGGCAATGACCGCAGGGGAGGCGAAGTTTTCTGATGCGATGAGCTCCAGACCGTCCTTCTGACGGGTGAACTCCCGGTCCATCATAGCAGCCAGTTCAGGGTCGAACTGGGCAACAAAGTTGATTGAGTCAATGGGTTTTCCGAGCATAGTTTTGTTCCTTCTTTCTTTAAATTAACACACCTGCAGAAAAACGGGCAGTCCAAAATGAGGACTGCCCGCATAGATAGACATAGCATTATCATACGCTTCGTCTCTGTCCTTTTGCCTGAGAGATTCGGCTTTTGCCTTGCACCTTCGGCACACAACTGAATGTGTTCTCCAGAGAGTCCTCTGTGTTCCGGTCCTACCCTCCAAACGGGGGATACCTGAGACTGTTAATCCTTCGGTGGGCAAAAGCCGCTTTCCCGGTACACTTCATAGGGTGTATTTGTTTGTACCTGTATAGTATACAGGATTTTGCGAAAAAGTCAACCGGAAGATTGAATTTTAGGATTGAATGCCTTGAATTTCCAGCATATCCAGGACGGATTGCCCTCTTTCCGTCAGGGCAAAGCTGCCGTGGACGGGAAAACCCTTGTAGGCAGACATATCCATACCCTTGAGGGGAGCCCGGTAATCAATGGAGATCAGCGCTTTACGCTCCAAAAGCTGCAAAACAAGGGAGTATTCCTCCCGGGTGCAGTCGTTGTCCTCCAGATACACGGGAGTCATATCGTCGGATCTTCTTGCCACAGGGAGAAAGGGGATCTGCCCCAGCTTGTGCAGTACAAGGAGCTCCTGGGGGGTCAGTGTCAATTCTTTGGCGCAGCCGCCGCAGCTGCTGCAATTTCCGTTACAGCCCATAGCTTACTCCACACAGATCAGTTCATATTCCCGGGAGCCAATGCCCAGATCGGCAGCAGCCTCCACGGTACGGATGCCGTTTCGGCTCTCGATCCGTTCGATCAAATGGTCCTTGCCGGGGTCATCGGAATTGTAAACAAGATCCAGACAGGCCTGATCAATGGCAACCGGGTCTGTGGAGATCAAAATGCCCATATCCTGAATGCAGGGATCCTCCGCAACGGCGCAGCAGTCGCAGTCCACGCTCATATTCTTCATCACATTGATATAAACGATACGGCCACCGAAGAAATCCACAACGCTTTTTGCCGCATCTGCCATAGCATCCTTAAAGTGATCCCGGTCAGAGTGCCAGAAATTTTCCGGGTCACCCACGCCGTGGATGTATTTTTTGCCGTAGGCAGAGGCAAAGCCAATGGAGAGCTGCTTGATGGCGCCGCCGAAGCCACCCATAGGATGTCCCTTGAAATGGGACAGGACCAGGCAGCTTTGGTAGGACTGGATGTCCTTGCCCACAAAGTTTTTTTGAATCCGCAGACCCTCCGGAATGGGAAGCTCCAGATCCGGACCCTGGGCATCCAGAAGATCCACAGGGAAATAGTCCAGCCAGCCGTGCTTTTGGAAGGTCTTCATATGATGCTCCGTGGTGTCACGGCCACCTTCATATGCGGTGTTGCACTCTACCACAGTGCCGCCCACCCGGTCGATCACAGGCTTCCAGAAGTCAGGCTTTAAAAAGTTTTGATTGCCCGGCTCACCGGAGTGAACCTTGATGGCGACCTTGCCCTCCAAAGCAACGCCCAATGTCTCATAAAGCTTCAATACGGATTCCGGGGTGATCTCTTTTGTGAAATACACCTTTGCAGTCATAGAAAACACTTCCTTTCATTTCTATTATAACCGGGACAGGTGTTTTGTGCAAGAAAAATTCTATGGATAAGAAAGGGATTCCCACCGTAAACTGAAAGGGGAGGGATGAATATGAAATTTGACTGGAAAAAGCTTCTGCTGTGCCTTGCCATCCCCCTTGGTGTGGGTGGGCTTTCAGCACTGGTCAGCGGCGGTATGGACAGCTTTGAGGTGCTTCGCAAGCCACCGCTTTCGCCGCCGGGGTGGCTGTTCCCTGTGGTGTGGACGGTCCTGTATCTGCTTATGGGCTATGCAAGCTACCGCATCCTGAAAAGCGGCGCAGAGCAGGAAAAGGTCAATAAGGCTCTGACCCTGTACGGCATCCAGCTGGCACTTAATTTTTTGTGGTCACCGGTGTTTTTCGGCTTTGAATGGTATCTTGTCGCCTTTTTGATCCTTGTGGCAATGTGGGTGTTTATCTATCTGACCATTAAATCATTTTCTGAGATCGATAAAACAGCCGGGGATCTGCTGCTGCCCTATCTTCTGTGGGTGACCTTTGCGGGTTATCTGAATTTAGGCGTGTATATTTTAAACAAATAGTTGAAAAATATAAGGCACCGTGCTATATTATCTCTATACCAATTTTACACAGGAGGACACAAATATGGCAAACAAATACGCAGGCACCCAGACGGAGAAAAACCTGATGGCAGCCTTCTCCGGCGAGTCTGAGGCAAGAAACAAGTACACCTACTTTGCATCCAAGGCAAAGAAGGAGGGCTTTGAGCAGATCGCAGCTCTGTTTTTGAAGACTGCGGACAATGAGAAGGAGCACGCAAAGCTTTGGTTCAAGGAGCTGGAGGGCATCGGCTCTACAGCGGAGAACCTGCTGTCTGCCGCCCAGGGTGAGAACTATGAGTGGACTGATATGTATGCAGGCTTTGCGGAGACTGCGGAGAAGGAAGGTTTCCACGAGCTGGCTGCAAAGTTCCGCCTTGTGGCTGCCATCGAGAAGCACCACGAGGAGCGTTACCGTGCACTGCTGAAGAATGTGGAGACTGCCCAGGTCTTTGAAAAGAGCGAGGTCAAGGTATGGGAGTGCCGCAACTGCGGTCATCTGGTCATCGGCACAAAGGCACCTGAGATCTGCCCCACCTGCGCCCATCCCCAGAGCTACTTCGAGATCAACGCAGAAAATTATTGATAACCTGAAAAGACCGTGCATTTTGCATAATGTCAGTTAAGCGTGTCATCCTGAGCGTGCTGCAGAGCGCAGCGAATCTTCTAATAACAATGGTTGCCGGTGGCAATCATACCTTATCTATTGCGAAGGATCTCCCTCTTGCTCGGAGGGGATTCTTCGTCGCGTTGCTCCTCAGAATGACACGCTTTTTTGTCTGAATGACATTGGCTTTTAGTACGGGCAGTTTTGAAATTTTGCACCCGGTTTGACAAATAATACAAAGGGAATTATAATAGATTTATACTTTTTTATCATCGGAGGTGACACCTGTGGGGCAGACCTTGCTGGTGTGCAAATGTGTGCAGCGCGATAAATTCGATTATGAGGTATATAACGGCAGTGATGACATTCTGGCACTGACCGTAAGCGGCAGCTTTTGGGTGGATGACGGCAGCGGACGGCAGACTGTCTCCGCGCTGGAGGCGGTATGCTTTAAGGAGGGAAAAACCTACGAGCGGAAGGTGCTGGAGCCGGTGGAGCTTTACCTGTTCCGTTTTCCCGGCGGCAATATGCTTCCCTCAGGCAGGCTGAGCTTCCGGGACACGGGGCGGATCTCTTCCACCATTGCGCTTTTGCAGACGGCAGGCGGCAGTGAACAAAATGAACTGGAATTCCAGCAGGCGCTGTTCAATGATATTGTCAATCAGTACCGGCTGGAGAATCTGACGGTCATACCTGCAGCAGCGGAAAGCGATCCGGTGATCGCCCGGGCAATTGCCTACATAAACGATAACCTTCACAAAAAGCTGAAGCTTACGGCTTTGGCAGAAGCCTCGTATTTATCTTATGTCCAATTCTCCCGCCGGTTTAAGGCGGCAATGGGCGTGACGGTACAGGAATACATTACAGAGCTGCGTCTGAAAAAAGCAAAGACCCTTCTTGGGGACAGCGACCTTCCGGTAAAGGATGTGGCACGCAGCTGCGGCTTTGCCAACGAGTATTATTTCAGCAATTTCTTCCGGGAGCACCAGAGTATGTCTCCCACAAAATTCAGAACCCTTGCCAAAAGTACGGAAAAGCTGTAAAACCGGTTTCCGTATGTGCCAAATTTCGATTTAGCGCGCTCTTTCAAGCCCCTACAATGTTGATCGGTAGACAGAGCAATAAACCCGAATTTCATACTGCCTGGCTTGTAAAAAAGCGTTGTCTCAGCTGTGTGAGACAACGCTTTTTAAATTTTATCCAGCTCTTCGTTCAAAAGCTCCAGAAAACGGATGCCCTCGGGGGACAGGGGGTGGTCAGGATTGGTTACCAGCACCAGAATATGATCTACACCCTCCAGAGGGATATAATGCAGCACATCCTCTTCCCGCTCTTTTTCTGTGGGCATAATGGTGATGGTGTACGCAATACCCATTTTAAGCAAAATATCGGCTGCACCGCCGTTGCAGATCACCACATTTTCCGGCTTGAAGCACATTACACCGTGCAAGTAATCACTGTGCACCAAAGGCAGACTGTTGTTATCCACAATAATGTCATTTTCCAGCTCCCGGGGGTGGATGCTGGTGGCATTGTAAAGCCGGTGACCGGGACCGACACACACCGCTGCCGGAACAGATTTCAGGAATTGATAGTTTAAGCCGTTTTTAATGATCCGGTCCTCCAGCAATCGGATCCGGGGTTCAAAATATGCAGTCAGGCTCAGCTCCAGCTCGTGGGAAGCCAGCTTGCGGATCATATCATCACGCAGCAGAGCGACAGAAGAAAAGGCAATGTCGCTGCGGTGAACATTTTCCGCCACCAACCGGGCAAAGGCGGTCGAAAAAGGGGTATAATTCCGGAAACTGATCTTAAAGCGCTTGAGCTGATTCTCTCGGATACGGCTCATCTGATCGTAGGTCTTGCAGATCCGCTCTGCGTACTGAAGCACCCGCAGACCGTCCACTGTGGGAACAAGACCCTTTTGACCGCGGTTAAAAATGGGAAAGCCCAGCTCCTCCTCCAGATTGCTCACAGCGGCACTGATGCTGGAGTTGGAAACGAACAGGTTGCTTGCCGCTTTGCTGATGGATTTGGTCTGCTGCACCTCCAAAAGGTATTGAAGCTGCTGAAAAGTCATAGAATCACCGCCTTCTGAGGGAATTATAACACAAAAGCCACAGAATTTCAAAGGGTTTCGGAATATTTCTATGGTGGTTCGTGTTTGCTGTACTTCCGTTTTCAAAATGGCTTGCAGTATAATATGTTTAGAAAATGTAGAATCGGAAGGAATCATATGACGAATACATATTTACTGCGTACCGGCTTCGGCAGGGAGCCGGTGATGCCGGAGGTGGTGCTCCCCCTGGGCGGCAACGGCCTTGTGGGAAGAGAGTACACCGGCGTAAACGATACCCTTTATATTACCTGCGTTGCGTTTCAGGATGAAGCCGGGGAGACGGTGCTTCTCTATACAATGGACACTCTGAAATCCGAAATGTTTATCCATCCACTCCGGGCGGCGGTCAGTGAAGCCGTGGGGATTCCCGGGGAACGGATCCTGTTTTCCTCTACCCATACCCACAGTGCTCCGGCGGTGTACGCCGATCATTTGGAGGGGGTGGAAAGCTACCGTGAGGTGTTCCGTGTCTCTGCCGTCCGTGCTGCACGGTCAGCTTTGTCGGAGCTGCTGCCCACGACCCTTTCCGTGGGCACGGCAGAGGCAACCGGTATGGCGTTCTCCCGGCACTATACCTTTGCTGACGGCTCTATCGGCGGGCCCAACAGTAAGCGGAAGGATAAGCCCACCGGTCACGCAGATGAAGCGGACTGTCAGGTGCAGCTGGTAAAGCTCTCCCGGGAGGGAGGCAGAGATATTCTGCTTTTGAGCTTCCCGGTCCACGGCACTTCTATGAGCAGTGAGGCAAATAAGCTGATCTCCGCAGATGTCCCCGGCGCCATTCGCAGTGCGCTGGAGGAAAATACGGATCTTCAGGTGGCATATTTTATCGGTGCTGCAGGCAATCAGGTGCCTAAAAGCAGAGCTGACGATAACCACGGCTTGTGCGTAAAGGATTATGGCGCAAAGGTGGCGGAGTTTATTCTGGAAGCGCTGCCCTCCGTAAAGCCGGTAAAGGCAGGTCCTGTGCAGCTTCTGTGGGAGGACTATGAAGTGCCCTCCAACAAAGAGCGCATCGGGGAGTACAGGGAAGCCTGTGAGACTGCAGCGGCTTATACCCGGGGCGGTCAGAAGGAGGCAAAGCCCTATTTGGAAAAATATCATTTTTCCAGTGTGTGGGAAGCTTATGCAATTAAACGACGGTATGCAACGGCAGATACGGTGCTTTTGCCCCTTTCCGTGATGAAGCTGGGAGAGCTTTCCTTTGTGTTTGCGCCCTATGAGATGTTTGCCCCCAACGGCAAATATATCAAGAAAAATACCCCCGGTGCGATGACCTTTGTGGTCACCTGCGCCAACGGATCAAAGAGCTACCTTCCGATGAAGAAGGCATTTGCTTACGGAGTGTACGAATGCTTTGTAACATTGGCAAAGCCCGGCACTGCCGAGGTGGTTGCAGAGCACTTTCTGGATATGCTGAAAAGCTTGAACAAGGAGGAGTAAAAATGAGAAGAATCGTAGCATTTATTCTGCTTCTGGCGGTGTGCCTGTCTCTGGGTGCTTGCGCCGGTGCTGAGAAAAAGGGCTTTCGTGCCGGCTATGGCAGGGAAAAGGTAATGCCTGATACGCCTCTGACTTTGGGCGGCAGCGGCACGCACGACCGGGTGTCCGAGGGGGCGCTGGATTTTCTGTATGTGACCTGTATTGCTGTCACCGATGCTAAGGATCAGACAGTGCTGCTGATCACCCAGGATTTTCTCAATGCAGATGACAGCTTCGTTGTGCCTGCCAAGGAGAAGATCGCGGCGGCCACCGGCATTCCTGTGGAGAATATTATGGTCTCCGGTACCCATACCCATTCCGCACCCTCCATTACAAACGCAAATTTGCCGGGAATGGCGGCTTACCGGGAGATCTACTATACGGCGATCGTCAAGGCAGCGGAAAAGTCCTTGGCAGACCGCAGCCCCGCCAAGGTACAGACCGGCTCCGTTTGGGCAGAGGGGATGGCGTTTTCCCGTCAGTATATCCTGCCGGACGGAACGATGACCAACAACGCCGCGGCCTCTTTGGACCCTCAGGGGCATCCTGACGATCCGGACCAGGAGGCACAGCTGGTGCGCTTTATCCGTGAGGCAGAGGACAAGAAGGATATTCTTATTATGAACTATCCCATCCACGCCACCTTCAATGGCAGCGCCTCCGATAAGTATATTTGCTCCGATGCTCCCGGTTCGATCCGCTACTACATTGAAAAGGAAGCGGGACTTCATGTGGCATATTTCATTGCCGCAGCCGGCAATCAGGTGCCGGACTCCAAGCTCAAAAGCGAAAAGCACGGTCTTGACTGGGAGGAATACGGTCACGCACTGGGCAAGATCATTGTGGATCATCTGCCTCAGCTGCAGGATGTGGCAAGCGGAGACATCGTCCTGAAAAAGGAGATTTTTACTGCAACCACCAATAAAGATAAGGTGGATATGCTCACACAGGCCAAGGAGGTTATGAGTGCTTACTCCTCCGGCGGCACCAAAAAAAGCGATCCTCTGGTGAAGGAATACGGCTTTTCCAGTGTTTGGGAGGCACAGGCGATCAGAACGCGGGCAGAGCTTCCTGAGACCCAGGAGCTGCCTCTGAATGTGCTGGCATTTGGGGATACCGCATTTATTTTCGCTCCCTATGAAATGTTTGCACCCACGGGGATGGACATCAAGGAAAGATCTCCCTACGATATGACCTTTGTGGTCACCTGTGCCAACGGCAGCTTCGGCTACCTGCCTACAGACCGCGCCTACGATTACGGCGTGTACGAGGGCTTTGTGACCCGTGTGGTCCGGGGCACGGCAGAGGGCGTGGCAGACAAATTCCTTTCTATGCTCACGGAAATCAAAAACGAAACACCGTAACTTCCAATTTATCGTGCTGTCACCCCCCGTTGTCATTGCGAACCAGTGACCAATGTCACTGGTGTGGCAATCCGTAAAGTAAGTGTTTGGAACGGATTCCCACGCCAGTGTGTGCACTGGCTCGGAATGACACGGAGGATTGTACTGAACGATAAATTGAAATTTAAAACATCAATTCTCCCAATTGAAAGGAGATCTTTATGAAAAAAGAAACAACAAAGAAAAGTAAGCTGTGGCTGTGGCTTGTCATAGGTGCGGCTGCGTTGCTGGCTGTTGCCGGTACAGTGCTGGCACTGGTGCTGGGCGGCGGTGAGGAGAAAAAGACTCCCGGCGGCAGACCGGAGCTTTACTGGAATGTGGATAAGGCCTTGTATACAAATAACGACCTTGGCTTGTCCAGCCGTGAGCCCGGTGAGGACGGCATATACCGTATTCGCTTTGCCTATGAGGGCGAGACCAGGGAATATGCTGTTGCGGATAAGCAGCTGGTCAACTTCATCGATTCCTACGACTGCGTCAGTCTTGTGCTTGACCGGGATGGAAGCGTGGTGGATGCGGTGGATGCCCGTGATGTGGCTACTGAGGTGGGCAAAAAGGTTTATGTGAAGTATTACCGTAACGATACCCTTTATGTCAACAGCTCTATCGCGATGAACGGTATGACCCTGATGCTGGATGTGACTGAGCTGACAAAGATCTATGATGTGTCCCCGGAGGCCCGGAGTCTTGGGGGCGAGATCAGCCCGGAGGACCTGCAGCCTATGGACTGCGTCACCGTTTACGGCAACGAGCTGGAGCAGAACACCCATATATATCTGCAGGAGAAGCCGGAAAAGTCTCCGGTTTACTGGCGAGTAAAGGCGCAGTACAGCTCTGCGGATAAGGGTACTGCCCGTATTCCCGATGAGACCGGCGCATACAGCATCGACTTCTTCTGTGACGGTGAGCTCGTGACCCTGAAATGCAAAGATAAGACCATTGTGGACTACATCGACTATAAGTCTGACTATAAGGCACACTTCGGTTTCGTCTTTGACGAGGAAGGTTATATCGTCAAGCGCATCGGCTCTGAGATCGGCATTCAGGCGCGGTGCGTGGGCGAGGGCTACGATGTGACCTACATTGACGATGTGGAGATCGAGCTGACCAGCACCGTCTGGAGCAATGCCGGTGATACGGAAAACTTCAAGCTGGAAGATGACACGGTCATTTACGATGTAAGCAAGGCGGCCTTTGCAGAGGGAAGACAGGGTAAGCCGGTGGATTCCCTGCAGCTTGGTGACCGTGTGGTGGTGTGGCTGGAT
>JAZNZZ010000255.1:0-30799 GCA_045595205.1 Faecousia sp.
GCCCAGTATAAGTGGGTCACTGCTTATGTGGACAAGGACAACGATCTGGTGTTCCACGACGATGCAATCCTTGCGCCTGAGAATGCAGCAGACGAGGCCTTTGAGCTTCTGCTCCGCACGCTGAAGATCACGGAAGAGGTAAAGCCCATCTTTATGCGCGCCATCTATGCATAATACATATTTCTCTATAAAAAATAGCGTACTGCTTTTGCAGTACGGTATTTTCAGTCTGTCAAAAAACTATGTTTTTTGACAGACTGCAGAGGTCAAAGGAGCCGCCAAGACAAGCAACGCGACCCCGAAGTGTATATAGATACATGAGAGGGGAGCGTTGTGCAGTAATGTCAAAATGCATTGCGTAGCGAGGTTTTTTCTTTTTAATTACAAAATTGCTGTATACGCTCCACTGTATTTGACAGTGAAATGTGTACAGCAATAAAATATTGCATTTTGACGATTGGCGGCTTTTTTGACACTCTAAACCGCCCCGATTGTCAATATCGGGGCGGTAATATCAGTCTCTTCTTCTGCGGCCGTTACCGCCAAAGAGTAGAATAAGTCTGACCAGCTGTGCCAATGCGGCAATGGTAGCAACAACATAAGTCATTGCAGCGGCAGTAAGTGTCTTTCTTGCACCCTGCTGCTCCTCACGGGTCAGAATGCCCGCCTCCTCAATGGTGGACATTGCCCGCCGGCTGGCATTGAATTCCACCGGCAGGGTGATCAGCTGGAAAATGAGGGACAGACTGAAGCAGGCGATACCAAGGTCCACAATGATATAGGAAAACTCACCAAAGGCAGAAAACAGAACACCCAGAAGGATCAGGGGCATTGCCAGATGAGAGCCAATATTGGTAATGGGAATAATAGCAGCGCGAAGCTTGATGGGACCGTAGCTCTGGGCATACTGTACTGCGTGACCGGCCTCGTGGCAGGCAACACCAATGGCAGCGGTGGAGGGACTGTCGTATACGCTGTCTGACAGGCGGATCACATTGGTTTTGGGATCGTAATGGTCTGTCAGATTGCCGCTGACCCGCTGGATCCGAACCCCTGTGACACCGTTTGCCTGGAGGACCCTCTGTGCGGCCTGAGCACCGGTAATGCGCCGGGCGGATATTTGGGATGAATATTTTTTAAAAGTACGGTTCACCGCTGAGCTTGCCCAAAGGGAGAGCAGAACAAAGGGGAGAATGAAAACAAGGTAAGTCCAGTCAAAGCCGTAGAAAAAATAGGGCATACGATTCCTCCTTACAGAATATCTCCGGGCTCCATTGCTTCGTGGAGCGAATCGGTAATGGCACCGCGGAAGATGGGAAATGCCTGTCCGTGGAGCGTCTCCAGGGCAGGGGCAGAGTAATTTACCGGTGTGTTTCCGTTCATATAAAGGTCAAGGTCCAGAATGAATTTGGGCTCGGGATCCTGGATGCCGTTTTGTTTTACGATGCCGGGTCCTGCGTGGAGCTTTACCCGGCAGCCACCGGCAATGGCAAGCTCGGCATCTACGCCGTTGCGGGTGGTGTCCCGTTCGTTGATGTCATCAAAACCCAGAACACCCAGATACTGGGGCTGGAACATATCCCGGTAGGGTGTATCCTCCAGATTCAGCTGCTTTCTGGAGAAAAAGTTGATATAACGAAGTCCGATGCGTTCAAAGTATGCAGGCTTATAGACCCGGATCAGTGCAGCAAGGGGAAGGTCCAGCTTTTTGGCAAAGTCCTCCCAACCGGGGTATGCGGTACAGGAAAGCGACAGAAAGGTGCTGGTGAGATTTACCCGCCACTGTCCGTCCTGGGTCATAAACTGGTAATTCACCGTGGGACGCTGATTCTCCAGCTGCAGATTCCCCGGTGTGCCGCTGATCTTGGGGGCAGCAGCGTCGTTTCTTACCGTATATTTTGGAAACTCCCCACGAATGGCCTCCTGAAAATCCACAGGAGCATTGGCTCCAATGGTGAGGATCTCCGGAAACCGCAGCTGACATATCACCTCAGCCGGACGGAAGTTCTCATAATGACATCGTTTTTCTCTGGAAAACATAGTATCCCCCACTTCTTACTTATTATGTATATTATATCGGTGATTTGGGAAAAAGCAAGTCGTGTATAAAAACTTTACATTTGACACTGCGCCCTGTATAATAGGTGCAGGAGGTGCAATATGGAATTTCTGTATTTTCTTGAAAAGCTCCGTGTGCCGGTGCTGAATGAGTTTATGCTTCTGATCACCCAGCTGGGAGAGGAGACGGCGTTTCTTGTGATCGCCCTGGTGCTCTTCTGGTGTGTGGATAAATACAAAGGGTATTATATCCTTTCTGTGGGATTTATCGGCACTCTGGCAAACCAGTTTATGAAGCTTTGGTTTCGGATCCCCCGTCCCTGGGTGCTGGATGAGAACTTTACCATTCTGGAACAGGCGCGGGAAGCAGCCTCCGGCTACAGTTTTCCCAGCGGTCATACCCAAAGCGCGGTGGGTACCTTCGGCGGCATTGCCCTGACCTGCAAGGACCGCTGGCTTCGGCTCGGTGCTTTGGCAGTGGCGATCCTTGTGCCGTTTTCCCGAATGTATATCGGTGTGCACACACCTTTGGATGTACTGACAGCTGCGGCAATGGCGGTGGCACTGCTGCTGATCCTGAAGCCGTTGGTCCTTAACAACCGTCAAAAGACGATGCCCTGGCTTCTGGGAATTATGACGGTGATGGCGGTAAGCTTCCTTTGCTTCGTTTCCTTTTATTCCTTCCCGGAGGACATCGATCCCCACAACTATGCATCGGGCTTTAAAAATGCCTATACGCTCCTGGGCTGTATGATCGGCCTTTTGGTGGTGTATATTGTGGATGAAAAATGGCTAGATTTCTCTACGAAGGCAATTTGGTGGGTGCAGATCCTGAAGGTTTTCGGCGGACTGCTGGTGGTGCTTGCAGTCAAAAGCGGACTGAAGACACCTCTGAATGCTTTGTTTGGGGAATATCCGGGCAGAGCGGTTCGCTACTTCCTGATCGTGATCGTGGCGGGCATCCTTTGGCCTTTGACATTCCGGTTCTTTTCAAAAATCGGCCGTAAGGAGTAATGTGTTGTGTGGATCCTTTTTGTACTTGGTGCAGTTGTCCTTCTGCTGCTGGTCAGCGGCGGGTATGTGTTTACCGTAGCCTGCAGGCGAAGAAAGGAATTGCCGTGGTTCGTGAAGGAAGAACTGGAGAAAACCCCCTACGGCAAATATTATGAGACCATTCTGGATGCAGACCGCTGGCTGAAGGAGCACAATGCCCGGGATCTTTGGATCGAAAGTGAAGATAAGCTGAAGCTGCACGGCCTTTGGGTGCCTGCGGAAAAGCCTGTGGGTACGATCCTTCTGGTCCACGGCTACCGCAGTACAAAGCTGGTGGACTTTGGTGTTGCCTTTGATTTCTACCACGAAAAAGGACTGAATCTGCTGATCCCGGAGCACCGCTGCCACGGGGAAAGCGAGGGAAAATACATCACCTTCGGTGTAAAGGAAAGTCGGGATATGCTCCACTGGATCCGTTACCACAACGAAACCTTCGGCGCGTGCCAAATGATACTGAGCGGTCTTTCTATGGGAGCATCCACGGTGATGTTTATGGCGGATATGGAGCTTCCGTCCAATGTCCGGGGCATCATTGCAGACTGCGGCTTTACCTCACCCAAGGATATTCTGGCATCGGTGTTTCGCAGCGTGATACATCTACCCGCACTGCCAACGCTGTGTGTGACCGAACTGTATGCAAGAGCCTTTGCCGGCTTCTCCCTTTGGGAGCGCTCAACAGAAAAGAGCCTTGCGAACAGCCGTGTGCCGGTGCTCCTGATCCACGGAAAGGCAGATGATTTTGTTCCCTGCGAGATGACGGAAAGAAGCTATGCTGCCTGTAAAGAGCCTAAAAAATTGCTGATCGTGGAAAACGCCGGTCACGGTGTCAGCTTTCTGGTGGACCATAAGCGGTATATTGCGTATATTAATGAATTCTTGAAAAAGACCCTGAAGAAAGAGGTATAGAGATATGAATCCCATTCGCGTGAAGAAGTTAAATGAAAAAGCCATTCTTCCTACCTACGGCTCACCGGAGGCGGCAGGTGCTGACCTGTATGCGTGTATGGATGAGGCGGTGACGGTGCAGCCCGGTGAGGTGGTATGGATCTCCACCGGGATCGCGCTGGAAGTACCCAAGGGCTGTGCAGGTCTTATTTATGCCCGCAGCAGCCTGGGGACGAAAAGGGGACTGGCACCGGCAAATAAGGTGGGTGTGGTGGACAGTGATTACCGCGGCGAGATCAAGGTGGTGCTGCTCAATCACAGCAATGAACCCCAGACAGTGGCACCGGGAGAGCGTATTGCCCAGTTTGTGATCACCCCGGTACTGACACCTGCTTACGAAGAGGTTACAGAGCTGACGGATACCCACCGTGGTGAAGGCGGCTTCGGTTCTACAGGTAAATAAAAAATTCCCGGTGCTGTGTAAGTAAGCACCGGGAATTTTGCTGTCAGGAAAGCGTGGGGATCAAGGTCTGTGTTTCTCCGCCGGAGGTATAGGTGATGCGGATCGCGTTTTCACTGTCAATACCCGGCAGGTCGATCATAATGGCATCTCCGGGGGTAAGGGTTGCAGCTCCCAGTACAGTGTATTCGGGGATAAAGCTTTCGCCGTTCTTTGTCATAGAGCCGGTCTCCACACGGACATCGTAAACCATTGTGTCGGCAGAAACCAGAAGCTTCCTGCCACCGCCGTCCAGAACGATCTCAGCCATCTGGGTGAAAGCGGAGAGCTTTTCCGGGTCAAAAGCCTCTGCCATAACAGTGCCGTCCACCAAATCACGCTCGGGCGGGAAGTATTCGTCCTTCAAAATGCCCACAAGCTTTTCGTAGGGGATCCGGGCAGCGACTGTGCCAAGAGAGAAAGGACCGATCTCGTAGGGAGAGAAGTAGCAGCAAAGAGCACTGTCGGTAAAATACCAGCTTGTATGATGCTGAAGCCCCTGGGAGAAAATACTCTTGACGGTATCGGCATAGTCGATAAACAGATATTCCTTCTCCTCATATGCATCAAGGGCCTCCAGCACCAGGGCGGAGATCTGCTCTCCGGTAACGCCGCTTTGCAGGATGTCCTTCCAGGTAAGGGCGTTGCCTGTGAGAAGATCGTAGGAAACGGATGTGGCTACAGTGCTGCCGTGAGCACCGCCCTCAAAGATCACGCAGGTGCCGGAGAGACTCAGGACGCCCCGATCCACCCGTGAAGGGGTGTACAGGGAGGAGCAGAAATAGGGGTAGTCAAGTCCGCCGCTTTGCTCGTGGGCGGTAATGGCAGACTTGCGGATCCCTTCGGCTGTGGCTTGAAGATCAGCCTTGTTCAGAAAGTCCAGGATCACCTTTTCGGCAACCTCAGGCTCAGGAAGGGTCAGGCTCATATTCTGGTATGAGTAATAGAAGATCTCTTTTCCGTCTCCTGCCTTCTCCCGCTCGGTCACAACGGGGACAGAGACAGCGACCATAGGCTGCTGGGGGACAGATGGTGTCGTGGCAGAAGGCTCGGTAGCCTCCGTGGGTGTAGTGGCTTCAGTGGGGTTTGTAGCAACAGGCGCGGGACTTTTCTTGCAGCTGCAAAGTGCAAAAAGTACAAAAAGCGCCAGTGTCAATGCGGTAAATCGTTTCATAGAATATTATCCTCCTTTCAAGGATAGTATCATTATAGCACAATTCCCCGGATTCTGCAATGAAATTTCCAAGGAAGCATCCGGGACTCTTGACAACACCTATGAAATAATGGTAAAATACTAACAATTCAATATCACTGTGAACGGAAAGAGTAATGCTTTTAAACCTTCAGAGAGTCCGGGTCATCGGCTGTGAGCCCGGGTGGTGTCAGAGCGTGAAAGTGCGTCCGGGAGTGAATTTTTTTGAGTGATAAATGAGAGTGGAACCGCGAGTTGTATGACCCGCCTCTTGTGCTGCGGCATAAGAGGCGTTTTTATTTAAAATATATTCAGGAGGAACTGTTATGTATCTGTATAATTCCCTTTCTCATAAGAAGGAGCTGTTTCAGCCCAATTCCCCCGATGTGGTGAAGATGTACACCTGTGGCCCTACTGTGTACCATTTTGCTCACATCGGCAACCTGCGTACCTATATTATGGAGGATGTGCTGGAAAAGTCTCTTCGTTATATGGGTTATAATGTGAAGCGCGTTATGAACATCACCGATGTGGGTCACCTTGCCTCCGATGCCGATACCGGCGAGGATAAGATGCTCAAGGGTGCCAAGCGGGAAAATAAGTCCGTTATGGAGATCGCCCAGTATTACACCGATGCGTTCTTTGCAGACTGTGAGAAGCTGAATATCAAGAAGCCGGATATTATCCAGCCTGCCACCGGCTGTATTCCTGAGTTTATTGCTATGGTGGAGGGACTGCTGGAAAAGGGCTTTGCCTATATTGCCGGCGGCAATGTGTATTTTGATACCTCCAGGCTGGAAAAATACTATGTGTTCAACGATCACGATGAGGAGGATCTTGCCATCGGTGTCAGGGAAGGTGTTGAGGAGGATACCAATAAGCGCAATAAGAACGACTTCGTTCTGTGGTTTACCAAGTCCAAGTTTGAGGATCAGGCGCAGAAGTGGGAATCTCCCTGGGGCATCGGCTATCCCGGCTGGCATATTGAGTGCTCCGGTATCTCTATGAAGTATCTTGGCGAGGATCTGGACATTCACTGCGGCGGCATTGACAATGCCTTCCCGCACCACACCAACGAGATCGCCCAGTCCGAGAGCTTCATCGGTCATAAGTGGTGTAACTACTGGTTCCATGTTCACCACCTGAACACTGACACCGGCAAAATGTCCAAGTCCAAGGGTGAATTCCTGACTGTAAGCCTGCTGGAGAGCAAGGGCTACGATCCTATGGCATACCGCCTGTTCTGCCTTCAGAGCCACTATCGCAGAAATCTGGTATTCAGCTGGGAGAATCTGGACAATGCAGCCGTTGCTTATGAAAAGCTGGTGGCAAAGATCGCGACCCTGAAGGATGGGGACGATGTGGACGAGGCTGCTCTGGCAGCACTGAAGGATCGATTTGCCGGCGCACTCAACGGTGACCTGAACACCTCTTTGGCGGTGACTGCGGTTTATGATGTGCTGAAGGCAAAGACCACCGATGCCACAAAGCTGGCAGCCCTTGCGGATTTTGATCAGGTATTGTCTCTGAATCTGCTGAAGGCAGCAGAGGCACTCCGCGAAAAGGAGGCAGCAGAAGCTGCAGAGGCTTCCGATCCTGAGATCGATGCCATGGTAGCTGCCCGCACTGAGGCAAAGAAGGCAAAGAACTATGCCGAAGCCGACCGCATTCGTGACGAGCTGAAGGCAAGAGGTATTGAGATCATCGACACCCCTCAGGGTGCAAAATGGAGAAGAGTATGAAGCTGCTGATTCTTGACGGCAACAGCGTTATTAACCGTGCATTTTTTGGTGTAAAGCCCCTTACGACCCGTGAGGGGCTTTACACCCACGCCATTTATGGCTTTTTGAATATTCTGGAAAAGCTGGAGAAGGAAGAGCAGCCGGAGGCCGTCTGTGTTGCCTTTGACCTCCACGGTCCTACCTTCCGTCATTTGAAATATGAGGGTTATAAGGCCACCCGCCACGGGATGCCGGAGGAGCTGGCACAGCAGATGCCTGTGATGAAGCAGGTGCTGCAGGCAATGAATATCCCTATTTATGAGTGCGAGGGTTGGGAAGCGGATGATGTGATCGGCACGGTGGGCAAGATCTGCGCCAATAACGATTGGGAGTGCGTGATCGCCACCGGTGACCGGGACAGTTTGCAGCTCATCGATGACCGTGTTAAGGTCAAGCTGGTGATCTCACGACCGGGACAGACCACCGCCACCCTGTATGACAGGGAGAAGTTTGAAGAGGAATACGGCTTTGAACCGAAGAAAATGGTGGACCTGAAGGCACTGATGGGTGATTCCTCTGACAACATCCCCGGTGTGGCTGGTGTGGGCCCCAAAACAGCGACTGAGCTGCTTTTGAAGTTTGGCTCTCTGGACGGTGTCTATGAGAATCTGGAGGACCCTTCCATCCGTCCCAAGCTCCGGGAAAAGCTGGAAGCATCCCGGGAAAACGCCTATCTTTCCTATGACCTTGCCACCATCCGCCCGGAAGCGCCTATCGATTTTGCGCCTATGGATGCGGTGGTAAGACCTTATAACAAGCCGGAGCTTTACAGCCTTTTTGTGAAGCTGGAATTTGTCCGGCTCATTGACCGCTACGGTCTGCGGGGTGTTGAAACCCAGCTTTCCGCACCCAGTGTAGAGATCGAAGCACTTCCTAAATCGGAAATCCTTCCTGAAAACGGCACATCCTGCGCCCTCTATGTGGCAGAGGACCAGTCTGTGGGCATTGCCTGGGAGAAGGGTGTTTATGTAATGACACCCCTTGAGGCACAGATGGCGTTTTCCTTTGTGCCCGGAAGTCTTGTGCTTCACGATGCCAAGGCTACGATGCACAGAATGGATGCATTGAACCTTAACCACGGGGAGATCGCTTTCGATACGGCACTGGCAGCCTATGACCTGAATCCCTCTGCTTCCGAATATCCTGTTTCCAAGCTTGCAACCAATTTCCTCGGTATTTCCGTGGAGGATGGAGATGCGGGGGCTTGTGCTGAGGCTATGTGGCACTTGCAGGCGGTCCTTCGTAAGGAACTGGAAAGGGTGGATATGGTGACACTGTATGAGGACATCGAGCTCCCTCTGTGCACCGTGCTTTACAAGATGGAGCGGCAGGGCATTGCCATTGACAGAAACCAGCTGGAGCAGTTTGGCGCGATGCTGAAGGAGCGGATCGCAGACTGTGAAACGCTGATCTATGGCTATGCCGACGGACCCTTTAATATCAATTCCACCAAGCAGCTGGGAGAGCTTCTGTTTGAAAAGCTGGGACTTCCTCCTGTGAAGAAAACAAAAACCGGCTATTCCACCAATGCAGATGTGCTGGAAAAGCTGAAAAGCAAGCATCCTATCATTCCGGCAATTATGGACTACCGGATGCTTACCAAGCTGAACTCCACCTATGCCGACGGACTGATGAAGGTGGTGGGGGAGGACGGCAGGATCCGTACTACCTTCCAGAATCTGGTAACGGCAACGGGAAGACTGTCCTCCACAGAGCCGAACCTCCAGAATATTCCCGTGCGTACAGATCTTGGTGCAGAGATCCGTAAGATGTTTGTGCCCGGACCCGGCAATGTGCTGGTGGATGCAGACTACAGTCAGATCGAGCTGCGGGTCCTTGCCCACATCGCAGCAGACGAGGCAATGCGCGATGCCTTTGTGTCCGGAATGGATATTCATACGGCAACGGCAGCGCAGGTCTTTGGGGTAGCTCCTGAGTCTGTGACACCCTTGCAGCGCCGCAATGCAAAGGCAGTAAACTTCGGCATCGTCTACGGTATTTCGGAGTTTTCCCTTGCAGAGGACATCGGCGTCAGCCGCTATGAGGCAAAGGAATACATTGAAGGCTACCTCAGCACCTATAACGGGGTACGCACCTATATGAAGCAGGTGGTGGAGGATGCCCGTGCAGAGGGCTATACCAAAACAATGTACGGACGCCGCCGTTATATCCCGGAGCTGAAGAGCAGCAATTTCAACATCCGCCAGGGTGCAGAGCGCATTGCGCTGAACACACCCATTCAGGGAACAGCAGCAGACCTCATTAAGCTTGCTATGATCCGGGTGGACAAGGCACTGTCTGAGCAGTACCCGGAGGCAAAGCTTCTTCTGCAGGTCCACGATGAGCTGATCGTGGAATGTCCTGAGGAAATCGCCCAAGAAGTTGCAGCCCTTGTGAGCAGTCAGATGCAGCAGGTAGCAGAGCTTAGCGTGCCCCTTGTTGCAGAGGCAAAGAGCGGAAAAAGTTGGTTTGAAACAAAATGATAGAATACAGATCTATGACAGAAACCGATGTGGCGGCAGTGGCTGCATTGGAAAAGGAGTGCTTTTCTATGCCCTGGAGCGAGCGCTCCATTGCCGCAGAGCTGAATAACCCCTTGTCTTTGTGGCTCGTTGCTGTGGATGGGGATAATCTCGCCGGCTATGTGGGCTCACAGTCTGTGATGGGAGAGGCGGATATGATGAACCTTGCAGTGGCTCCTTTGTACAGACGGCAGGGTGTGGGAGAACACCTTGCAAAAGCACTTGTGCAGCGCTTGCGGGAGAATGCCGTGAGCTGCCTGACGCTGGAGGTGCGTGCCTCCAATGACAGCGCCATCCACCTTTATGACAAGCTTGGATTTGTGCAGGTGGGTCGCAGACCGGGCTATTATTCCAATCCCAAAGAGGATGCACTAATTCTGCGAAAGGAGTGGGAGGTATGAATATTCTGGCAGTGGAATCCTCCTGTGACGAGACCGCCGTGGCCATCGTCCGGGACGGAAGAACTGTTTTAACAGATCAAATCGCTTCCCAGGTGGAGCTCCACCGCATTTACGGCGGTGTTGTGCCGGAAATCGCATCCAGAAAGCATATTGAGGCGATCTACGCCCTTGCAGATCAGGCGCTTGAAGCTGCGGAGCTTACCCGTAAGGATATTGATGCCGTTGCAGTTACCTATGCACCCGGACTGATCGGCGCTGTGTTGGTGGGTGTAAACTTTGCCAAGGCCTCAGCACTGGCAATGGGAAAACCGTTGATCCCCGTGCATCATATCCGGGGTCACATTGCAGCAAACTATATTGCTTACCCGGAGCTGAAGCCACCCTTTTTGTGCCTTGTGGTCTCCGGCGGTCACACGATGCTTGTGGATGTGCAGGACTATACAAAAATGGAGATCCTGGGCGGTACGCTGGATGATGCGGCGGGAGAGTGCTTTGATAAGGTCGGCCGTGTGCTGGGAATGCCTTACCCCGGCGGTGCCGCACTGGACAGAGCCGCTTCCCGGGGGGATGAAAGAAAATACACCCTGCCCAGATCCAAGCCCGGTGCCAATCCTTATGATATGAGCTTTTCGGGACTGAAAACAGCCACCCTGAACCTGATCCATCACGCAGAGCAGGTGGGGGAGGAGTTGGATGTTCCAAGCCTTTGTGCAGCGTTTTCTGCCGCGGTATCGGATACTTTAGTGCCCCGTGCCATTGCGGCACTGGAACAGACGGGCTATAAAAAGCTTGCAGTTGCCGGTGGCGTTGCGGCAAACTCCAGGATCCGCAGGGATATTACGCAGGCGGCGGAAAAGCTGGATGCACAGGTGTATATGCCGCCCCTTTCTCTTTGCGGTGACAATGCGGCGATGATCGGCGCACAGGGGTATTATGAGTATCTTGCGGGCAATGTGGCAGATATGTCTCTGAATGCCTATGCCACGAAGTCCATTCTGGGGGAGACCCTTTGATATGCTTCTTATAATTGAGGATCTGAAGCAGCTTGATCTTGATGGGATCTATAGGATCTACGGAGCAAAGCCGGAGCTGTATGATTACTATCTGGAGCTGTTTCGCGAAAAGGATGCCTTCTGTGCTGTGTGGTTCACCGATGGGAGCTGCCGCGCCTCTTTGCGGATACAAAGATGTGACGACGGTGTTCTGCTGTCCGGTTTGGAGACAGCACCGGATGACCGTAGAAAAGGCTATGGATATGCTCTGGTTACCGCAGTTCTGGATCGCCTTAAGCAGCGTGGTGTGCACAGGGTCTATTCCCATATAGACAGAAGAAATCTTCCTTCCCAACGGCTTCACAAAAAGTGTGGCTTTTATAAGCTTCGGGACAGTGCCCGCCTTTTGGATGACACCGTCACCACAAAAATGGATACCTTATGTATTGACATATAAAAATCGCCTGTACCCAAATGGGTGCAGGCGATTTTGATTACTTCACGGTGAAGGGAACGCTGGTTGCCAGATCACCGGAGAAATAGATCTCTGCCGTGTAGTTACCGGCGGCTTGGGGCATTGCAGGAAGGTTCAGATAGCAGTAACCCTTTACCCACATATCCGCCCAGTCCTCTGTAAAGGAGGCGGCATCCAGAATTGCTCCGGATTCGTCTTTGATCACAGCGAGGGTCACAACTTTGTCCTCGGTGTGCACATAGCTGGCATTTCGCTTGATCACAAAAGCGCCCTTTTCGTCTACGGCAAACTCTGTGCGGTAATCGGAGGAGCTCAGTGACCAGCGGTCCCAGCGCTTGTAGGAGGGTTGGCGGCACATCATAAACTCCAGATTATCAGCGCTTACACCGTAAGCGGAGAAGGGGGCGGCATCCGGTACCTTATAGGTCAGCTCTCCCCCCAGGACATCACTTCCGTCTGCAGGCTGCAGGGTAAATACATAAGTGGCTCCGGGGACAACAGGGGAGAGTGCTGCGGTGCTGCCGGTAACGGTCAGCTCCTTTGCAGCAGAGCCGTTTGCGGTGTAGCTGAGCTTCCAGCCGGTCTGCGTCGCATTGGCGGGTAAGGTCCAGGACAGTGCCAGTGTGTTAATGTCCTTCTTTTCTGCCCGGAAATTGTTGATCAGCAGAGAGCTTGCAGAAGCAAAGATCCGCTCGCTTACGCTCATACCTGCGGCAGTGACCTCCACTGTGTAGTCTGCATCCTTATCGTTGACCTCAAAGCTTGCAGAGGGCTCAGCGGTAACGATGGTGTTATCGTAGTCGCTGCCATTGTAGCAGCGGACTGTCCAGCTTTCCACTGCAACGCCCTCTGGCGCTTTCCAGCCGACGGAGAGCTTGTTTTCGGAGAAGCCGGTGATGTTCAAAGCTTCCGGCTTTACGAGCTTGCTGGCGGTGTAGGTGACTTCGGTGGTGCCGGTGATCTGCAGATCACTGTCAGGACGGAGGGTGAAGGTGTATTTGTTTCCAACGGTAAATCCGTCCAGGGTCAGGGTGTGACCGGCAAATACCGTTTCCTTGAATTCCTTGTTGTCTCCGGTGTAGGAGATGCGCCACTGATCTGCATCCGGTCCGTCAATGGCAAAGGCAAGAATAATATTTCCGTCCGCAGAACCGGTGACTGCAGTAAACTGTACGATGTTGGTCTGGATGGGCGTGGTGTAGGCAGCGGTGGTATCGCCTGTGAGCTTGTGGAAGCCCTTAACCTTCATTTTGACGGTGTAGGCAGAGTTGGGTGCCAGATCCACAAAAACGGCTTTGCCGTTCTTTACAGGGGCAATGCGCTGATTGCCGTGGGCATCGGTGCAAATAACGGTAAGCTTCTCTTCGTCCAGCTCGGAAGTGACAAGGACTGTGAGCGTTCCGATGCTGCCGGTTTCAAGCGTAATGGCATCAATGGGCTGGAGATAATAATGCTTGTAGAACAGGAAGCCGCCGGCCAGAATGCCCAGCAGTACAAGGATCAGAACGGAGTATCGCAGCCAGTGGAACTTTCTGGCTCTGGGAGTATCGTCCTCATCCTCCTCTTCGGTTTCTTCCCCGGATTCTTCGGGAGCATCCGATGCAGCTTCTTCAGCGCCTTCCTCTGTTTCCGCGGCAGGCTCTGCTGTTTCGTTTTCTTCCGCCGTCTCTTCATTGGCTTCAGAGGTTTCATTTTCCTCCGTCTCTTCCACAGGCGGGATGGTAACCTCTACAGGCTCAGGCTGGACAACGGGATCGGGAGTCTGGTGGGCAATGATCTCGTCTGCCTGTGTCAGCATATCGGAAACCTCGTCAGATACCTCTGTATAGGTGATCTCCTCTGCTTCATCACCGGGGAGCGTTTCGTCATCCTCGTCGGAAATAAAGGTAAGATTGCCCTCGGCATCCTCGGTATAGATCTGTTCTTCCGTAACAGTTACCGCCTCTTCAGGAACGGCAGTGTCGGTAACAGCGGTCTCAGGTTCACCGGCGCTTTCTTCTGCAGGTGCTTCTGTTGCTTCAAAGCTGCCTGTCTGCTCTTCCTGGGTAATGGCAGGCTCCTCTGTGGCAACGGGGGTGATGGGGGAGTCGTGAGCACCGTTGCGCTGCATATAAGACACCAGCGCCTGTCCCATTTGTGCAGGATCCTGCCAGCGGTCGGCGGGGTCCGGGGCACAGGCCTTGAGAATGATCTCTGCCATTTCGTAGTCGGCGAAGGCGGGGGGCGCAAAAGCCTCCTCCGGCGCAGCCTCACCTGTGAAGGGAAGGGCGCCGTTGTTGAACACCTGATACAGGATAAGACCTGCGGCGTAGATGTCCAGCGTTGTATTCAGTGCTGCATAAGCATCGGAGATCTCCGGTGCAGTGTACTGACTGCGGCAGCGCTCGGGAAGGGATGCGTACTTCAGGGTGTTCAGCTTCAAAAAGCCGATGTCACCGATCCGGTAGCTCCGTTCTGCGGTGATATAGATGTTGCTGGGCTTCAGATCCACATAAAGGTAGCCGGAGCTGCGGCAGACCGTAAGGGCAGTGCAAAGGTCAAGACCGAGATTCAGCGCCTCAAGATGGGTCATAGAATGGTTTCGGATGTACTTTTGCAGTGTCATATGGTAGTCACTCAAAAGATATACATCGTAGCCGTTGTCATCTTCCATAGGCACAGTCTGCCATTTGATGAAGGGAATAAAGCCCTCCAGCTGTGCCAGCTTTTCCAGGATCTGTGCTTCTTCCTCGATGCCGGATGCCAATTCTTTAAAATAGCGAAGGGCGTCCTGTTTGTCACGGTAAGCACCGCTGAGGAGCAGTGCATCCAACCGGACCTGCGATGCGGGATTAGAAATGATCTTTACTATGTATCTGTCATCAGCATTTTTCTCCATAGCGGGGCAGCAGCGCACACCGTTGCGGTCGCTGATGGGATCACCCATTGCAAAATTGTCAAGCATCGGCGAAATCAGTTTTGGTTCTGACATAATAATCGCCTCCTTTTATACACAGTATATAATAAAATAAAATTTCAAAAAAAGCAACATCTTTATAGTTGTTTTATTCAGCAAGAAATGATATAATACCCGCGAAGAAACAGTGATGTTGATCTTACAATGTCTGGAGGTTCACTATGAGTAAGATTATTTGTGATGTTTGCGGCACGGCTTATGCCGAGACTGCGACCCAGTGTCCCATCTGCGGCTCGGTTCGCCCCGGCGAGGTGGCGACGGTTTCCGCGGGCACAGAGAATACAGAGGAGAAGAGCTATACCTATGTTAAGGGCGGCAGATTCTCCAAGTCCAATGTGAAGAAGCGCTATAAAGAGAAAATGGCCAGCGGCCAGTATGAGCCTGCTGAGGAGGATTATGAGGAAGAGCCGGAGGAGAGAGGAAACACCGGTCTGATCATTGCGGTGGTTGCTCTTACCCTTGCGATCATTGCGGCGGTCATCTATATTTTCTTCCAGCTTTCCGGCGGCTTTGGCGGCAAACAGCCTACTGACCCCTATATTCCTGACACAACAGCCCAGACGGCGGAGACCACGGAACCCACAGAGACCACCGAGCTGAAGGTCCCCTGCGCGGATCTGGTGGTATCCAAGAAAAATCTGACGCTTTCCAAGAAGGGTGATACCTACCGCCTGAATGTGACCACGATGCCCAAAGACACCACCGACGAGGTGACCTTCTCTTCCAGTGATGAGAAGGTCGTGACTGTATCCTCCGCCGGCGAGGTCACGGCGGTTGGAAACGGCGAAGCTGTGATCACCATTACCTGCGGCGGCAAGACGACCCGGTGTGAGGTCAAGTGTGAGCTTGAGGAGGAAGTGACAGAGCCCACAGAGGAGACAGAGCCTACAACCCCTCCTGTTGATGAAAGCAAGAAGCTGGAGCTGAACCGTACGGAGTTTATGCTGTTCAAGAAGGGCGAGACCTGGAAGCTCTATACCGGAGATATTCCTAAGGAGCAGATCACCTGGACCACGGATGATGAAAAAATCGTCACAGTCAAGGACGGTGTTGTCACAGCAACAGGAAAGGGTACGACCAAGGTTCACGCGCAGTACGGTACTCAGAAGGTAAGCTGTACCGTTTATTGCTCCGAAAGTGTCGGAGCTTATGAACCCGGAACAGACGGGGAAACCGAAACGAAGTATACCATCAGCGCTACAGATGTGACCCTGAATCTTGGTGCAGACGATTCCTTTACCCTTACCCTGAAGGATAAGGACGGCAATGTTGTCAGCGCAAACTGGACTGCTTCCAAGGAAAATATTTGCACCATTGACGGCAATAAAATCACCGGTATTGCGGCGGGTATGGTTTATGTCCGTGCAGAAATGGACGGGGAAACCTACGAATGCATCGTGCGTGTCAATGATCCGCAGGCAGAAGCTGATACATAAAACACATCGGCAGCTCATTTTTGAGCTGCCGATATTTTATGGTATTATTCTGCATTAAAAGCTTCACGCCCTCTGCGGAACAAAAGGCTGATGCACCAAAGACCTGCCAAACCCACAAGGGAATAAATGATACGGCTGAAAATGGCATCCTGACCGCCGAAAAGCCAGGCAACAAGGTCAAATTTGAAAAGTCCGATCAAGCCCCAGTTAAGAGAGCCGATGATGGAAAGAATCAATGCAATGGTATCCATAGGTTACCTCCTTTAAAGTTATTGGGTGACACTAGCATTCCCTGAGATGAAGGAAATATGCGTACAGAATAATTTTTGGGGAATGATTGAAAAAACTGTCAGCATCGGCTATAATAGATGAAAAATAATGCAAAAGGAATGAATACGATGACGACTTTATATGAAGGCGCATTTGCAAAGCTGAATCTTACGCTGGATGTCCTTGGTAAAAGAGAGGACGGCTATCACGATCTGCAGAGCGTGATGCAGACCATCTCCATCCGCGATGACATCGAGATCGATGTGGGTACGGGAAAGCCCTGGGTGCTCAGGTGTTCAAAGGAAGGCATCCCCACAGATGAGAGAAATCTCGCGTGGAAAGCCGCAAAGCTGTTCTTTGATACCACCGGCAAGGATCCCGACGGCTTGGAGATCCGCATTACAAAGCGCATTCCCAGTGAAGCGGGAATGGGCGGCGGCAGCGCAGATGCAGCAGCAGTGCTCCGGGCACTGAATAAGCATTACGGGAATCCTTTCTCTATATTTGCCCTGGCGGAGCTGGGCGCAGCCATTGGAAGTGATGTGCCGTTTTGCGTTGTTTGCGGCACAGCATTGGTGGAGGGACGGGGCGAGAAGCTTCGGAAGCTGCCGGATATGCCGGACTGCGTGTTCGTTGTGTGCAAGCCTGACTTCTCCTGCTCTACTGCAGAGCTTTATAAGAAGCTGGATGAAACGGAGATCCCCAAGCGCCCGGATAACCGGGCGATGGAAGCCGCCCTTTTGGCAGGCGATCTGGGAAAGGTCGCAGAGAATCTGTGCAATGTTTTTGATCCGGTGGTCACGGCGGAGCATCTGGAGCTGAATTACATTAAATCCATTTTTAACAGCTATGGCTCTGTGGGTCAGCAGATGACCGGCTCAGGCTCGGCAGTATTTGCCATCGTTCCCGATTTTGAGTTCGCTGCGGTGGTGTGCAGTATGCTGAAGGATAACTATCCTGATGTTTTTATTGCCAAACCTGTATAATTCTTCCGAAAACCGTCCATACTGATAACATTTCAGTATGGACGGTGTTTTTATGTCTAAAGTAATAAAATTTGTTTGGTCAGCATCGCTTGTGCTGTGTCTGTTCCTTGCGGGTGTTGTTCTCGCGGACAAGTATCAGCTGCGGCAGAATATTATCCGCCTGCGTGTGGTGGCAGCCTCCGATTCTTCCCAGGACCAGCAGCGGAAGCTGGAGGTCAGGGATGCAGTCAATTCCTATTTGAAAAGCAATATGCCGGATGTGCCTGATGCAAAAGCGGCAAAGCACTACCTGGCAACCCATTTGCCGGTCCTTCAGGAGGTTGCGGCTGCAACGCTTTGCAGTGCAGGCTGTGATGCTCCGGTCCGGGTATACCTGACAACGGAGGAAACAGACAGCCGGTCTTATGATACCTTCCGTCTGCCTTCCGGTGTTTATGATACTTTGCGGATCGACATCGGTGAAGCGCAGGGGGAGAACTGGTGGTGCGTTGTATTTCCGGGACTGTGTATGCCTGCAACCACAGAGGGGTTTTCCTCGGTTGCGGCTTCTGCCGGCTTTGATTCCGGCCTGACCGACACTCTGGCAGAAACAGAAGGATTTGAGATCCGTTTCTTTTTGCTTGACTGTGTGGGAAAATTGGAAAAAATGCTTTATTGGAAGTGATTGGTACTATAATTTACCCACAATCTGTGATATGATACAAACAAGAAAATCGGAAGGGGTAGAGTATATGCTGACCTTACTTTTGAGTACAGACTGGATCGCCGGCCGTGACCGGATCCTGCAGCTGCTTGCAGAGGATGTGGCGGCACAAAAGGAGCGCCGTGTTCTGATCGTGCCGGAGCTTATCAGTCACGATACAGAGCGGCGTCTTTGCGCGGCGGCAGGGGATACCTGCAGTCGGTTTGCAGAGGTGCTCCCGTTTACCCGCCTTGCAGACAGAGTTTCCGATGCAAAGGGTCTGGCAGCGCAGGAATGCCTGGACAATGGCGGACGGATCGTTGCAATGGCAGCAGCGGCACGGCGGCTTCACAGCAAGCTGAAGGCTTATGCCGCAATGGAAACAAGGCCGGAATTTCTCATAAGCCTTGTGGATGCAGTGGATGAATTTAAGCGGTGCTGTATCACCTCTGCCGATCTGATGGCTGCCTCCCGGAGATCCAACGGAAGCCTTGCCCAGAAGCTGGAGGAGCTGGCTTTGATCCTTGAGACCTATGATGCCTTGTGCAGTCACGGTAAGCGGGACCCCCGGGATAAGATGCAATGGGTACTGGAGGCGCTGGAGGACAGTGATTTCGGTGAAAGCCACACCTTCTATGTGGATGGATTTCCTGATTTTTCCCGCCAGCATATGGAGATCTTGTTCCACCTGATCCGTGTTGCACCCAATGTCACCGTGAGTCTTGTGTGCGATAAACCCGGCAGTAAGGCAATGGCATTTGAAAACGCGGGTGAGACTGCAGCAGAGCTGATCCGCTTTGCAAAAGCTGCCGGCATTTCTTATGAGCTTTGTACTGTAGAGCCACGGCGGGATGCCCTTTCGCCAATGAGAGAAAACCTGCTTCAGGGTAGCATTGTGCCTGTCTCTTCCGATCATCTGAAGGTTTACCGTACCGATACCATCCATCTGGAATGCGCGGCGGCAGTGGAGGAGATCTTCCGCTATGTACTCTCCGGCTCCCGGTATCGGGACATCAGTGTTGTCTGTGCAGCCCCGGAGGCATACCGGGATACCCTTGAAATGCTTTTCCACCGCAGCGGTATCCCTGTCTACATATCAGGCACCGAGGATATTCTGGAAAAGACAGTAGTGACCACAGTTTTGGCAGCGATGGATGCTGCCTTGGGCGGCTTTGATCAGCAGGATGTGCTTCGCTATTTTAAATCTGCCCTTTCGCCGCTGGACATTGAAAGCTGTGACCGGCTTGAGGATTATGCCATTATGTGGAGCATTACCGGCAGCCGGTGGCTCAAGGACTGGACGGCGCATCCTGACGGACTGGGTGAGAAGGAGGATGCCGCCCAGCGCCTTGATGTCCTGAACGAAAACAGACGGCGGGGAATCGAGCCTCTTGTCCGTCTGCAAAAGAACTTCCGTAACGCGGAAAAGGTCAGAGATCAGGTGCGCGCCCTGTATGATTTCTTTGTGGATATTCAGCTTTGTGAGCGGCTGAGTGCCCTTGCGGATATTATGGATGAAAAGGGTAATAACCGGGATGCCCAGATCCTGGATCAGCTTTGGAATATCCTTCTGACTGCATTGGAGCAGCTGTATGATGTGCTGGGTGAAACGGTCTGGGATGCAGAGAGCTTTACAAGGCTTTTTAAGCTGCTTTTGAGCCAGTACGATGTGGGTACGATCCCGCATACTTTGGATGCAGTTACAGTGGGTTCTGTGTCAGCAATGCGCTGCCAGCAGTGCAAGCACCTTTTGGTCCTGGGTGCTGAGGAAGGCGCACTTCCTGCTTATGGCGGTTCCGGCGGTGTTCTCTCAGATCAGGAGCGATTGACCCTGCGGCAAATGGGAGTACCCCTTGCCGGCGGCTCGCTGGAGGTCCTGCAGTCGGAATTTGCGGAGATCTATGGCGTGTTCTGCAGTGCGGAGGAAACAGTTTGCGTAAGCTCCAGCGGCGGTCAGAGCGCTGTGATCTTTAAGCGGCTGGCAGATATGGCGGGGGAGGAGGCGGCAGCTTCCTGCAGTCTCGGCTCTGCCCTGGGTGATCCTGTGGAGGCAAGTGCGTTGCTGGTGCGCTTCGGCGATACAGACGCCGCGGAGAGGCTGGACCTGAAGAAGCCTTACGAAGATGTGGTGGGCAAGACCCGTCACGATCTGGGCAGTGTTTTGCCGGAGAATGTGAAAAAGCTCTACGGCACAAGACTGAATCTATCCGCCACCCAGATCGATACGCAGGCACAGTGCCGAATGTCCTACTTCCTGCGGTACGGTCTGCGGGCAAAGGAAAGAAAGGCTATTACGGTGGATCCTGCAGAATTCGGTACTTATGTCCACGCAGTTCTGGAGGAAACGGTCCGGGATGTTATGGCTTTGGGCGGCTTCCGCAAAGTGACGGTGGAAGAGACGCTGAAGATCGCAAAGGACCACTCCGAAGCTTATGCAAAAGAGCGTTTTGCAGATCTGGATTCTGAGCGGCTTAGTTATCTCTTTGAAAGAAACGGTTATGAGCTGGAGCTCATCGTAACGGAGCTCTGGGAGGAAATGCAGGAGAGCCTTTTTGAGCCTGTGGGCATCGAAGTGAATTTTGATGAAGGCGCTGATGTGCCTGCTGTGGATGTTTCCGGTAAGCTTATGGAGGCCCGGCTTCGGGGCAAGGTGGACCGTGTGGACAGCTGGAACGACGGTGCACGCCAGTATTTCCGTGTGATGGATTACAAGACAGGCAAAAAGGATTTTGACTACACAGACCTTTACAGTGGCTACGGTCTGCAAATGCTTCTTTATATGTTTGCTCTGGAGCAGGGTGGAGAGCGTCTGCTGTCCGGGGATCCCATCAGCGCCGGTGTACAGTATTTTCCTGCCCGTGTGCCTCTTGTGTCTGCGGATGGCAAGCTGACAGAGGAAGAGGCGGCAAAGGAACGGGTGAGCCTTTGGAAGCGAAAGGGTCTGATCCTTTCCCAGGAACAGGTGCTGCAGGCGATGGAGCATACAGACCCGCCTGTTCGAATGCCTTATAAACGGAAAAAGGATGGCAGCCTTTCCGGTAATCTTGCAGACAGCGCCCAGCTTGCGCTTTTAAAAACCTATATCTTTGCACTGGTGGCGGGAATGGTGGATGAGATCGCTGCCGGCAATGTGAAGCCCAATCCCTACAGAAGAGGAAAGAGCCACGATGCGTGCAGATACTGCCCCTTTGCTTCTGTCTGCCATAAACAGGATGTGACTGAGGTCAGAGATTATGAGGCCATTTCTGCAGAGGAATTCTGGGAAGAGATCGAAAGGAAGGTGAAGAAAAATGGCTGAGGTATTGACCAAACAGCAGGGACAGGCTGTAAAGGACAGAGGCGGCAAGCTTCTTGTGTCTGCGGCAGCAGGCTCCGGTAAGACCAAGGTGCTGGTGGACAGATTGCTTATGTACATATTGGACCCTGTAGATCCCGCCAATATTGATGATTTTCTGATCATCACCTATACCAAGGCAGCTGCAGCGGAGCTTCGTGTGAAGATCGCATCAAAGCTTTCCGAGCACCTTCAGCAGCAGCCGGAGAACAGACACCTTCAAAGGCAGATGCAAAGGCTTTACCTTACAAAGATCTCCACAGTCCACGCTTTTTGTACCGATCTTTTGCGGGAGTATGCCTACCGCCTTGACATTTCCGGTGATTTTCGTGTGGCGGAGGAAAACGAATGTCACGAGCTGCAGCTGCGCGTGATGGAGCGGCTTCTTGAGGATGCTTACGGAAAATCTCAAAATGACCCGGATTTCCGCGCCTTTGTGGATACCCAGGGCTTGGGCCGTGATGACCGCCAGGTGCCGGATATTATATTCAAAGTGTTTAACAGCGCCAGATGTCACCTGGACCCAAAGAAATGGCTGCAATGGTGCTTGTCAGCAACGGACATTTCCGGCTGCGAGGATGCCGCCCAGACGGTTTGGGGCAAGTATCTGATGGATGATCTCCACAGATACCTGGAGCTGCAGATCCAGGCAATGAACCGTTGCGCCTGTCTTGCGGATGCTTCTGATCATATGGAAAGCGTAGCGGCAAATCTTCGGGATACGGTGGCGCAGATGGAGCAGCTGCGGCAATATACTTCCTGGGATGATATTGTTTCTCATAACAAGCTCAGCTATAAAACGCTCAGCTTCAGTAAAAAGATCACTGACCTTGACCTTAAGGAGCGGATCAAGGTGGTACGCGAGGCTTGTAAAAAGGGTCTTGCCTCCAAGCTGAAACGGTTTACGGATGACAGCGCTCAGATCATAGCCGATCTTTCTGCAACTGCGGCATCTTCCAGAGGACTTGTTGCTCTGACAGAGAAATTTATGGCAGACTATGCCGAATTAAAGCGCAGTAAGCGTGTTCTGGATTTCAGCGACTTGGAGCATATTGCTCTGGATCTCCTTTTGGGAAAGAGCAGATCCGCCCCTACGGAAATTGCAGGAGAGGTAAGCAGCCGCTACCGCGAGGTGATGGTGGACGAATATCAGGATTCCAATGCGGTGCAGGATGCGATCTTCGGAGCTATCACCGGCAAGAAGCAGAACTGCTTTATGGTGGGTGATGTGAAGCAGTCTATCTATCAGTTCCGCCTTGCAGACCCCGGGATCTTCCTTGCCAAGTACCACGAATATGTACCCGCTGAGAAAGCGTCTGCAGGAGAGGGGAGGAAGGTGCTGCTCAGCCATAACTTCCGGTCTGCCGGTTCGGTGATCAATGCGGTAAACCATGTGTTTTCCCACTGTATGTCTGAGGAGGTGGGCGGACTTGACTACGGTCCTGACGAAGCCCTTCGGGAAGGTGTTCCCCATCAGCAGGCAGAGGAAAAGGAGATCGAGCTCCACATACTGAGTGTGCGGGAAAAGACCTACGAGGAGGAAGCAAACTACACAGCAGAAAGGATCGCAGAGCTTCTTGACGGGACGCATAAGATCCGTCATAAGGATACCTTCCGCCCCATTCGACCGGAGGATATTGTGATCCTGCTCCGTTCCCCCGGCTCTACCGGCGCGCATTTTGCATCAGCGCTGGCACGCAGGGGCATCCGGTGCAGCTTTGGCGGCAGTACGGATATTCTGCAAACCGAGGAGGTGCAGACCCTTCGGAGCATCCTGCAGGTGATCGACAATCCTCTTCAGGACATTCCAATGCTGACAGCCCTTTCCGGCAGAGTGTTTGCTTTTACGGCAGATGACCTTGCCTGGATCAGAAGCAGATCGAAGAAAGGCAGTATTTATGATGCCCTTTTAAAGAGTGACCACCCAAAGGCAAAGGCTTTTATAGAGACACTGGACAGCTTGCGAAATGAGGCAAGGCTTTCGGATCTCTCCCGGCTGATCCAGGCGGTTTTTGCAAGGACCAGGATCGACTGCATTTACGGTGCAATGGCGGATGGACCGGTGCGTATGGAAAACCTGCAAAGCTTCTCTCTGCTTGCTTCCGGCTTTGACACCGGTGATGCAAAAAGTCTGTCCCGTTTTTTGAAATATCTGGAAGCGCTGGATGAAAAGGGTGTTCCCGGTGCTGTGGACCAGACAACAGCCGGAGCTGTGACTGTTATGAGTATCCATAAGTCCAAGGGTCTGGAGTTTCCGGTCGTATTCCTTTGCTGCCTTTCCCGTGAATTCAACCGGGACAAGCTGAATGAACAGGTGCTCTGCGATCGGGAGCTTGGACTTGGTATGAACTGTGTAGATCCTGTAAACAGAGTGCGCTATCCCTCCGTTGCAAAACGGGCGATCGCGGTAAAAATGCAGGCAGAGAGCCTGTCTGAGGAAATGCGTGTACTCTATGTGGCTATGACAAGGCCCAGGGACAGGCTCATTATGACCTACGCAGAGAAGAAGCCTGAAAACGCACTTTCAGATCTTGTGGCAAAAATGGATATTTATGACCCTGTTCTGATCACAAAATATGTGAACTGCCCCGGTAAATGGGTGCTCTACAGCGCCCTTCGCCGGGGTGAGGCGGGGGCGCTCTTTAAGCTGGGCGGTTATCCCAAGGAGACACCGCTGCAAAATGATCCCTGGCATATCGTGGCATCAGAAACGCCGGAGGCAGTCAGTGGAATGGAGGAAGAAGCAGCACCCGCCGGAAACCGGCTTACAGAGCAGGAGCTTTCCCAATTGAAGTCAGCGCTGGAATTCCGTTACCCTTACGCAGAAGCCACAGAGATCCCCTCCAAGCAGACCGCCACACAGCTGAAGGGACGGCAGAAGGATGCTGAAATTGCGGAAAATACGGTGAAAAAGGAGATATTCCACAATTGGCGCGTACCTTCCTTCGTGGAAGCACCGGCCTCTGCAGCAGGCTACGGAACAGCAATGCATACAGTGATGCAGCACATCTCCTATGATGCCTGCGATTCCCTGGAGGGTGTGCAGGGGGAGCTTGCAAGATTGCAGAAGGAAAACTATTTGTCGGAGGAATATGCCTCCAGGCTGGATGCCCACGCTATCACAGCCTTTTTTGCAACGGAGCTTGGCAGAAAAATGCGGGAGGCAAAGAAGGTTTTGCGGGAATTTAAGTTCTCACTTCTTGTGGATGCCGGTGAATTTTACGGCGGTATCTCCGATGAGCAGATCCTCCTGCAGGGTGTTGTTGACTGTGCCATCTTAGAGGATGACGGCATCACGGTTCTGGATTTTAAGACAGACAGTGTAAAAGGCGGCATTTCTCCTCTTGTGGATAAGTACAGACCCCAGGTGGAGGCATATTCCCGTGCCTTGTCACGGATCTACCAAAAGCCTGTGAAAGCATCGTATCTCTATTTCTTCTCAGCCTCTCAGCTATATAAGCTATAAGTAACGCGATCCCCCTCTTTCGGAGGCAATGTCAATTCGTTAATGAAGTGTCATCCTGAGCGAGCGCAGCGAGTGGAAGGATCTCCCACATATTTGCAGGAGATTGCTCGTCGCTTCGCTCCTCAGAATGACTTTTTTCTTAAGTTAGTGACACCCTCTTTCAGAGGGGGATCGATCTTTTAGCGGTTGTTCTGATTCTGGTTGTTCTGGTTTCTGTTCTGGTTCTGCTGGTTATTCTGATTGTTCTGGTTCTGATTCTGGTTCTTGTTCTGGTTGTTCATAACCGTACCTCCGTATATTGTAATGCGGCGTACCGCGGTTATAGCATACCCCTAAACTCAGGATTTATCCTTGTCCTTGAAAATAATACTTGCAAGCAGTCCGAAGAGTATTGCAGCGCAAATGCCACCAGCAGATGTTTTTAAGCCACCGGTGAGGATTCCCAGAAAGCCGTCTTCCTGAATCGCTTCTTTTACGCCTTTGGCAAGGGTATAGCCGAAGCCGGTGAGAGGGACGGTCGCTCCTGCACCTGCGAAATCCACCAGCGGCTTATACACACCAATGCCTCCCAGGATCACACCGAGGACCACAAAGCTTACCAGGATCCTTGCAGGTGTCAGCTTTGTTTTGTCGATCAGGATCTGACCGATCAGACACAGAAGACCACCCACCAAAAAAGCCTTTACATAGTCCATTATTCATTCCCTCCCGTAAGGATCACTGCGTGGCAGACACCCGGTATGGGCAGTCCCTGCTGGGTGGAGGTGGGGGAGAGCAGTGCACCTGTTCCGCAGAAAAGGATCTTCTTCAGCTTTCCCGTATTCAGCTTGTCCAATAGATAACCGCACAGTGTGACGGCACTGCAGCCACAGCCTGAGCCGCCTGCGTGCACATCCTGCTTTAGGGAATCAAACACCAGCGTGCCGCAATCTGTCAGCTTACCTCCGATGCTGATGCCCTCCCTCTGGGCCAGTGTCAGAAGCATTTCCTTTCCGACCTGCCCCAGATCACCGGTCACGATCAGATCATAATTGGAAGCATCGGTTTGAAAATCCCGGAAATGTGCCCGGATGGTAGCAAGTGCTGCAGGCGCCATAGCGCTGCCCATATTGTTGGCATCGCAGATGCCCAGATCCGTAACAGTGCCAACAGTACAGCCTGCGATCTTTGGACCCTTTCCGTTTCTGCACACCAGTGCAGCGCCGGAGCCGGTGACGGTCCATTGGGAGGTGGGTGTCCGCTGACCGCCGTAGCCCAGAGGAAAGCGGTATTGCCGTTCAGAGGAAGCAAAATGGGAGGAGGTCATAGCTGCCACACGGTCGAAAAATCCGCCGCCCACAGTTATCGCTGCCATCATCAGACCTTCTGCCATCGTCGAGCAGGCACCGTACAGACCAATGTGGGGAATGCCGGTGTTTCGCAGCGTAAAGGAGGAACCGATGCACTGGTTCAGAAGATCGCCGGAATACACAAGGGAAATGTCTGTTAAGGATATGCCGGCTTTTTTGGAAAGCGTGTCAAGGGCAAGCTGCTGCATTCGTTTTTCCGCCTGCTCCCAGGTCTTTTCACCAAATCGTGTGTCGGTGTTTGTAATATCAAAATAGCTTTTAAGCGGGCCTTCCGATTCTTTTTTTCCCGCAACGCTTGCCCAGTGGGTGATCACCGGCGGCTGCGGCAGAACAAAGCTCTGCTGCCCTTTTTGCATACTGTTCAGTGAGATCACTTCCTTTTATCCCAGTATGCCCGGGATCCTGCAAAAATATAGAAAAAAACCTGCCTTTGCAAAAAATACAAAGACAGGTTTAATTTTTTATTCCGGCTTACCGCTAAGAGAAAAGGGGAGGGGATGATTGCCACCTGTAACCATTGGTATTAGAAGCTTCGCTGCGCTCTGCAGCACCCTCAGAATGACAGGAACACAGAGAGCCACCCCCGTGCTTTTTTGGTTATTTCAGCACCAGCATTTGGGCGGGACACTCGTCGGTGGGCAAAACCACCTTTTTGTTTTGGGTCTTATAGGTTTTACCGCTGAAAAGCTCGGTATATTCGCCGTCCGCCGGAAGGGTAATCTCGGTGGTTGCCGCATTGGTATTGTAAACACCTGCAACAGTATCATTGATATAGGTAAAGACTCCTTCCTCCACATAAATGTGAACGCCTGCCATTTTCGCTACGCCCCGGAGCACCTGATGGGACATATTTCCAAGGGCACTGAAAAATACATTGTAGTCGGCGTTTTCCTTGACTGCCAACGCGCATTTGCGGGATTCTGAGAACCTGCCAAGCACCCGGACATCGGTTGCGCTAACATAGGGCGTGGGGTTCTTTGCATCCCCATAGCCATACTGAGAGTTGAATGCGCGGACCTGCGCCTCGTCCTTTTCAAGCAAGCCGATCTTCATCTCGCACAGGGCGGACATTCTTTCCTCGCTTACACCGTCTTCGTTGATATAATCACAGGGTCCAACGAACAGCAGGGAACGGCCGCCGCCCTTCAGGGTGTTGTTGATGTAAGTGCGCTCATCCTCACGCAGACTGTAGGCATTCAGGAAAATAAAGAGCTTGTACTTGTTTGCATCCACCCGCTTCAAATCGCTCATGGAAAACAAATCATAGGGTGCGCCGATGCGACTGAGGTCACCACGCTGATAGCACAGTCCCTCGGCGTTGATACCGCTGGTTTTATTCACATAATACATCGGCTCTGTTCCCACAAAAACGCAGATTTCCGATGCTGAATGCCTCGGCTTTTCCAGAAGGGACGCAGAATTTTTTACCAGTCTGGACACTTCTTCCATCAGACCGTCATCGTAATACCAGCCCTCCAGCATATCGAACCACCAGGTCCCGCACCGCTTTGCCAGTCGGGTCATCATCTCACGGCGCATACCGTGAAAAGTTTTCTCACGGGTGTCGAGCAAGTCCTTGCGGCCAAACTTAGTTTGAAGCGCAGCCATTGCGTCCGCGCTTTCGGGGTCGTTGCAAAGCCTGCGGGGATGGTCCAGCGCTGTGGGTGTCAGGAAGGTCAAATTGTCAAAGGAAGCAAAGTATGCCTTTTCGTGCAAATCCAGAGAATCTGTTAAAATCATATACGCTGAGCCATCATCATAAAGACGGAAGCGGTAGGAGGAGGGAGTTGCGATCAGGTCAACATACGGACTTTCATTCACGCTGTCCAAATCCAGATGACCGTATCTCCAAAGCTTATCCCCCCACTGCAGCTCCATAATATAGCCAAAGAAGACACCTACGATTTTTTTAAAGCTGCAGGCCTCCTTCGCCGCCTTGCAGAAGTCGATCACAAGCCCCGATATCAGCTTAGCGTGGAATTTTTGGTAATCGATGATCAGCTTATCCTTAACAGGGTCCAGGAAAATCTGTTCATTTGGTTTTTCCATTTCCTCAGCAGTGGGAATCTCTGCATTGGGATCTGCCATATATTTGCGGAAGGCTTCCAGCTTCACCGGGTGCGTTTCCGCCATATCATGTGCACTGAACCATTCTGTGGTATATCCGCCCAGCAGCCAGTAGCCTACAATTCTGTCCCCGTATTTTTCTTCGGCATAGGCAATAAATGCCTTGATATAGTTTTCCGTATCCCGGCGCCATTTTTCGTTTCCTGCAATCTGGGACAGGTGGGTAAAGGAGTCAGCATTTCCCGGATTTTGATCCAGCCACCATTGGCGCACATCCACATGGAGGTTAATAAACAAATAGGCCTCCGGGGCTGCCTGGATAAACATTTCCATCTGTCTGTCAAAGCCCTCAAAACGGTAGTCCCCATCGCCAAACCAGGTTTCGCCATAGGCAGAGTAGGGCATCTTGATGCCGGATTTCAGACCGGAGCAATACACATGAAAAATTCTGACACCGGCTTTGTAAAAGTCCCCAACATTGTTCAAAGTTGGTCGAAAGGACTTAAAAGCGACGGTATCGATGATTTTGCCATCGACGCAGAAGTGATTAACGCCGCCTACTTTTACAATTTTCGTTTCCATAATTGTTCCCCTCTGTTTTCGTAAGCTTCCCAAAAGACAGAGAAACATCACCCTGTCCTGTTCGCATTAACCGTCCCTGTGCTGGTTGCTATGTTAGTAACATCTCAATCAAAAACGCGACTATACAAAATATATGTTGGATTATCATAACTATGGATACGATCTTAATCCACTTGATTTTTTCCTTGGTAGCATAATAGCAAGATGCTCCCAGCATTGGCACAAGGATAAACGGCGCGTAGAATAACAGCAAAAAATTTTGATAATCCGCGTATGGTGGGTACACTAAGCGCACGCCGTTTTTAAAGTAATACAACACTTCAGAAACACCCGAGAAAGCCGAACCAATTACAATAAAAACGCCCCATAGAATGAACCACAAAACAGATCTATGCTTCTTCATTAGGTTACCTCCGCAGTTAGTCATACAAGACAAGGGACGGTTCGAAACCACTGAAAAAGTCACAAAAAGTAGCAATAATGCAGTCGATATGGTATAATAGAGGCATCAAAAAGCAAAGGAGCCCATAAAGATGCTTCGAAAAGAACCAGAACGGCAGCAAAGTTTTTATTGCGTACTGTATGACAAGATTCCTGAAAGCCATATCCTCAAAAAGGTAAGCCAGGCAGTAGATTTCAGCTTTATCAACGAGCTTTTAGAAGGCAGCTATTGCAAGAATTTTGGTAGGCCCGCCAAAGAGCCGGAAATGATGATGAAGCTGCTGTTTTTAGAGTATCTTTACAACCTTTCTGACGTTAAGGTTATCGAAGAAGCCAGTCTTAATTTGGTATATCTGTGGTTTTTAGGACTGAATCCTGAGGACAAGCTCCCTAATCCCAGCCTGTTGGCAAAGTTTCGCACCCAGCGGTTAAAGGACATCACACTGGATGATGTAATTAGTGAAATCGTACGTCAGTGCGTGGAACAGGGACTTATAAAAGGTGACAGCTTAACTGTCGACACTACACACATCGAAGCGAATTGCACCAAGAAAGTCCCGGAACGCATTATGAAGCATCTTGCCAAGCGGATCTTTAAGGGGCTGGAAATTGACAACGGACAGATTCCTGTGACGGTCGATACTGCTATTCCGGATTACACGCAAATAGAAGACCATAATCAAGCAAAGCAGACAATGAAAGATTATCTGGAAGAGGTAATGGAATCTGCAGCTGCCTATGCAGGAGAATCCACTGCAGCAGCTATTGAAGAAGCAAAAGAAGTACTTTCAGACGAAAAGTTTCTCCTGCAGAGAGGTCTGCGTTCTTTAAGCGATAAGGATGCCCGAGTGGGGAGCAAATCCAAAACCAGCCAATTTTACGGTTACAAAACCGAATTGACAATGACTGCTGACGAGCGAATCATAACCGCGGCAGATACCCATAGCGGAGAATATGTGGACGGGAAAGAATTTGCACCGTTGCTTGAAAGAACCCAAAATGCCGGAGTAAAAGTCCACGAACTGTATGGAGATAAGGCATATTTCCGTAAGGATATTCTGGAAATGCTTGAAAAGCAGAAGATCAAGGGCTACATACCGGTCAGTGCCAGTGTGTACAAGATCGACGAAGAGTTGTTTTCTTATAACAAGGACTCTGATCAGTGGTTCTGCTTTATGGGCAATTATACAGTAAGCTGCAAAAAGACTGTTGGAGGAAATGGACGGGGCGACAGATACGACAAGCTGTCCTATTTGTTCAAAAAGGAGCAGTGCATAAATTGTCCGCACCGGGATATTTGCATAGGAAAGAGCAAAGGGAAAGCCCGAAAGTTGATGGTAGGAACTTCTGCGCCGCTGTTTTACGAAAAGAG
>JAZNZZ010000256.1:0-8938 GCA_045595205.1 Faecousia sp.
AACCAATAATGCTCAGCACCAGAGTCAGAATGATCCAAACCAGGGCCACCCACTTGGTAGCGGTTGCCATAAGCTTGTCCAGGCCACCCTTGCCATTCTTGCTCATATAGGTATCGGTGCTGCCGGACAGAGCGCCGGACAGACCGGCCTCCTTACCGGACTGCATCAGCACGGTGACGATCAGCGCCACGCTGGCCAGAACCTCCAGTACAATAAAAACGATCTTCAAAGCTTCCATTTTTCTTTACCTCCCTCCGACAGTGAGTTATCCTATTGTGCAGAAGCACCAATTTTTTCAGTTCAAAAATGCGTGTTCTCCAAAACAGCCTGTGTATTATAACATGCTGTTTTCCAAAAAGCAAGGGAAAATCAATATTTTTTTACTTTTATTTTGTGACCCAGTTGCCGGTGGCAGCACAGGTCAGATAGGCGTTGATAAAGGGATCCAGCGCGCCGTCCATAACAGCGTTGACATTGGAGGTCTCGCAGCCGGTGCGGGTGTCCTTCACCAGGGTGTAAGGCATGAACACATAGTTGCGGATCTGGCTGCCCCACTCGATCTTCTGCTGAACGCCCTTGATGTCGGAGATCTTGTCCAGATGCTCACGCTCCTTGATCTCCACCAGCTTACTGCGGAGCATACGCAGACAGTTTTCCTTATTCTGGACCTGACTGCGCTCTGTCTGACAGGCAACGACAATGCCGGACTTGTGGATCAGACGAACTGCAGAGGAGGTCTTGTTGATGTGCTGACCGCCTGCACCGGAGGATCGGAACACCTGCATCTCATAATCCTCAGGCCGGATCTCCACATCCTGACTGTCATCCTGGATATCCGGAATGACCTCTACCGCAGCAAAGGAGGTCTGACGGCGGGCATTGGCATCAAAGGGAGATACACGCACCAGACGGTGAACACCGTTTTCTCCCTTCAGGAAACCGTAGGCATTGTCACCCTCTATGAGAATGTCCGCAGACTTCAGGCCGGCTTCTTCGCCCTCCTGATAGTCCATGATCTTATAGGTATAGCCGTGAGCCTCTGCCCAGCGGGTATACATACGGTAAAGCATCTGGCACCAGTCCTGTGCCTCTGTACCGCCTGCACCTGCCTGGAAGGAGACCATAGCATTGTTGGAATCATAAGTGCCCGTAAGAAGCGTCTGCAGGCGGCAGCGCTCCATATCCTCAGAAAGCTTCTGAAAGCCCTCCTTCAGGTCATCCAGCATAGAGTCATCGTCTTCCTCTTCTGCCATCTCACAAATGGTGATCAGGTCATCCCAGTCGGAAAGCATCTGCTCGTACTTCGTGATCTTGCTCTCCGTTGTCTTTGCCTTCACAACCACCTGCTGGCTCTTCTCAGGGTTATCCCAGAAGCCGGGAGCCTCCTGCATTGCCTGCAAGCGCTCCAGCTCGTTTCGAAGTCCCTCCAGATTCAGAGAATCTGCCAGTGCCTCAAGGGCAGGGCGCATCTCATTCAGTTTCTGTTTGTAGGTATCAAACTCAATATTCATAGCTTCTACACTCACTTTATAAATATATTCGATTCATTATAGCCAAAAAATCTCATTTTGTAAAGTAGCAAAAGAATCATAACAACCGAAAAACATATTGTACAATTTGATTACTTGACAGCGCCTGTTATAAGTCTTAGAATATATGTATTAAGTATTCGTCAATGCCCATACTTATTCACTACCAAACAAAAAGGAGAAGAAGCTTATGAAGATTCAGAAGGTTTGTGTCATCGGCGGCGGTCTTATGGGCCGTCAGATCGCACTGAACACCGCCATCTACCCCTATGAGGTCACCATTTTTGATGCCAACCCCGCCGTTCTGGAGGATGTTGCCAAGTGGGAAGACAGCTATCTGGCAGGCCGCATTGCCAAGGGTCGTATGACCGAGGAGCAGGTTGCCGGTATCCGTAGCCGTTTCACCATCTGCTCCACTCTGGAAGAGGCTTGTAAGGATGTTGACCTGGTCATTGAAGCCATCGTTGAGCGCAAGGACATCAAGGCTATGGTGTTCAGACAGGTGGATGCACTGGTCCGTCCCGACACCATCATTGCCACCAACTCCAGCCGTATGGTCTCCTCCACCTTCAAGGATGATGTTTCCCATCCCGAGCGCCTTGCCAACCTGCACTACTTCAACCCCGCTCTGGTTATGAAGCTGGTGGAGGTCGTTCAGGGTGACCACTGCTCCGAAGAGACTGCACAGGCTCTGTACGATTTTGCTGCTGCCACCGGCAAGGATCCCGTGTGGATGAAGAAAGAGCTGGACGGCTTTGTTGCAAACCGTATCCTGCAGGCCATCTACACTGAGGCACGCTGGATGGTGGAGCAGGGCTACTGCACCCCCCAGGAGGTAGACATTGCCTGTGAGAAGGGTCTGAACCATCCTATGGGTCCCTTCCGTCTTAATGACCTGACCGGTCTTGATCTGGCTTATGACATTCTGCAGCGTAAGTATGATGAGTCCGGTGAGAAGCCCATCGGCTATGATCTGATCAAGAGCTATTACGACAAGGGCTGGTACGGCAAGAAGACCGGCCGTGGCTTCTACGAATACGAGAGCAAATAATCACAAAACAGCACAAGTGGGTTGGCCCGAAGGTCAACCCACTATTTTTTATCTCTCACTTGGCCGGTGCTCTTCACCGGCAAAGATCAGCTCATCCACATCTGCAAATTGATTCTCCATACCATCACCTCCAAAGCAGCACTCCCGGTATTATATGCATCCGTCCTTAAAAATAACACTGAAATTTGGATGGCAAAAATACTTTTCATACGCACTGCTTCTTTGGTCTAACCCACAGTTATCTCAATATCTCCTGTGTCTGTAGTGATCTCACACTTTCCGCCGAAGGTCGTTTTCGGAACCTGGATCTTTCCCGTATCTGTTTGGGTAATAAACACCTTATCTGTGAGCAAGCTTCCGGTAATATCTCCCGTATCCGTTTTGATGTACAGCTCTCCCGCATCACAGCCATCCAGTTTCACATTGCCGGTGCTTCGTTCTACATAAAAAGCCTCCGATGCGATCACATTCTTAAGAGAGATCGATCCGGTGTCCCCGTCACTTTCCAGGCGCTTACAGTCCACATTTGTCAGCACCGCCTTTCCGGTAGACACCTTTACTGACAATGCCCCGGAGCAATTGATATTCGCTGCCGTGACTTTGCCGGTGGACACTGACAGCGACACAGATCCTGCTGTTATATTCTCAATGCAAATTTTACCGGTGGTCGTTTTGATTTTGATGGATTCCGCTGCAGATGCATTGCAGGTCACTGCCCCCGTGCTGCCTGCAGCATCAATGCTTTCAAAACACAGCTCCCCGGGAATTGAAAGGTCACCTGTTTTAAATTTTACAGAAAGAACACCGTACTCTCCCTGAGGAACATATACGCTGATCTTCGGCGTACCGGAGTATATACCAATATGCTCAAACCATTGTCTTGTATCCTCTGCTCTGATCACAAGGGCGTTGTCCTTTACCCCAACGGAATGCTTCACATTCTCCTGTTCATAGCAAACCACAGACACTTTGTGGTTTTCTGATGGTATGAGATCGACCTGCGCCGTATCGGTCACGATGGAAATATCCTTAAAAGCAGCTTCCGGCTCATAGGTATTTGTTACATATTTGACCGTTGACAGCTTCGTAAAGTCCCATTCCAGAGTTGACATCACACAGAAAAACAGCAAAGAACCCAATAATGCAAGAACTGCTCCTACTATCAGCCAATGTTTCGCTTCCATTATGCATCCTCCCTTTTCATAAAGCTGCGTTTGATCCAAAGTACGATTTTCTTTGTAAGAAGTCCCATACCCACGGAAGCCAGCTTACACCCATAAAACAAAAAGATACCAACACCGGCGCAGGCAATTGCCGCACCGATCATCGCAATACCGGGAAGAGCATTTCCCTTGCACAGGAAGAGAATGCCGCCGAAAACGCCGGCAACGGCACAGGCGATCACAGCAGCAAAAACCGCCCACAGAGATATAACACCGGACCATAACACCGCATAAAAAGATAAGGCAACTGCAAAAGCCGCAATCAAAAGGGACAGCCAGACAGGCGAGCCCAGTATTAAAAGCACGATTTCCCAGACCTTCATCTGCCGTTTGGCTTTTCTTCGCTGCTTTGCAATTTTTGTCAGCGGCGTCTCTGCAATGATCTGGGAAACGATCTCCGAAGCTGCTCCAATGCCGGAAACTGCTTCTGTTTCAGAAACACCGTCCTCCATCCGGTCATCGATCATCTCGCTGTAAAAAGCAACACGCTCATCAATATCCTTCTGTGGCAGGCCTGCCAAGCCGTCCCGAAGCTGTGCGAGAAATTCTTCTTTACGCATCATCCGTATCCTCCTTGACAACAAACTGATAAATGGAGAGGATCTCTTCCCATTCTTTCTTAAAATCGTTTATACGCCTGACCCCCTCCAGGGTGATATGGTAATACTTCCGAAGCCTTCCGCCGTGTTCTGCGGAGGAGACTGTGAGCAGCTTTCCTGTTTCAAGGCGTTTCAAAATGGTATAAAGTGTAGATTCTGAGAGAACAATATACGGGTTCAGGTCCTTGATGATCTTATAGCCATAAGAAGGCTCATCCTTGATCGCAGCAAGAACACAGACCTCCAGCAGTCCCCGCTTCAGTTGTGCGTCCATAGCATCCTCCCTTTTTGATACATCGTATCACGAAGTATTATGTTTGTCAACAGGGATGCACAGCCTTGTACCAGCTTTAAGATGTTGACTTATCAACGATTCTGCCGTATAATTAGGAAGCAGACAATACAATATCTCATAACAGGAGGTTATTTATGCTGAAGCGTTTTGCCCGTTTTTCTCTGGCATTATCTGAAATCGACCGGTGCTGGCACAAGCTGGCAGCAGAAGAAATGGCGAAGTATGATTTGAACAGCCCCCACGCTGTCTACCTGACGACACTGTATCAGTACAACGATGGCATCACCGCCGCAAAATTAGGCAAGCTGTGCTGCAAGAACAAGGCGGATGTCTCCCGGATGATCTCTATTTTAATCAAAAAAGGTCTTGTTCGGAAAGAGAGCATTGACGGAAAACTCTACCGTGCCAAGCTTCTGCTGACCGAGAAAGGAAAGCAGGCAGCGGAGCACGTCCGTGACAGGGTCTCCGTTGCAGTTGAGCTGGCAGGAGCAGGTCTTTCCGAAGAAAAAAGGGAGATATTCTATGCTGCATTGGAGCAGATCACCACAAATCTGCAGTCTCTGTCTAAAACGGGATTGCCTCAAAAGTCCAAATACGGAGAATCATTATGAAAACAAGGATCATTATAGATTCCACATCAGACCTGACCCCCGAGATCAAAGCCCAAGTCCATACTGTACCCCTTACGGTCCATTTCGGAGATGAGGAGTATATAGACGGCGTCACCATCGACCACAAGACTTTTTATGAAAAGCTGATCGAAACGGATGTACATCCGAGCACCAGTCAGGCAACACCCACAGCCTTTGAGGAAGAATACGAAAAAGCAAAAAAAGCCGGTGAAAGTGCTGTAGTGATCACACTTTCCTCCAATTTATCCGGCACATACCAAAGTGCCGTGATCGCCGCCGAAGAATACGAAAACATTTATGTTGTGGACGGTGGAAGCGTTGCCATTGGCGGCGGGATCCTGGTGGAACGGGCATTACAGCTTCTGGAAGAAGGCTATTCAGCAAAAGAACTGGCTGCCAAGCTGGAAGAAGAAAAGGAACGGATCATCATCGTGGCCCTTGTTGATACCCTTGCGTATCTGAAAAAAGGCGGCAGGATCTCCAAAACCGTTGCTTTTGCCGGTGCAGTGCTGAATATCAAGCCTGTACTGTCTGTAGCCTCCGGTCAGATCCAGATACTGGGAAAGGCCCGGGGCTCTAAACAGGGAAACAATCTTCTGGTTCAGGAGATCGAGAAGGCAGGAGGCGTTGATTTCTCCAAGCCTGTGTTGCTGGGTTACACCGGTCTTTCCGATATACTTCTTAAAAAGTATATTGAAGACAGCAAGGCTTTATGGGAAGGCAATCTGGAGGAAATTCGCTATACCAGTGTCGGCAGTGTGATCGGCACACACGCAGGCCCCGGTGCTGTTGCTGTTGCGTTTTTCAGAAAATAGAAATTTTTCACCAGCTTGCTTTTCATCTTGCTGCGCTTGTCGAATTGCGTTAGAACGAAAAGAGAAAGAACATCGAGGGGATGCTCTGCCGGTTCAAAAGCAAGCACGGCGCTTCCCTCTTACGGTAATGATTATGGTAAACAATAAAGATGACATATCAATAAATAAGCGTTCCAAAAGCAGCCCTAAATTCAAGGTACAAAAGGTAAACGGTTTTGTAATGAACACCGTATATTTCGGCGTACGGTTCTATTTATTCCTGTGCGGTGTAAAAGTTAAAGCAGTCAACAAAGTCGGCAAGCCTGAAAATCCCTCCATTGTCCTGTGCAATCACGGTTCCTTTATCGATTTCATCTACGCAGCGGTATTGCTGCGTAAATATAAGCCGAATTTTATTGTTGCAAGACTGTACTTCTATCACAGCATTCTGGGTTGGCTGCTGCAAAAAGTCGGTGCATTCCCCAAGAGTATGTTTGCAATGGATATTGAGAATGCAAAAAACTGTCTGACGGTGCTTAAGGATCAAGGCATTCTGGCTATGATGCCGGAAGCGCGGCTTTCCACCACCGGACGGTTTGAGGATATTCAGGAAAGCACTTACTCCTTTATCAAAAAAGCCGGTGTCACAGTCTATACCGTCAAGTTTGGCGGTGACTATCTTGCTGACCCTAAATGGGGAAAGGGCTTCCGCCGGGGTTCTGTGGTGGAAGCTGAGCTGGATATTTTGTACACGCCGGAGCAAGTAAAGACCCTTTCCCCGGAGCAGCTGAAGGATGGCATCGAAAAGCGCCTTTCCTACAATGAATTTGAGTGGCTGCAGCAGCACCCGGATATTCACTATTGCTCCCGACAAATGGCAGAGGGTCTGGAAAACATTCTGTCGATCTGTCCTGTTTGCGGTCAAAAGCATACAATTACAACCCAAAAGGACAGGATCTTTTGTGAGAACTGCGGTTATCTGACTTCTCTTGATGACCGGTACGGCTTTACAGGAGATTTTCGGTTTACGGATCTTACCCAATGGTATGATTGGCAAAAAATGCTTCTGGAAAAAGAAATCTCCGAAAACGAAGACTATACATTATCTTCAAAAGTTGAACTGCGATTGCCCGGCAACGGAAGCAGCCTGACACGCCACGGTGGTTTCGGTGATTGCACCCTGAGCCGGGAGGGCCTTACCTATTCCGGCACAAAAGACGGTGAAGCTGTGGAGCTGCACTTTACCGTCCGGCGCATTTACCGCTTGCTTTTCGGTGCAGGAGAAAACTTTGAAATTTATGACGGCACGCAAATTCTTTATTTCGTGCCGGAGGAAAGACGCTCGGCAGTGGATTGGTATATAGCATCTATGATCCTTTATGACAGCACTGCCAAAGAAGAAAGATAAGGAGTGATTCCTATCCTTACAAAGAAGAGAGAAAGAAAACTACAGGAACAAACCTCCAATGTCAGTGTCCGTTCCTTTGTTATGGTCACGGTGATCCTTCTTGCGATCCTGTTTTTTTGCGGATCACTTTCCTGCTTCATTCCTCAGGGAGCATTTGAAACAGACACAAACAATAACATCATCCCCGACACCTATCAAAAGGGTCAGGTTAAGGGAATCCCATTATGGCGCGTACTCACAGCGCCGGTGCGGGTGTTTGGTTCAGAGGATGCCGTCACCATTATTATGATCAGCATCTTCCTGCTGGTAATGAGCGGTGTTTTTAATCTTCTTGACAAAACCGGCAGCATTAAAGCCTTTATCTCCTATATCATTGCCCGTCTGCAGGACCGTGGTAAACCGGTGGTTTGCATTACTGTGCTGATCTTTATGCTCTTCGGCAGCCTGTTCGGTATGTTTGAAGAGCTGGTGACTCTGCTTCCCCTGATCATCGTGTTTATGCTTTCTATGAATATGGACACGATGGTCGGTCTCGGCACCTGCCTGCTGGCGGCCTGTTTCGGTTTTTCCACCGCCATCACCAACCCATTCTCCATTGGAACGGCCGCACAGCTTGCCGGCATCCGCGTTTCTTCCGGTGTCTGGCTCAGAGTCGTATTTTTCATCATCGTTTATTTGATCCTGTGCGCTTTTCTGCTGGGTTATCTGAACAAGCTCCGCCGGGACCCCAAAAGCTCCCCTACATACGATGCCGACCTGAAACGACGGGAAAATCTTATTGCTCAGATCGCGGATACCGTACCGGATCAAAAACGCATTTTCCGCATCTTTACTGTCTTTTTCTCCGTACAGGGGATCCTCCTTTTGGCGCTTGCCTGTATAAGATCCATCTCCGGTTTGGCGATCCCGATCCTTGCCGCAAGCTTTCTCATTTCCGGTTTGATCGCAGGTCAGCTTGTGTACAAAAATTTCCGTCAGGTGCTGGTCTGGTTCCTGCAGGGTGCGGCATCTATGCTGCCGGCAATCGTTATGATCGCTCTGGCATCCTCCGTGAAGCTTGTTATGGTGGAAAGCAATATCCTCCACACCGTAATGCACTCGGTGCTGGGTCTTTTGACCGGAAAAAGCAAGTTCGTTACGATCCTTTTGATCTATGCCCTGATCCTGTTTCTGCAGCTGTTCATCGGCTCTGCCTCGGCAAAGATATTCCTGGTTATGCCCATCGTTCTTCCCATCACAAACGCCCTGGGCATTTCTCCCACGCTGGTAATTCTGACCTACTGTATGGCTGACGGATTTACAGACGTCATCCTGCCCACAAATCCGGTACTGCTGATCGGCTTATCCATGGCCAACGTGTCCTACTGGAAATGGCTCAAATGGACCTGGAAATTGCAGTTGCTCCTT
>JAZNZZ010000257.1:0-8085 GCA_045595205.1 Faecousia sp.
GTGACTCTGACACCAAGGTGATTTCCTGCGGAGCAGACAGCAAAGCCAAAGCCCGGGACGAATCATACATCGTCCCGGGCTTATTTACTTGTGGAAGACCAGAATATCTTCCACACTCCGTTTGGGTACTAAGAAATTACCGGCTTCATCCTGGGTATAGCGAAGGGTGTCTTCCATAGGCACTACACGGCTTTCCTGTGCGCCGTAGCCTACGGCGAACACCAGCTCCGGGTGCAGCGACTCCGGAAGCTCCAGCAAAGCGGAAAGCTTCGGTGCGCTGAAATTGGCGATGGGACAGGTAGAAAGTCCTTTTTCCGTTGCTGCCAGCATCACCATCGTGGAGGCGGCACCTACATCGTAGTCGCAGCTGCGGCGAACGGCGGTGTCCCGCAGCAGGACGATGTATGCGGTGGGGCGTTGGTTTTCTGCGATTTGATAATCGGGCAGATACATCGCCCAGCGCAGCTGGGCAAATACAGCATCGGCAAGCTCCGGGGCGGTGACAAGCCCGAAACGGATGGGCTGGTGATTGCCGCCGGAGGGATACAGCCGGGACACTTCGACGATCTCCCGCAACTGCTCGGCGGGGACAGGCTTCGGGTGGAATTTGCGGATAGAACGGCGCAGGCGCATAGCATCCAAGGTATTCATAAAAGCCCCCTAAGGTCGTTTTTTATTACAATACTACCCGGCACATTTTCTGTCAATAGACAGATATGATGGTTATGGAGACCGGACAGGGGTTCACAGGTGGGGTGGATTATAGAAAATATGTTGGAAAGAGGGCGTTTTTTGAAAAACCGGAGAATATACAGTTGCAATTCGAGTGTATGTGTGGTAAACTATTATCTGCCAGATGTGGACATTTCCGAGAATCAGTGAAATACCCTGTGGACTTGGACAGTGTCTATTGCCTGCGAAAAGATATTATATCAGCAAAGGAGAAAGAGCATGGAGAACAACATCTATGAAAACGGCGTTGCTCCCGAGGCGGAAGAACAGCAGCTGCCCGCGGAGAATCAGCAGCCGGCAGAAAGCGGTAAGGACCTGGCTAAAATGGCACAGGACCTTCTGGAAAAGGGTAAAGGCCTGTTAGTAAAGTGCAAGCCTCTTCTGGAGAAGGTCAAGACCCTTCCCCGTAAGGTTTGGATCATTGCAGGCGCTGGTGTGGCTGTGCTGATTGCTGCAATCATTGTCCTGTCTTTGCTGGGCAATACATATAAGACACCCATTCAGACTGCAGAAAAACTTTTAAACACCAAGTCTGTTGAGAAGATCATTGATCGGGCACCCACTTTGCTCAACGGATTTGGCGAATCGGAAGCAGAGAAGCTTATTAAGATCCTGAAGAAATCCGACCAGTATAAGGATACTCTGGAGGATGCAGAGGATGCTTTTGCAGAATTGATGGAAGGTCTTGAGGATGAATACGGCGACAATTTCAAGATCAAGCTGAAGATCGAGGACAAAGAGAAGCTGGAAAGGGAAGATGTCAGAGAGTTCAGAAATAAGCTTCGTGATATCAGTGACCTGGGTGAGCAACTGGACGATATGGACTCCGATGACTATGAAGATATGGCCGACGATCTGGGTATCACCAAGTCCCGGGCTAAGGATATGGTCAAAGCGCTGGAGAGCTTCTGCGATGAGTGCAAGTCTGCCGGAGTGAAGGAAGGCTATGAGCTGTCCGTTGTCGCCTCCATCACCGGAAGCGAGCTTGACGAGCCGGAGGAAATGGACATTACTGTCCGTGTTTTCAAGGTGGACGGCAGATGGGTTCCCGATGTGTTTTCTCTGATGGGAGGACTGGATTTTGACGACCTGGCCTCTATGATTCGGTAAGCTCTGATATATTGCAAAAACAGCACCGGTTGAACCGGTGCTGTTTTTTAACGGTTACAGACATAACTTTTGACCAACTGTATGGATGCGGCGATGCCTGCTGATATGACAGTGTAAGTTGCCATATATACTAGGTAACGGCTGTCATAGGCTGCGTTGATATAGTAGGTAGGCGGCAGCAGATACTGCACCTGCCGCAACGCGCCCAGATCAAAGAACACCGGACAGATCACCAGTGCCGCAACAATCACCAAAGGCAGGGCCGTGCCCATAAGATTCACCGAGCCGCACACCTGCCGCAGTGCCATAGCGAACACACTGCAGCACAGGCTGTACATCAGTAAGATAACCAGCTCTGTTGCCCAATTTCCTGCCAGACCGCAGACACTGAGACAGATCAGACACACTGCGGCAATATGTACGCAGGCGGTTAGCTGACATCCCAGCTCCGGCAACCACTGCAGCCGCCGGCTGACCCAGGCGAATGTGCCGGTTTCTGCGTCCCGGATGTAGTACATCCCGGCTGCAAGGGAACACAGCAGGATCAGCGTCCCCAGCAGACCTCTCAAAGGGGACAAAAGATAGTTTGCCTCCCGCTGCTGAGCGGCAGTGCCTTCGAATTCAAACAGATTTACAGAAAGACCTGTGGCGTGGTAGTACTCCAGAAGTTGCTGATCGGACAGATGGGAAAGCTCCGGTGCCAGATCCCGGAGGAAATGCACATAGACCCGCTGGGCGATGTATGGGTAGACTACTTTATTCAGCTTTTCCCGGGACAGCATCAGGGTCACATCGTCTTCCTGCTCCAGCACCGTGATAAAGGCGTTGGAGGAAGTGGGATTCTGGGCAAATTTCTCTATTTTTTCCGCCATATCTTCGGGGAAGATCCAGGCGGCATCCAGCTTTCCGGAGCGCAGAAGCGTCTCTGCTGTTTGGGGGTCGGCGCAGATTTGAAAGCGCAGCAGCCGGCTGTCGCTGTGCAGTTCGGCGAAGATTTCTTGTGTTACAGGGTCATCCCCCCGGCAGGCGAGACCTATGGTGATTACGCCGCTTTCTCCGCCGGTGACGGCGGTATAGCCAAGAACCAGTGCCGGAATCAGAACCATAAGTGCCAGAAAGGTGGGCTTTTTATACAAGCGTTTGCTGAGCATAGCAAACCACAAAAGCAGTTTTTGCACCCGATTCATCATGCCACCTCCCGGATGTAACGGACTCTTGCCCACACGCCGATGGCAACAAACGCCCCGGTGTAAAGAAGAAGCGCAGGCAATGTCCACAGGGGAGCACTGCCGGTAAGACAACTTGCCAACTGTGCTCTGGCAATGCCCGTGGGAAGCCATTGGGCGAGCTGCTGCACCTGTGTGGGGAAAAAGTATACCGGATACAGGCAGCCGGAAACAAAGCACACGATCACGGTGACAAAAAACAGGAGCAGCACGCCGCCGACCAGATCCCGTGACAGGGAGTAGAGCATAAAGCTAAAGGCGGCGGTAAGAAAAAGCACGGGGAGAATATTCCACAGAAACACCGTGTCCATACCGGGGATACACAGCTTGGCTGCCACGAACAGGATGAGCAGCAGGCTCAGCAGCGTCGCGGCATAGGCGGCGAAATCGCACACAGCTTGTCCCCACGCGGATTTCCCCTTGGAACAAAGCAGGCTGCCCAGAGCAGGGTCCCTGGGGATCATCCGCGCCGCAAAGGGAAGGCAGATCAGCATCAGCAGCAGAACGCCCAGACCGCACAGGATATAGCCTTCCAGTCCCAGGTCGTCCCCAATGCCAAGCTCCTCTAAGGAATAGATCCGATCCCGGGCGAAGATGTAATTCACATAGACCAACGCCATACGGTCCATCTGCCCTCCGGCTTTGTTGTTAAGACCGTTGTCAATCAAGGTGTCCCACACACCGTAAACGCCCTTTTGCGAAGCGAGAAGGAGTGTGGAGATCGCTGTGCTCAGCTCCTCTTTCACCAAAGAGACAATACCTGTTGCACCGGTGGTGGAATAGAATTTGATTGGTAAGATTTGACCGGAAAGGGCCGCGTCCATAAAGCCGTCGGGAATCACTATGTATGCAGAGATCTCACCCCGGGCAAGGGCACGGGCCGCATCTGCCTCTTCCATTTCCAGCAAGTCTATGGCAAAGCGAGAGGAATCCAGAGAACTCAAAGCCGAAAGCCCCATTTGCAGAAAGGAATGTTCTGTTTCTCCGCAAAAAGCAAAGGGGAACTTTTGATTTTCCTCCTGATTCGCGTTTTGCTGGGTGAACAGCCGGAATGCCAGCAGAAGACTGCCGACCAGGATCAATGCGACCAGCAAAGCCCCAGGCAGAAATCGCAAAAGGCGTTTGTACTGTATTTGAAAATACTTGCTCATAGTTTATAAACTCTCTATCAGTTTGTGCAGATTCCCGTCATATTGGAAAGACTCCAAAACGCCGTCCCGGAGGATGTACCAGGCGTCACATAGCTCCAATTCCAACACATCGTGGGTGGTCAGCAGCAGCACGCCGCCGGAGCGCTTATACCGGCGCAGGTACTCGGCGATGCGTTCCTTGCATATCAGGTCCAGTGCTGCTGTGGGCTCGTCCAAAAGTAAGATGGGTGGGCGGTTTGCCACGGCGCAGCCAATGGAAAGCCGCTTTTTCATACCGCCGGACATTTTGCTTACCGGCGTGGTCAGGAATGCGTCAATCCCCAGCAGTTTCAGAACGCCGTTTTCCAGTTCCTGCTTCAGCTGCCTGGGACTGTACCACAAAAGCAGATTATCCTTTGCGGACAGCTCCTCGATCAGCGGCGTTCCCTGGGGAACATAGCCCACCAGCCTTGACCGCAGGGCATTATCCCGAAACAGATCCTTTCCGTCGCACAGAAAGCTGCCGCCGTCTTGAGGAAGCACACCGGCCAGCACGGACAAAAGTGTGGATTTGCCGCTGCCGTTGCAGCCCAGAATACCGATGCAGGTGCCTGCCTGTGCGGTGAGGGAAATATCCCTGAGCACCTGCTTTCTGCGGTATTTCTTTTGCACATGACAAATTTGTATTTCCATTCGGATCTTCTCCCAGTTAAAAGTTTTGGCACTGATAATCAGTGCCAAAACAAAGTAATTTATTCAGTATGGATCAGCCGCCCTGGAACATAGCTGTATAGCTTCTTACCAGGTTGATAAGCTCTGCCGGGACCTTGGCATCTTCCATAGATTTCAGCACGCCGCTGAAGTTGGCGTCCTGCAGCCACTTTATAAGATCAGCCTGATTGTTGGCGTTTAGTGCGTTGGTGGGGATAGCGATATTGCCGCCTTCGCCCACCTTGGAGGACAGGGCTAAACCAACTAATGCCTTGGGACCTACAAGGATATTTACCTCATAGCTGACCGCAGCATCCTTTGTGCTGCAGGACAGTTCCAATGCAAGGTTGCCGCCTAGCAGGGAGGTGGGGATGCCGCTTCCGGACAGCGTCTGGCTGATGAGTTCCTCACTGGGAATCAGACGCAGTGTGCCGCTGGTCTCGGTTACATCCTCAAATTCCAGAGTGCCGATCTTTTCGCCTTCTGCATATAAGGTGTACTCGCCTTCGGAAACGCCCTTCTCCACGGTCTCCTCGCCGGTGATCCGGATCTCGGGGAACTTCGCCTCGGTGTAGATGGTATCGCCCTCTGCCACGGTCAACCAGCTGAAGGACTGATCTTCCTTTTTGCCATTAGTGTAAAGTGTCAGGGCGTGACCGCGGACATTGTTTTTCATATCCACATAGACTTTCAGTTTCAGGTAATTATCGCTTTCCGCCTCGCCCTTCGCTTCTTCGATGGAGGCCAGAGCAGAGGGAATAGCATCCAGGAATTGCCGGTAAAGGTCCACAGGCTCGTAGTAGCTGCCACCGTTCATCTTGCCCATTTCGTTGGTATAGTTACTCAAAGCAGTGATGACAGTTTTCAGGGTCTCGTCCTTTTCGGCCTTCTTAAGGATCTTCTCACAAATGTTCAGCAGATCCTTCTCGGTGATCTTAGCGGTCAGCACCACCATCTTCTGGGAAACATTGTCAATTGTGACGGTGTCATCACTCTTTTCCACATCGTTGATGCAGGAAAGAATGATGTCTGCATATGTAGTGATCAGCTTGTTCATATCCTCTTCCGAGGGGAGTGTTTTTACCAGAGCGCTACTGAACTGCATACTCTGGGTAAGGGTGTTCTTCAGCTCACCGGGAGAGATCTGTGAAGAGAAATCTACGGACAGATAGCTTTTGTTAAGCTCGGGGACGGCCATATACATTATACCCTTGTCCAGATCAAAGATCACATCAGTGGACAGAAGATCGGTATTACCAAGACCGATGCCGAGCATCGTCTGTATGGCAGCATCCTGAACATTGGCATTTGAGGACAGCTTGATCTGACTGAGCCAATCCAGCTCCATCCGGGCACCCTGCTGCTGCATCATAGATTCAAGATAAGAAATAATGTCATCGCCCATAGTCAGGCGCATTTCCGTCTCGCCGGAAGATACAGATGCTCCATAATTCTTCAGCATCATACCGTAAGCCCGGGTCAGTTCTGCACTGTGTTCGGCAATGGCGGCGCTTTCCACATTTGCCAGATATTCCTCGGGACTCTGGAATGTACGGTCAACAAAGCCGTTGATGCTGTCCAGATTCAAGAAGATGCCTACCGCCGCAGCCACTACGATCACCAAAGCAGCGATGCCTGCAATCAGACCGGTTTTTTTCTTGGAAGCCTTCTTTGCGGGGACTGTATCGGCAGTGTTCAGTTCAAAGGTGTCGCAGACCGGTTCCGGGGTCTTCTCCGCTGAACAGTTGGTACATAAGGTTTGCCCGTCTTCGATGGGTTTACCGCATTTCTCACAATACATATAAAATCCTCCATTCTTTTTTATCGGGGAAACTGGAGACATAACAGTCTCCGTGCAATCTCCCTCTTTGCCATAATAGCGTACCGACCGCAACAGGCAAACAGATTACCTTTTGCTTGACGGGTTGACAGCTAGCTCTCAGCGGACTGAACCTGCTCTGCGACCTGCTTCTTTTTGCGCTCAAAAACAATATCCAAAACACCGGGGACAAGCATCAGAGCAATGGCAAAGAACGGTGCGGCGGTAATGCTCAGCTTCATATCCTCGAAGGCGGGCGCTGCTGCCAGAAGATCCGCAATCATATTAGAGGTAAGGGAAAGTGCCACGCAGATACCGGCGACCATAACGATCAGGATGACTCCAAATACATATTTTAGCCCCCTGCCCTTATTGCAGATATGGGTGACGGCAGAAGCTGCTGCAAGTGTAAGGATCAGACTGATCACCATTGCCGGCACGATCAGAAGAAAAGAAAATTCTGAGATCACATCCACAGCATCCTGTGTCGCATCCTCTATGGCCTCGGCGTTGTAGTCCACCAGTTCCTGATTGTAATTGTCGGAAGGGTCATAGATCGCATGGCTGCCTTTATACAAAGTATAGTAGGCGGCGGCATCAAAGAAAATGTCTGCACCGTCGGAGTCCAAAAGATTTTCCATATCCTGCATAATGCTAGGTGCTTTGGCGGAAAGAATGAACAGCTCTTCCAAAGAGACGGTGCTGTTCAGCAACTCGTCGGTCAGATCTTCAATCTCCCGAAAACGGGCTTTGATCCTGCCCTGGGAGTAGGGAAGATCATAATCCTTCAGTTCGTCTTTAAAGTCATCGTCCATCTCAATCCGGTACAACAGTCGATCCGCGACCTCGGAACAAATGCCACTCACATCAGCACGCATATTACGCAGCTCACGTCGATCGACCCCCTTCGCTTGAATCCATCCGGGCACAAACATCAGCACCGCAGATCCTAAAATGCACAGGGATCCAATGATTCGAATCAAATACTTCTTCATGAATGAAAACTCCTCTCTAGCGTGTCCGTCTGTGAACGACAATAGTATACCACAGAAAACCGCAAATTGCAACAGTTTCTTATGGTATAGCTTTGGGAAATGCGCTATCCCGACGCCGTTCTCCCGCCATAGGACGCAGGAGGGTGCGTTTTGGCGGACGCATCCGCAGAAAACTGAATTCCTGATGTATAGCTATACATCCCGCTGCTGCGGGAGAGATGATCCACTCGGGGGGATACATTGGAAAAACAAGCGCGATTCACACCGGCAAAAAAGGACAAAAACAAGGAGGAAATTTCATCCATCTCCAAAATGCGTATTTGCTTGAATATATATACAATTGCACAAAATTCGATAAAAAA
>JAZNZZ010000258.1:0-10736 GCA_045595205.1 Faecousia sp.
AAGCCTTCCCAGGGACATTGGTTAATGCATAATTAAATTCCAATTTATCGTTCAGTACAATCCTCCGTGTCATTCCGAGCCAGTGCACACACTGGCGTGGGAATCCGTTCCAAATACTTACTTTACGGATTGCCACACCAGTGACATCGGTCACTGGTTCGCAATGACGGGGCGCGGTAGGGACCGGCGTCCTCGACGGTCCTGATTGACAGCGGGCGATTGATAATCGCCCCTACGGTGTTGATCGATAGACAGCACGATAAACAGGAATTTGAAACAGTGTATCCGGCTTATAGTGCGTCCCGGAGGCGGGCGGCGGATTGATACCGGTCAGCCGGGTTCAGGGCAGTGCATTTGCGGACGATCTTTCCTGCACGGCCCGGTGCAAATACCTCTGTAGGGTGTTTTCCTGTTAACATAACATTTAAAAGCACACCCACGGCATAGATGTCTGTCCGGGCATCACTTTGAGAAAGTCCCAGCTGCTCCGGTGCTGCATAGCCTACAGTGCCCATAATTACAGTGTCTTTGGCTTTGTCTGTTTCTTCGTGGGATGCATTCAGATCGATCAGCACCACCCGTCCGTTTGCATCGATCATCACATTTTCCGGCTTCACATCCCGGTGGATGATGCCTTGCCGGTGAAGGACAGTCAGAGCGTTGCACACACCCAGCAGTACCTTCCTTGCACCCCAGTAATGATACCTGCCGCCCTCCATAACCTGGGCTACCGTGATCCCGTCGATATATTCCTCCAGGACGATCTCGCCGTCCTCCATCTTCAGCACATCATAGGTTTCCGGCAGATTCTCACAGCGGATGCTGCAAAGAAGCTCGTAAGCCCGAATACCCTCCGGAAGGCTTCGCAGGATCAGATCCCGCTGTGCTGCCGGATTTCGCAGCCGCAGCACCTTGCAGTCGTTTTTCTCGCTGAGGAGGGAAACGATCCGGTAGGTTTGCAGCAGCTTGCTGATATAAGCCTCTCTTGTCATCCGTTCCACTCTTCCCATACGCAGCCGTATCTGCCGGCAATGTCCTTGTAGTATTCGCCTTTGGAGTTTTTGCACTCAGCAGAGGTCCGCAGCACGACTGTATACCAATTCACGGTGGGAAAGGCCTCCGGGTGAATATCCACCGTATCGCTTGTGATATGCACATAGGCCAGCTCGGTTTTATACTTGCATTTGAAGGCGCTTTTTCCAATATAAACGATGGTTTCCGGGAGAAATACGCTGACCATCTCTCCCAGCGTCGGACCAATGGCAACCACTTTGGCGTCATCCCTTAAATATGCCGGAATATAGCAAATGCCGTTCGGAGAGTAATTGGCTGGATAGCTGGTGATGTATTCATCTCCTGGGTTTACATAATCCGGGTCGCCCATCTCCTCAGGAGTGGCAAGGTGGCACCCAACATCCGGGTTTTGCCCCAGTGGGAGAAGGCCCATCTCTTCATACAATTCAGGATAGGTGCCTATGGCTAATTGTGTGCGGTAACCCTCTGTCCCCGGAATGCCGTTGCCATAGTCTACAGGTCTTGTAGGCGCAGTCGTGGCCTCTGTGGTGGGAGCGGTAGTCGGCTCGGTGGTAGGTGCAGTAGTAGGTTCAGTAGTTGGCGCAGTGGTTGGCGCAGTGGTTGGCGCGGTAGTTGGTTCAGTGGTCGGCTCTGTGGTTGGCGTTGTGGTTGCTTTTGAGGTAGTGTCCTTGACGGGGTTATCAGGGGTCACAGTGCCGGGGAAGAGCCAGTCGAAGAAACCGCCGGGTTTGGAGGTCTCCTTTGGCTCGGTCTGCTCCGGAATAGTTTGTTCTCCGGTTGACGAATCGGTGCCGGAGGGGATCACTTCCCGTGTGCCGGAGGTTTGGGGTGGGACCTGCAAAGTGCCGCCCTGCGGGTCCCGGCTGCCGCGGTAGATCATAAAAACACCGACTCCCACAGTCAGCAGAATGCCTGCCAACAGGACAATGAGGATCGGAGGAATCCGCAGCTGCCGTTTTGAAGCAACGGGTTCCTCTTTTTCCACCAGTGGTGTCATACAGTAAAGGCAGAAGCGGGCGTTGTCATCAATATCTGCCTTACAAAACGGACATTTTCTCATCCCAGTGTCTCCAATCCGTATTCATACAAAAGTTCATTGATCTGCACCACAGACTGACCGTTGCAGAGGCCGTAGAGCACGATGCTGTCAAAGGGAAGCTTTACATAGAGCTGACTGTAGCCGGCCTGTTTGAGAAGCTGCTGAGTCTGATCGATATTCAGCTTCATAGCAACAGCAAGGCAAAGCAGCTTTTTTCGCTCCGGCACACGGACACCGGAAAAGATCTGATATCCGTAGACCTCAGAGAGCTCTGCATTCCGAATGACCTGAGATTTTTTTAAGCCTGTTGTACCCAGCAGCCGGTTCAAAAGCTGAGAGAGGCTTTCGCAGAGCATATAGTCCTTATTTTCGTTATAGAAGGTCTGAAAATCCGGGCACAGACCCAGCTCCTTCACGATTTCGGAAGTGTCCTTTTGCATATAAAAACCACCCTTAACTGTTTCATATACCATACCATATCAGGCAAAATTTTTCAACTATGCTGTCAGCATAGGACAACCGCAATTGGCAGGTTTATAATGAAAACAGGTCCGGCTATTTCAACTGTTGGTAAAGTATGGAAGCATCGGAAAAGGTGCTAATGCAGTTGTGAGCATATATTCTATAAGCAAAAGGAGAAGGAAAAATGGCATTTTTTGACAAGGTAACCAAGGCTGCATCCAGTATGGGCAAATCTGCAATCAACACCGCAAGCAATGTGGGCTCCACCGTCGGTGTTGCCGCTCAGGACCAAAGTGAACTGACTGCGCTCAAGATGCAGGTAAATGTGATCGAGCAGGAGCTGGAAGCCTCTTATATTCAGATCGGCAGAAAATATGTTGAATATGTGATTACCTCCGGCGAGATGCCCGGCATTGATGTAAGTGATGTACTGAAGCTGATGGACCCCAAGCTTACCCAGAAGGAGGACCTGGAGCAGCAGATCGTTGTGTTGGAGAAAAAGATCAAGAACAATGCGGTCCTGAGAGAGAAGCAGGCTGCAGAGGCAGAGTTCCTGGCGGAAAAGGGAAAGCTGGATAAGGCTCTGGCAATGGACATTATTTCCCAGGAAGAGTATGATGCAAAGCTGGCTGCTGCAAAGAAGAAGGTAGATAACTTTGAAGCCATCCGTAAGGTCGAGCAGCAATACGATATGAAGCTGATCACCAAGGAAGAACGGGATGCCAAGCTGAAGGAATTGACGGAGTAATATTAATAAAATATAATGGCGTTGTCTCGCAAAAGCTGAGACAACGCCATTTTGCGTACGCTGCGTTATTTGGCAGAAGGAAGCGAATGTAAAGTTTTTGTGACACTTTTTGGGGATGGATTGCAATATGGATTTTTTCCGCTATAATAAAAATATCCATTCTGGGGAGAGGATAAAGCATGCGAATTGCCGTGGATCTGGATGGCGTTGTTTTTGATTCTGAGATGTACTTTATGACAATGGGCGAGATCTATGACTGCAAGGAGCTGAAGGGCAATCATATCGTCTGCCCGGATGAAGGCAGGGTGCAGGAGAAATTCAGCTGGAGTCCCGGGGAAGTAGAGGAGTATGTCAGAAGATACGCCTGCACGGAGGAGTTTTCCGTAATGCCCGGTGCTGCACTGGTGATCGGAGAGCTGAAAAAGAACCCGGAAAACGCAGTCTATATCGTCTCTGCCAGAGGTCAGTATTCGGAACAGGAGATCCTCGTTGCCCGGAAAAAGCTGGAAGCTGCAGGGATCCGGGCAGACGGGTATTACTGGTGCTGCAAGGACAAGGCGGCCTTTTGCGCGGAGAACAAGATCGATGTGATCATTGATGATAATTTTTATCTGGATGAACCTTTGAAGGGAATGGACACGGTTTTTATCCACTTTCATATGGTGGGAAAAAGGAAACCGGAGAAAAGGCAGAAGCTTTATTCGGTGCAGCATTGGGGTGAGGTGTACCGGGTACTGCACAGCTTAAAGGCAATTGCGCTTTGAATTGATATTTTGTAAAAAGATGGTTGCATTTTTTGCTTTTGCCTGTAATAATATGATTATCGTAACGCAATAAAAAGGAGCAATGAATATGAGAATTTGTGTATTTGGAGCTGCTTCTCCCACGATTGATGAAAAGTACAAAGTGGCAGTGGAGCATATGGGCGAGGAAATGGCAAAGCGGGGTCACTCTCTGGTGTTTGGCGGCGGCGGAAACGGTCTGATGGGCGCAGCTGCCAACGGTGTCCGCCGTGGCGGCGGCTATATCCTGGGCGTCATCCCCAAGTTCTTTGACGATGAAAATGTGGAGGAGGTCTGCGATTTCTGTGACGAGCTCATCGAGCCGGACACTATGCGCCAGCGCAAGCAGATCATGGAGGACAATGCAGATGCCTTTATTATTGTCCCCGGCGGCATCGGCACCTTTGAGGAGTTCTTTGAGATCCTGACCCTGAAGCAGCTTTGCCGTCACAATAAGCCCATTGCCATCTATAACATTATGGGCTACTATAACGAGCTTATCTACGCAATGGAAAAGTCCATTGAGAAGAACTTTATCCGGGACAATTGCAGAGATCTGTACTTCGTTACCGAGGATATGGAGGAAATGTTTAAGTACATCGAGACCCCCGCGGATCGCATCCATACGGTCAAAGAACTGAAAGACGGCTAAAAGAAACAAAAAAGCTCTGTACCGGGCACACCCAATGTCATTAAGTTAAGCGTGTCATCCTGAGCGCAGCGAAGGATCTCCATCGTATTTTGAAGGAGATTCTTCGTCGCGTTGCTCCTCAGAATGACACGCATTTTCTTATCTTAATGACATTGCCGGGTACACCCGGTGCAGAGCTTTTTATTTCAGCCGTTGGCATTGATATTGTTTTGGGGAAAGACCGTACTTTTGCTTGAAGGCAGAGCTGAAGTAGGAGGCGGAGGAATAGCCGACCATAGTGCTGATCTGCTCCACAGAAAGCTTTTCCTCCAGAAGCAGGTCTGCCGCGTGCTGCAGGCGTATGCTGTTCCGGTATTCCATTGGGGTGCAGCCGATCATTTTTTCAAACAGCCGCAGGAAATGATATTTGCTCATAGCACACATATTTGCGTAATCCTCTAAGGAGGAATTGCTGTTGTAGGCTTTGTTCATATGCTGAACTGCCCGGGCAATGCGCTCAAAATTTTCCTTGTCGGGGTGATTTGCCCACAGAAGTCCCCGCTCTAAAAGGGTCAAAAGATTAAAAAGCTTGCAGATGCAAAGCCTTTCGTAAAGGGGCTGCTTCCGCAGGGTCTCCTCGATCATATCTTCAAATACATCGCAGATCTGCCGGTTAAAGGGCGCGTGATAGACCCTGGATGTGGTAAGCCCGATGCTGGAAGGAAGCTGATCGCATTTAAAATGCACATAATAAAACTCGGCGGTTTTGTCACCCAGGTATTTGTGATGCTGCTTTTCTCCCGGAGCAAACAGAATGAAGGAGCCGGGGAAGCCTGTGGTGAGCTTGTCCAGATAAAAGCTTTCGCTCTCCTTAACGATATAAAACAAAAGCCAGTCCTCCCGCCCGTTGGGACGGCAGATCTCTCTGCCCGGCTTGGCAAATATGTGTCCGCAGCTTACAAGCTGTATTCCAAACAGCTGCTCGCTCTGCTCCGCGTATGCATTGTAAATCATATGGCCACCGCAATATTTCTGAAATTTTTATCAATAAACCTGATTGAATTTATGGTATTATAGCATTAAAATTAAAATATGTCTATAGAATCTCCGCAAATGCGCGAAAGGAATGGAATTATGAAAATTGTTGTTACCCCCAGAGGCTTTTATAAGTGCGGACTTGACAATGTTAAAATTATAGAAGCGGCAGGCCTTTCGGTAGCGTATAACGACACAGGAAACGCCTATACAAAGGAAGAATTTTACGAAAAGACCGGGGATGCTGACGGTGTCATCGTGGGGGTTGAGCTTGTGGACAGAGCATATATCGACTCCCATCCGAAGCTCAGAGCGGTGGTCAAATTTGGTGTGGGCACCGATAACATCGATGTGGAATACTGCCGGGAGAAGGGCATTTTTGTGGGAAGAACTGTGGGCTCCAACGCAAGAAGCGTGGCGGAGACTGCCATCAGCTTTTTGTTTGCAGATTCTAAAAATCTCTACGAAAGCATTTCGGATACAAGAGCCTCCGGCTGGTCAAAGCTGACAGGCTACGAGCTGGAGGGCAAGACCATCGGAATCGCAGGCTTCGGTGCTGTGGGCAAAAAGGTGGCGCAAATGGCATTCGGTCTGGGAATGCAGGTGCTTGCCTATGACCCCTACGCAATGGACCCGGAAGCGGTGAAAGCTTATAATGTTGAGACTGTGGATTTTCAGGCGCTCCTGAAGCGGTCTGACTTCGTTTCCCTCCATATGCCCCTGACCCCGGAGACGGCAGATCTTGTTACATTAAAAGAGCTGAAAACGATGAAACCCAATGCCGTTCTGATCAACACGGCAAGAGGCGGGATCGTAAACGAAAAGGACTTGTTTACAGCACTTACAGAAAAGGTGATCCGGGCGGCTTACTTTGATGTTTTGACCAGCGAACCGCCCCGGAAGGACGAACCGCTGCTGGGACTTCCCAATTTTTACCTGACCCCCCATATTGCTTCAAGAAGTCAGGAAGCGGAGAAGAAAACCGCCAAGCTGGCAACTGAAATTATGATCAAAGCTTTAAAAGGATAAAACGAAAGGAGATAAAAGTATGAATCCGTTTGTGAAAGAGTTTTTGGAAAGAAAAGTGATCGTCGTCTGCCGCGGCATTGCAGAGGAAGAAATGGTAAATGTGGCGAATGCCCTGTACGATGGCGGCATCCGTTTTATGGAAGTGCCCTTTAATCAGGCAGAGCCCGCCACCTTCGGGGACACCGCCCGGAAGATCAAGGCGGTGAAAGAGGCGTTGGGGAACAAAATGCATGTGGGCGCCGGAACTGTGATCACCCTGGAGCAGTTTGAGCTTGCCGGACAGGCAGGCGCAGAGATCATCGTCTCCCCCACAATGGAGGAGGATGTGATCACTGCCACAAAGAAAGCGGGCCTTATTTCTATGCCGGGGTGTGCGACTCCCTCTGAAATGACCAGAGCCTATAAGCTGGGTGCGGATCTTATCAAGCTGTTTCCCTCGTCTATCGTGGATATGAAGGTCATCAAGGAGATCCGGGTGCCTCTGAACCACCTTCCCTTGGTGTGCTTCGGCGGTGTTACTGCGGAAAATATAAAGGATGTGCTGGCAACCGGCGTTGTGGGCGTGGGTGTTGCCTCTGCTGTTTTGGATAAGCAGGCTCTGGCAAATAAGGATTATGAGAAAATCACGGCACTGGCAAAGGAATTGACCGGAAAGATTGCATAACGCTCACAGGGGAAAGTGGGAAAATGCAGGAAAGGAGCGTTTTATGGCAGTTATTATTTTGACCGGTATGCCGGCAACGGGAAAGTCTACCATCTGCAAGGCTCTGGCAGAGCACTTTGGTTTCCCTGTGGTGGAAAAGGATGCGATCAAAGAGACGCTTTTTGACACGGTGGGATTTACCTGCTATGCTGAAAAACGGGCGTTGGATCACGCAGCAAATGCGGTAGTGATCCATATGGCAGAACAGATTTTGAAAGCCAATGGATCGGTTATCGTTGACAACAATTTTGATGATATCAGCGGCAAGCGATTTGCGGCGCTGCTGGAGCAGTATGCACCTGAATGTGCCTGCGTTTTTCTCCGTGGAGATTTGGATGTTCTGCATCAGCGTTATACCCTCCGGGATAATGCACACGCGCGGCATTTGGGTCACGTGCTGCAGGAGCACTATCCCCCGCGCCCGGGCGACAGCCTGTACTATACCATGACCCGGGATGAATTTTATGAGAAATTTATGAAGCGGGGGATGGATTCCTTTGAATGTCCGGGACAGCGGCTGGAAATTGACACCACGGACTTTGCAGCGGTGCATCCTGCGCAGATCGCAGTGCAAGTGGAAAAGATGCTGAAAGGGTAGGAGACGGAATATGAAAGAATTTTCCTGTCAGTATGATATTGCGGTAATTGGCGGAGGTCCTGCGGGACTTGCCACAGCCATTACTGCTGCGCGGGAGGGAAAGAAGGTCCTTCTGGCGGAAAAAAACGGTTTTCTCGGAGGAAACCTGACCATCGGTCTGCCTTTGCTGGGCTTTTTGGACGAGCATGGAAAACAGTGCATTTCCGGCTTTGCCCAGGAGCTCGTGGAGCGTCTGCAGGCGCGTGGGGCGTGCTACGGCATCCGTCCCTGCCCGAAGCACAATTCTGTTACCAATGTGGATGCGGAAGCGGTAAAGATCCTGGCCTTTGAAATGTGCCGTGAGGCAGGTGTCCAGGTGTTGCTGCATGTGGAGGCAATCGATGCCACTGTGGAAGAAGGAATGGTAAGCACCGTCACACTTTACGGCAAGTGCAACCGGATCACCGTGCACGCAGAGCTGTTCGTTGATTGCACCGGTGACGGAGATGTGGGCTGTTTGGCGGGCTGTTCCTATGAAGCAGGGCGGGGCGAAGAACAGGAAATGATGCCGCCCACGGTGATGTGTACCATTGAGGGCGTAAACGATCAGGCACTTCTGGACTATGTGGAGCAGCATCCCGATGAGATGAGGCCTATGAGCGCCACCATCGAAACCAAGCCCGGGTATGACGCAGCTTATTTTAAGGCCGACCCCAACTATGTGTTTGTGGGTATGACCCAGCTGTGGTCCAGGCTGAAGGAGCAGGGCATCTGTCCTGTGGAGCGGGGCAATATGATCGTCATCAACGGCCTGCACAAAGGCCAGATGTATGTCAATACCACACGGCTGCTGGATGTGGACGGTACAAATATTTTTGACCTGACCCGTGGAGAGATGGAAGGGCATCTGCAGCTGCATAAGCTGGTGGATACCTTCCGCAAGTTTGTCCCCGGCTTTGAAAACTGTTATATCTCCTCCATTGCTCCCAACATCGGCATTCGGGAGACCCGACGGATGAAGGGTCTGGAGTGCGTGACCTTAGAGCAGGCGCTGGAGGGGGAAGTGCCGGAAAGCAGCATCTGCCTGTCCGGCTATACCATCGATATCCACTACAACAATGAACGGGGTACGCTGTTCAAGAAGCTGGATAGACCCTTTGGTGTTCCCTATGGCTGCCTGGTCAGCGCGGAACGCCCCAATCTGATGTTTGCCGGTCGGTGCATCAGCGTGGATGATCATGTGGTAGGCTCTGTCCGCGTAATGCCCTGCTGTATGGCTATGGGACAGGCTGCGGGTCTGGCAGCGGCTATGGCGGTAACAGAAAAGGTGCTTCCCGGACAGGTGGATGTAGCCAGACTGCGCAGCGCGCTGAAGGCGCAGGGAGCCATTTTACATATGGAGAAGGAAAAGTAAAATGCTGAAAAAAGATCCTGGCAGGATAAGAAAGGGCAACAGAAATGGAATTAACCTTTGAACAGATCAAAAGCATTACAACGGGCGCGGTGAGTGTGACGGAAAAGGACGGGAAGGTTTCTTTTGCAAGATTCACCGACGAACAGGTGCAGTTATACGATAGGGTCAGCCGCGAGAATAACAACGCTTTAAATACCCGGTGCAGAGCGGCGGCAGGTATCAGACTCAGATTCAAAACCAACAGTCAAAAGCTGAAAATGACAGTAGAGGTTTCTAAATGCACCTCACGGACCTGCTTTTCCTTTGATGTATTTGTCAACGGCAATGCGGCAGGCTATCTTGAAAATGTTTCACAGATGGAGATCCCTGCGGTATATACCAAGGCAGAGCTTCCCCAGGGTCCTGTTGGAAAGGAATTTGCGTTGGGTGACGGGGACAAAGAGGTGTGCGTGTACTTGCCCTGGTCTGTGTGTCCCACAGTGACTGAGATCTCCCTGGATGACGGTGCGTATGTTGTGCCTGTAAAGCCGGATAAAAAGCTGCTTGCCTTTGGGGACTCCATTACCCAGGGCTATGATGCCCTTCGTTCTTCTATGCGTTATGCTTCTCTTTTGGCGGACAAGCTGCAGGCAGAGGAGTTTAATAAAGGCATCGGCGGTGAGGTGTTTTTCCCTGCTTTGGCGCAAACAAAGGACGATATTTCCCCCGATTACATTACGGTGGCATACGGAACAAACGATTGGAGCAAGAAAACCGAGGAAGATTTTAAAGTGCGGTGCAGAGAATTCTATGTGGCACTGAGCAGCCGGTATCCGCAGGCAAAGATTTTTGCCATTACGCCCATCTGGCGAAAAGATCATCAAGGGGAAAGAGCCTTCGGTCCCTTTGGAAATGTGGAGGCGGATATACGGGAGGCGGTTTCGGACCTTGAAAATGTTTCCGTGATCTCCGGGTTTGACCTTGTACCCAAGAGCGAAGCGTATTTTTCCGACCTGCGGCTGCATCCCAATGACGAAGGCTTCGCCCATTATGCGGATAATCTCTATCACGAGATCTGTAAAATACTATAAAGACCGAACAGAAAAAGGCGTTGTCCCGCAAAACCGGGACAACGCCTTTTCTACAGGCAATGTCCCAACAACCCTTTTCAAATTCCAATTTGTCGTTCAGTACAATCCTCCGTGTCATTCCGAGCCAGTGCACACACTGGCGTGGGAATCCGTTCCAAATACTTACTTTACGGATTGCCACACCAGTGACATCCGTCACTGGTTCGCAATG
>JAZNZZ010000259.1:0-4157 GCA_045595205.1 Faecousia sp.
TTCTTTACAACACAGCTTCTGGAGCTTGGTATCCCTGTTGTCGTGGCACTGAACAAGAGTGACATCAATAAGAAAAAGGGCAACAAGATCGATGCCGAGGCACTTTCTTTGAAGCTTGGCTGTCCTGTAGTAAAGACGGTATCCACCTCCGCAGACGGTCTGAAGGAGCTGATAGAAACCGCAATCGCCCAGGCAGGCAAGGAACAAAAAGCGCCTTATGTGCAGGAGGATATCGACCTGACGAACAAGGCCGCTGTGGAAGCCTGCGACCGTAAGCGTTTTGCTTTTGTCAACAAGATCGTCAAGGCTGTTGAGACCCGCAAGGTCCTCACCAAGGATAAGAACTTCGGTGACAAGATCGATGCTGTTCTTACGAACAAGTGGCTGGGTATCCCTATCTTTGCCGTTGTTATGTTCCTGGTGTTCTACATCTCCCAAAGCACCCTGGGCGCCTGGATCGCAGAAGGCTATGAATTTGAAAACGGCACATTTATCCCGGGTCTTGTTCCCCTTCTTGAAATATTCCAGAGCTGGGTCGGCGGTCTTTTGGAAAATGCCAATCCCCTGCTCTCTGCCATCCTCGTTGACGGTGTCATCGGCGGTGTGGTTGCTGTTGTCGGCTTCCTGCCCCTTGTTATGGTGATGTATTTCCTCATTGCCCTTCTGGAGGACTGTGGTTATATGTCCCGTGCCGCCGTTGTGCTGGATCCCATTTTCAAAAAGGTGGGTCTGTCCGGCAAGTCCGTCATTCCCTTTGTGATCACCGTTGGCTGCGCCGTTCCCGGTGTTATGGCAAGCCGCACCATCCGCAACGAGCGTGAGCGCAGAGCCACCGCTATGCTGGCACCCTTTATGCCCTGCGGTGCCAAGATCCCCGTGATCTCCCTGTTTGCCGGCGCTTTCTTTGACAATGCCTGGTGGGTCAGTGCGCTGATGTATTTCGCCGGTATTGCCCTGATCTTCCTGGGCGCACTGCTGATCAATCTGATCACCGGCTACAAAGCAAGAAAATCCTTCTTCATCATTGAGCTGCCTGAATACAAGCTTCCCTCTCTTTGGGGTGCATTCAAGTCTATGTGCAGCCGCGGCTGGGCATATATCGTAAAAGCAGCCACCATCATTCTGCTTTGTAATATGGCAGTGCAGCTGATGCAGTCCTTCACCTGGAGCTTCCAGGTCGCTGAAAGTGCAGATACCTCTATTCTTGCATCCATCGCCTCCCCCTTTGCCTATCTGCTGGTGCCCATTGTGGGTGTGCTCTCCTGGCAGCTGGCTGCTGCGGCGATCACCGGCTTTATTGCAAAGGAAAATGTTGTGGGTACCCTTGCAGTTTCCTTTGTCGGTCTTGAAAATCTGATCGATACCCAGCGGCTGCAGCTTCTGGAGGGTGCAGGCGCAGAGGTTGCAGGTATTATGGCCATCACCAAGGTGGCAGCCCTTGCCTATCTGATGTTTAACCTTTACACGCCCCCCTGCTTTGCTGCCATCGGTGCAATGAACGCAGAGATGAAGAGTGCAAAATGGCTCTGGGGTGGCATCGGACTTCAACTTGCAGTGGGTTACACCGTAGCCTATCTGGTTTACACCATCGGCACCCTGATCGTCGGCGGTACGCTGAATGTTGTCGCCGCCATCTGCGGCCTCATTGCCGTTACTGCTATGGTCTGCATCGTGATCGGTTTGATCCTGCACACAAACCAAAAGATGAAAACAGAGTATTCTCTTAAGAGCACAAAATAAATTCTTCGTTGGGACTTTGATTATGGAAAATGTGATCGTTATTCTCATCTTGGCAGCCATTGCTGCAGGGATCATATGGTATCTGATCCGTGCCAAAAAGCGTGGCGAAAAATGCGTCGGATGTCCCTACGCAAAGCAGTGTGGTTCCAAGTGCAGCGGCGGTTGCTCCGCCAAACAGGATCTCCGTAATTGATACATAAAAATCTGGCGGCAGAGACATTTCAAATCTCTGCCGCCATTTAACAATTTTTCAATGCATTTTCAATGTTTTGTGGTATAATGGTTACGATTGGAGGTGTTCCTGTGCGTATTCTGTTGGTGGAGGACGAAAAAAGAATGGCCCAGGCCTTGTGTGAGATCCTGCGGCTTGAAAAATATGAGGTGGATCATTATGCCAGCGGTATAGACGGTCTCTCCGCAATTGAGAGTAAAATCTATGACATTGTGATCCTGGATGTTATGCTTCCCGGAATGTCCGGCTATGAAATTGCCAGGAAGACCCGCAGCAAGGGCATTTCCACACCGATCTTGATGCTCACTGCCAAAGCGGAGCTGGATGACAAGGTCACGGGTCTGGACAGCGGTGCAGATGACTACTTAACAAAGCCCTTTATGACCAAAGAGCTGCTGGCGCGCCTTCGTGCTTTAGGAAGAAGGTCTCTCGGCTCGACCGACGGTGTATTATCCTACGGTGACATTACCCTGGACACAAGCACTCTCACCCTCTCCTGTATTCGGAACGGGCAAAGTGTACGGCTCAGTGAGAAGGAATATCACATTTTGGAGTACTTCATTGCAAACGGAGGTCAGGTCCTCACCCGGGAGCAGCTTGCATCCAAGATTTGGGGATTGGACAGCGAATCAGAATACAACAATGTGGAGGTCTATATGTCCTTTACCCGCAGAAAGCTGAGCTTTGTAGAAGCAAAGACGGAAATCAAAGCAGTACGGGGTATCGGCTACGAATTGAGGTACGACGATGTTTAAGAAATCAAGAAGAAAGATCGTTGCCGCCATTATGTCCATTCTGGTGCTTTTGTGGGTCGGCTCATTGGGCGTGATCTATTCATCCAGTTACTATGAAATGAAAAAGCAAAACGAGCAAATGCTCCGGGCACACGCGGAAATGCACGAGCTTCCCCAATTCGAAAATGACTTCCCTTCCGTCAGGCCTATGCCCGGAGGGAATCACGGGCTCAGACCCGGGTTTGACCCGGAATCTCCAAAGTTCCGGTTATCCACCTTCTATTCCGTTGCTGTTTCCTACGAGGGAGAAATTCTTGAGATAAGGAACGATCCTCCTACGGTACATACGGATGAAGCTCTGAAGCAGTTGGCCGTTAAAATAATAAAAGAAAGCAAGACCTCCGGGGCAAAAAACAATCTTGCTTTCATCAAGGTCGATAAGGGCTCTTATATTCTGGTCGCCTTTATGGACAACACCGTTGTGAACGAAAGCGCTGTGACCCTTTTTCGGTACACGCTGATCTTTGGCGGTGTTGCGCTTATTGTATTCTTTTTCCTTTCGGTATTTCTGGCAAAAAAGATCGTTGACCCCCTGGAGCAAAGCTATCAAAAGCAAAAGCAATTCATTTCCGATGCCGGTCACGAGCTGAAAACCCCGGTTTCCGTGGTCAATGCCAATGCAGAGCTTTTGTCCAGAGAGCTTGGCGACAACCAATGGCTTCAGAATATTCAGTATGAGAACGAGCGGATGGGTTTGCTGGTGGGGCAGCTTTTGGACCTTGCCCGAACAGAGAATGTAACACCACAAATGGAGTGCATTGATTTTAGCCGGTTGGTGGCCGGTGAGTCCCTGCCCTTTGAAAGTGTCGCCTTTGAAAACGGACTGACACTGGACACCAACATAGCCCCCGGAATCACCGTAGATGGCAACAGCGCACAGCTAAAACAGCTTACCTCCATCCTGCTGGATAATGCCATTCGTCACAGCCATCAAAAAAGTGCCGTACGCTTAAGCTTAAGCAGAATCCACAGCGCCGCAGTCCTTTCTGTGATCAACAAGGGTGACGAGATCCCACCGGAGCAGAAGGAGCTGCTGTTTGAGCGCTTTTACCGTGCCGATCCCGCAAGAAGCGGCGAAGATCAGCATTACGGTCTGGGTCTTGCCATTGCCAAGGCAATCGTGGATACCCATCACGGCCACATCGAGGTGAATTGCTATAATGGGCTGGTGGAGTTTCATGTGCGTATGCCAATGAAGTAATAACGATGTATAAAACGATAAACGATTCTGTCTGTCGGAATTGACACACATAAACGCCACTTGTAAGGTAATCCTACAAGTGGCGTTTTTCGATGACTGTCTGTGTGATTACATCTCCCAACTTCCTAACCAGTTTGCAAATGCGGAATAGAGCGTCTGCATTTCGGCTGTCAGTTCTTCACCAATGGTA
>JAZNZZ010000260.1:0-4821 GCA_045595205.1 Faecousia sp.
TTTGAAAGCTCCCACCACCAAGCCGGAGACCTTCAAGATCGTTGAAGAAGTTGCCCCGGATATGATGTTTATGCCCATTATCAGAGCAGAGACAATGGAGGCAGCAGCGCAGCTGGAGCAGATGGACATTAACTATGTGGCAGCTGAGCTGGTATTCCCCACAGAGGACTCTCCCCTGCTGGAGGAAGGCTACATCCGTTCCCACCACGAGGCGGGGCGGCTGCTGTGGGTCAACACCATTTTGTATAACTGCCTGAAGCCTCTCAGCGGCGGTCACACCGACGATGTTTCCGTTATGGGTGACCCCGACAAGGGCTGGGGCTGGAACATCGACAAGGGCTTTGACATTCTCCAGACGGACTGGACAATGGCACTTCGCAGCTATCTGGAGCAAAGAAAGCAAAAATAATGCTTGTAATTTTCTGTACAGGCGGTTATAATAGGTCGAGAATTGTTATAGGAGGTCATTAAAATGGCTGTTAAAATTGAAAAGAATACCATCATCGGTGATGTGCTGGACATTGCACCTCAGGCTGCACCTCTGTTCTTTGCCATCGGTATGCACTGCCTTGGCTGCCCCTCTTCCCGGGGTGAGACTGTGGAGGAGGCCTGTGCCGTTCACGGTGTGGACTGCGAGCCCTTCCTGGCACAGCTGACCCACTTCCTGGAAGCTTACGAGGCTGATCAGAAGAACAAGAAGGACTAAAACTTTTCAGCCGTCCCTCCCGGGACGGCTGATTTATTTGGGAGAAGATTATGAACATTCCCCTTTCCAAACGGCTGCAGGTCTGCGCCGGCTTTGTTGCCCCCGGTGACCGGGTGGCGGACATTGGCTGTGACCACGGCTACTTAAGCATTTATCTTCTGAAAAACAAAATCGCCACCTCTGTCATCGCCGCAGACATCAACGAGATGCCCCTGCAAAGTGCCAGACGGAATGCAGACCGTTTTGATGTTGCGGAGAATATCCGGTTTTATTTATCCGACGGGGTCAAAAGCATTCCCCGGGATTTTGATACGCTGGTCTGTGCCGGTATAGGTGCGGATACGATGGTATCTATACTGGAAGCCGCTCCCTGGCTGCAGGATCAGCGCTACCGGCTGGTGCTGCAGTGCCAGTCCAAGACACAGCTTTTACGGCAGTATCTGTCAGAACGAGGCTGGCGCATTGCCAAAGAGACGGTTTTGCGGGACGGGCGGTTTCTGTACACGGTGATGGAGGTCCTTTGGCAGCCGGAAACACCTGCCCTGACGGAAGGGCAATGGTACTTCCCCCCTGCCCTCGGTCTGGACACAGCACCGGAGCTGCCGGAATATTACAGGCAGCTGCGATTCCGTTTGAACCGTGCCGTAACAGGTCGCGGCGAAAGCGCCGATCCTGTGATGCTCCGGGCGCTGGAGGAATTGGAGCGCTACCCCCACCTTGCAAAGGAGGATAACAATGACAACGGTTAAGGATATTTTAGACTTTATAGAGACCATTGCCCCTACCTATATGAAAGAGGACTGGGATCGGGTGGGTCTGAACTGCGGACGACTTGACCGCCCTGTTAATACCGTTCTGGTTGCCCTCGATCCCTTTGAGGATGTGTGTCAGGAGGCACAGGAGCTCGGTGCAGAGCTGCTGGTGACCCATCACGCCCTTTTATGGAATCCCGGTTTTATTACCGACGAGACGGCGCAGGGCAGAAATACATTGTTTCTCATTGAGAACAATATTGCAGTCATTAACGCTCACACCAATCTGGACTGCGCCCCCGGCGGTGTCAATGACATTCTGGCTGCCAGGCTGGGGCTTGCGGACATCTCTGTGATCGAGCCCAAGGGCACAGATCCCCAGGGCAGACCTTACGGTCTTTTGCGGCAGGGTACTGTTGCACCTCAGGGGTTATATTCCTTTATGGAATCGGTAAAAAAGGCACTTGGCTGTCAAAGGCTCAAATATGTGGACGGCGGAAAGCCGGTTTCCCGGGTGGCAGTGGGCGGCGGGGCCTGCGGCAGTGAGCTGCTTCAGGCAGCGCAGGCTGGCTGCGATACCTTTGTTACATCGGATGTGAAATACAATCAGTTCTGGGATGCCCGGGAGCTGGGTTTGAATCTCATTGATGCCGGTCATTTCCACACAGAAAACCCGGTTTGTGTTTATCTGACAGAAAAGCTGCGGGAGGCTTTCCCGGAGCTGACCGTAGCAATGTCTGCGTGGCATTCCGACTGTGCAAATTTTTATTGATTTTATAAGTATTCTGTGCTAAAATATGTTGAATATTTTTGTTTGAGAGGAAGATCATTATGTCCGGACATTCCAAATGGCATAACATTCAAAAGACCAAGGGCGCACAGGACGCCAAGCGTGCTGCTGCCTTTACCAAGATCGCCAAGGAGCTGATCGTAGCTGTGAAGGAGGGCGGCGGCATCACCGATCCTGCCAACAATTCCCGTCTGGCTACAGTTATCACCAAGGCAAAGGCTGCCAATATGCCCAACGATAACATCAAGCGTTGTCTGGAAAAGGCTGCCGGTGCCGGCGGCGGTGACAGCTACGAATCCATCACCTACGAAGGCTACGGCCCCGGCGGTGTTGCCGTGATCGTGGAGACTATGACCGACAACCGCAACCGTACTGCTGGCTCTATGCGTCATCACTTCGACAAGTTCGGCGGCAACCTGGGCGCTTCCGGCTGCGTCAGCTGGAGCTTCGACAAGAAGGGTGTGCTGGTCATCGACAACGAGGACGGCGACCTGGACGAGGATACCGTTATGATGGATGCAATGGATTGCGGTGCTGACGACTTTGAGGCTGAAGAGGACTGCTTCACCGTCTACACCACCCCCGACGATTTCAACGCCGTTGCCGATGCTATGGCTGCAAAGAATTATACCTTCGCTTCCGCACAGATCGAGATGGTTCCCCAGAACTATCAGAAGCTGGAAGACGAGGAGCAGATCAAGCTGATGGAAAAGCTCATCGACATTATGGAAGAGGATGACGATGTGCAGAACGTCTGGCACAACTGGGAGCAGGAATAACATACAACAACGCCGCCGGGCAATGTTATCAAGATAAACAACAAATGTCATTCTGAGGAACAGCGCAACAAAGGATCTCCTTCATTACGATGGAGATCCTTCACTTTGCCAGCTCGCTCAGAATGACATTTTCTTATCTTATTATTGTTTTACTTTTTCCCCGGAGCGGAAATAGGGCTTTACGGCTCTGGCGCGGCGGTGGAGGCAGCCGGCTATGTATGCAATAAAATCCTCGTTGCCGGGGTACGGCTTATCCCGCTTGTTATCCACCGGAAAATACTCTGCCCAGACCCGCTTATCTCCGCTTTCGTAGGCATCTGCAATGGCATCCCGCACAGCCTTCTCCACCCGCTGGTAGTTGCCGCCGCAGCGCTTTGCCACATCGATATAAAGCTCCTTCATAGAGCAGTCCATATTCATATACCGGGCATAGATCGCTTCAAAAACGCACTGATAGCGGGCAGGTCCCATACGGAAGCTCAGGTCCATCAGCAGCGTATCGATCTCATTTTCCAGACACCATTCCTCCATCTCCGGATGCTCCGCAGCAAAGGCCGCCTGCTGGATATGGGATGCCAGATACTCTGCATTACAGGGAAGCTGGATCAATCCGCACACCCCGCAGCCACTGAGCTGTCGCAGAAAATAATCGTCTGCATAAACAGACAGCGCCACTACCTTGATGGGCGCTCCTGCGTGGCGCAGCATTCGCAGCAGCTGCAAACGCTCCTGAGGAAATCTTGACACCTGCACCACAAGCACATCCGGCTTAAACTTTTTGATCTCAGGAAAAAGATCATAATCATCTCCGCAGATGTGGAAACAAAAATCATTGCCCAACAATCCCTCGACCCGTTTTATTGTATAGTCAAGAGATGTTGCGATCATCACTCGCTTCACCGTTTCTTCACCCTCTCTTCCCATAAAATACCACAATCCCCATACCTTTGCAACTTAAATCTACCGACAAATACCGACGAACCTGCCGCATATCCCGCGCGACGGGTTCTCAATAACAAGCGATGTATTGTAATCTATGAGAAGCTGTGATAAAATAATTATACGGTGAAAGCCGAATTTATTTTTTGGAGAATGCTGTTTGAAAAGAAACAACACCTTGGAGATTGTATTGTAAACGGGAGGTTTGCAAATACAATTCCCGCAATCCTCTCGTAGCTTGGGCGTCAACGATTTATGAAAGGATTTTAAAAATGAACAATTTGACGATGCGTTTAGAAACCGAAAAGGACTATAGAGCCGTAGAAGAGCTGACCCGTGAGGCATTTTGGAACGTCTATAAGCCCGGCGCGGACGAGCATTATTATGTGCATCAGATGCGTTCTCACCCGGATTTCATCCCCGAGCTTGCATTCGTGCTTGAGCTCGACGGCAAGATCGTCGGCAGCATTATGTACACAAAGGCCTGGCTTGCGGGCGAAAACGGAGAACGCAAGGAGATCCTCTCTTTTGGTCCCCTATGTGTTGCACCCGAATACCAACGGCAGAAGCTGGGAAAGATGCTGATCGAGCATTCCTTTGAGGTTGCCCGGAAGATGGGTTATGATGTGAACATCAATTTCGGCAATTCGCGCAACTATGTCAGGCGGGGGTTTGTGAGCTGCAAAAAGAAGAATGTCAGCTTTGTGGTGGACGGCAACTTCCCCACGGCGCTTCTCATTTGTGAGCTTGTCCCCGGTGCGCTGGATGGCAGAAAGTGGATGTACATTCCCAGTCCCGCCGCCGATTGCTGCGAGGATACCGCCGCAGTGGATGCCTTCGACGCCACATTTCCAC
>JAZNZZ010000261.1:0-8634 GCA_045595205.1 Faecousia sp.
GTATTTATGCAGAGCTTTGCGGATATTGCCAATTACATCGAATCCACCGACGAGCCCCAGCTGGATCTGCTTGCCATCACTGCCATTATGTCCAATGAGAATTTTATGATTCGATAACCCCTCTAAGCCGGCGGGCTCCCCGGCGGCTTTCAAATTCGTATTTATCTTCCTGTCATTCTGAGCGAAGCGAAGAATCTCCATCGTAAAACACCGCAATTTTGAAGGAGATCCTTCGACTCCGCTACGCTTCGCTCAGGATGACACACCGCCTTTGGTGGTGTGTCAAATTGAAATTTCTTGCTTTTTTGATCCGGAGAGTATATAATAAGATATCAGGACATATAAAACACGGAAATAAAGGAGCGTTGCGTATGAAACGAATCGTTTGTCTGCTTTTGTGTGCCATAATAAGCGTAGGCTTGTTCTCCGGCTGTCAGGAGAAGGAGACAGCAGATCCCCTGGCAGGGGTCTTCAGCGTGGGCTATGCCAAGGTCGACATCACCCCCTCTGAGCCGGTGCGCCTGGCGGGCTTCAGCAGCGGTGAAGAGCGTAATTCCAAGTCTGTTTTGGATCCGATCTATGCCACCTGTGTTGCCTTTACGGATGAAGAGGGCACCACAGTGCTGATGTTTGGACTGGATATGCTGAACACCGCAGAAAAGGCGGCGGAAGACATCCGGGATCGGATCACAGAGGTCATCGACATTCCCAGAGACAACATTGTGTTCTCCGCTACCCATACCCATAGCTCTATGAGTCCCAAAACCGCAGGTATTCCCGGTGAGAGATTCCGAAACGGCTGCTTCGAGGCTGCAAAGGCAGCGATGGCTGACCGGAAGCCCGCCCAGATGTATGCCAGCTTCGGTCGTCCGGAGGGTCTGAATTGGCGCCGTCATTTTATTCTGACAGACGGTACTTACCGTGCTTATGAGATGGGTCTTATTGATCAGTCTAAGATCTACGGTCACCTGGGTCAGGCGGATAATCTGATGCAGCTGGTCAAGTTCACCCGGGAGGGTGGCAAGGATGTGGTGCTGATCAACTGGCAGGCCCACTATGCCGGTGCCAATAAGATCGATCACTACGCCATTTCCGCCGACTATCCCGGTGTTATGCGAAATGAGGTGGAAAAGCAGCTGGACTGTCACGCAGCCTTTGTGCTGGGCGGTGCAGGTAATCTGGTTTCCGGCTCCCGAATGACCAATACTTATATTTTCGATAACTATGATTATGAAAGCTATGTGACCCACGGTCAGCTGCTGGCAGCCGAGGCTGTGAAGATCGCGGAAAACTTCCAGCCGGCACAAACCGGCAAGATCCATGTGCTGAAGGAAGACTATGTGATGGAGGAAAAGAAGCATCCGCTGTATACCTTCGGCTTTGGTGAGTTCGGCTGCGCCTTCGCGCCCTTTGAGATCTTCGATATGCACGCCCGTGAGGTGCGGGAAGCCTCTCCCTACAAGTTCACCTTCTACGCCTCCTGCGCCAATGCAGGTGACGGACAAAAGTATATGCCTCACGAGGAATCCTTCAGCTACTACTGCTACGAGGCGGATGCCGGCTCTAATCTTTATGGCAAGGGTGCGGCGGAGATCCTGCGGGATCAGCTGATGGATATGATGGATAAGACCTTCCGGACCAGCGGTCAGCAGGCACAGGAGAAGGCAGAGGGGTATATGTCCACACCTTATGAGCCCAAAACCAATGGCCGTACCTATCTCAATCCCGCACCCGGCAGCCTTCCCATCACCGAGGGCGAGAACGGCTACTGGTACTTTGATCTGCTGTATAACAGCCAGTTGGCCCGTATTCTGGTCCGTGACAAGGCTCTGGCAGAGGAGATCGCCCAGCTGCCCTCTGTTCAGCTGTTGTTTGACGACTATAATGTGGCAGTTGGCATCGTAAAGTAAAAGAAAAACAGCGAAAATGGAACAGTAAAACGACACCGGCTCGATTTTGAGCCGGTGTCGGTCGTTTATTGGATCATTTCTGCTTTGGTCTCCATTGGGCGAAGAATTCGTCGGAAACGGTCTCGTTTTTCAGGAAGCGGAAGCGCTCTGCCAGCCTGGGGATCCGGTATTCGGTAAAGGCTTTGGCAATGCGCTCGTTCAGCACATATTGATTTGTGCCGGAGTAGGAATTGGGGTAGTCACCCATCCAGGCAAAGTGGGTCTTGATGCCGGCGTCCTTGAAGCAATCGAAGCGGTGGATGCTGTCGCCGCTTTCGTCGGCAATGCCGTCAATGCGTACCGTTTCAGGGCGGAAGTAGTAGGCGCGGGCGGTTTCAGAGAAGCAGGCGTGACCGGTTTTGATGTTTCTATCCAGCATATCCTGCATCGCGGCGCGGTCTTCCTCTGTCAGATAGCGATAGGTCACGGGATCGGCAAGAATGCCCTCAACGGTGCCCTTGTAATCACCGCCGGTGGAGGTGGTGAAGCACATTACATCGGGGTTTTCCTGCATCATAGCCCGTGTAAATGCACCCAGCATATCGGTGTTGCCGCCGTGACCGTTGACAAACAGGATCTTCTTAAAGCCGTTGCGGTGGATCTCGTTGCAGGTCTCCCGGAAAATGTGCCACCGTGTCTCCAGGGAGAAGATCACCGTGCCGGGGAATTCGCCTGCACCGGTCTTGTCACCGAAAAACATGGTGGGAAAGATCACCACCGGTTCAATTTCGGCAGCTTTTATGCACATCCCGGCAGCAATGATGGTATCCGTGCCCAGAGGAGAGTGCGGACCGTGCTTTTCCAGACAGCCGATGGGCACAACGCACACACCGTTGGAGAGCTTTACGGCTTCCTCAAATTGTTCACAGCGAAGGTCTTCCCATAACATAACAAATTCCTCCTGGTTTCTTGATGCTTCTATTGTAATACGGACAGCGGCGAAAAGCTATCCTGATTTTTAACTGTTTTTCAAGATATTTTAAGATTGTACATTGCCAAGCGTGTCCTGCTGTGCTATCCTTTCCTTAGAAAGGATGTGACGGTATGCAGTTTACTGTAACCAACTACAACGCCTATAACTCTGCAGCCAACAAGGTAACGCCCCGCAGCGCGCGAATGGAACGAATGGTGTCCTCCTATGAATTTGAGCTTTACCCGGAGGATTGTGCCGGAGGCATCACCATCAACGGCAAGGACCATATTGCCAGAAAGGGCTGCTTCAGTCTCACAAAGCCCGGCTGGCGGCAAAAAATGCGCCTGCCATACAAATGTTATTTTTTTAATATTCACACAGAGGATGAGACCCTTTGTGAGCGTCTGGATGCTTTGCCGGAGTACGGTGTTCTCTGGGATATGGATGAGGCGGTGAAGGTGTTTCACGAGCTTTTGCAGGTGGAAAACCGGGAGGATCCGGAAAATCAGCTGCTGGTTGACAGCTGCGTGTGTAAATTGCTCAGTATGCTCCTTCGCACGGGAAATGCCGACGGCTTCCGGGAGAGCACAGCCTTGAGCCATCGGCGGGTGCTGCAGCAGGTGGACCGGTATATCCGGGAGCATTATGCGGAGGCTTTGACCCTGAATGAGCTGGCGGAGCAGTGTGGTCTGCATCCCAATTATTTCCACCGGCTCTACACGGCGGCCTTTGGTCAGACACCGGCACAGCGGATCTTAAGCCACCGCATCGGTGCAGCAAAAATACTGCTGCTGACCAAAAACTACCCGATGCACGAGATCGCTTCCCTTTGCGGCTTTTCCTCCCAGACCTATTTCGGCTACAAGTTTAAAGAGGCTATGGGAATGACGCCGCTGCAGTACCGCAAAAAACAACTGGGCACCCGGAAGGAATGATCACAGCTGGAGCTTGCTCAGCTGCTCCTTTTTGTACTGCAGGGGGGTCTGTCCGGTGACCTGCTTGAATTTATAGCAAAAATAAGACTGGGAGGAGAAGCCGCAGTCTGCGGCAAGGGCGGTAAGATCCCGACTTTCTGTAAGAAGGGCAGCCTTTGCGGCGGTAATGCGGCATTCCAGAATGAACCGGGCAGGGGTTTTGCCGAAAAACTCTGTAAATACACTGTGAAAATAGGTGGGACTCAGGCTGCACATTTCCGCAAGCTCCTGCAAGGACAAAGGATCTGAAAGATGCTCCCGGATGTGGTTCTCCACCGCCAGCAGGCTTTTCTGGTGCAGAAGCAGTCTGTCCTCCCTGACATCCCGGGCAGGCAGATGGTAGCGATAGAGGGTGTGGATAATGCGGCAAATGCCGCTTTCCAGCAAAAGCCGGTCCTCCGGTGTGTTCTCCGGGTCCAGCATCAGCAGCTCGTTCCAAAGGTGAACAAGCTCCTGCATCCGGGGCAGGGAAAAAATGGAGGGGATCCCATCAAGGAGCGCGCGCAGCGCGGCATCCTCTGTTTTCAGATGGATGTAATAGCACTTAAAGGGCAGAAGGCTTTTTCGCACATTGCCGGGCTTAGCGCAGATAAATGTGCTGTGGAGCAGGGGATACCATTGCCCGTTCATACAGGTCCGCCCCGGATTGTCTGCAGTATAGAGCTCCAGCTCATAGCAATCTGATATGCGGTCCTGGGTGGCGGCGGTTTTGGGGAACTTGACCTCAGAGTCAAAAACACCGTATTCCAGCACGGAAAAATAGGGACAATCCATAGGGCAACCTCCGTTCAAAGAAAGCTGTACAGTAAGATTTTAACAAACAGAAGCCCTTGATGCAAGCAAAATACGGGTTTTGAGAGAAAAAATAAGAAAAAATCTAAATAAACAGTAATATATCGATAGAAAAAGGAAATGCGTTTTTGTTACAATACAAGAAAGAAAAGTGAAAAGGAGCATAGCTATGAAAATTACAGACATCAAAACCTTTGTGGTAGACTGCTTCCGCACCAACTGGGCCTTTATCAAGGTCTACACCGACGAGGGCATCGACGGTGTGGGCGAGGCGACCCTTGAGTACAAGGAGAAGGCGCTGATCGGTGCTGTGGAGCACATCAAGGATGTGCTGGTGGGTCAGGACCCCACCAACATCGAGCGTATCGCCCACGATCTGTACCGGGATTCCTACTGGCGCTGCGGCCCTGTGCTGATGAGTGCCATTTCTGCGGTGGAGACTGCTCTGTGGGACATTCTGGGCAAGAGCCTGGGTGTGCCTGTGTATAAGCTCCTGGGCGGCAAGACCACGGACAAGGTGCGTATCTATGTCAACGGCTGGTTTGCCGGTGCCAAGACCCCTGAGGAGTTCGGTGAGAAGGCACGGATCGCCGTGCAGCGTGGCATCACCGCTATGAAGTGGGATCCCTTCGGCAAGTCTTACTTAGAGATCTCCAACAAGGATCTGGACACCGCCCTTCGCTGTGTTGCCGCTGTCCGTGAGGCAGTGGGCGACGAGATGGATCTGCTCATTGAGGGTCACGGCCGTTTCAATGTGCCCACCGGTGTGAAGATCGCAAAGGAGCTGGAGCAGTTCAAGCCGATGCTGTTTGAAGAGCCTGTTCCCCCGGATAATCTGGAGGCACTGAAGGCAGTTCGGGACAAGTCTCCCGTTGCTATTTCCGCAGGCGAGCGCCTTTACAATATGCGCCAGTATAAGGACCTGTTTGAGATGCGTGCTGCGGACTATATCCAGCCGGACATCAGCCACGCAGGCGGCATTATGGAGCTGAAGAAGATCTCTGCAATGGCAGAGACCCATTACATCGCCTTTGCGCCCCACAACCCCTCCGGTCCTGTTGCCAATGCAGCCACCCTGCAGCTGGCAGGCTGCTGCACCAACTTCTCCATTCTGGAGATTATGTACTCCGATGTGCCCTGGCGCGCTGATGTGACCAACGAAGAGCTTAAGTACGAGGATGGCTATATCTACATTCCCGACAAGCCGGGTCTGGGCATCGAGATCAACGAGGAGGCCTGCCTTGCCCATCCCTACCAGCCTCACACCCTGCGCCACTACACCGGCGCTTTGACCGACATCCGTCCTCCCGAATCCAAGTTCTATTTCTAAGGAGAAAGCTATGAAAAAAGCTGTATTTGTTACCGGCGGTACGGTAGGCACCGGCCTTTGCACCGCGGAAAAATTCGCCCAGGCAGGCTACAGTGTGGTCATTACCAGCCGCGATGCGGCGCGTGCGCAGGAAGCAGCCGCACAGGTGGCGGAAAAGTACGGTGTCACCGGTGTCGGCTACGGTCTGGACATCCGGGACGAGGAGCGGGTGAAGGCCATCTTTGCAGACATTGATGCAAAGGATCTGTTCGTGGAAACTGTAGTGCTGAACTCCGCAGATCTGGGCTTCGGCAACGATCCTGCCAAGGGTCACGATTTCTTCGAGGTCTCCGTGGAGGATTTCCAGCGTGTATTCGAGACCAATCTGGTATGGAACTTTATGATCGTGCGCCAGGCTGCTCTGCGTATGCGGGAGCAGCACAAGGGTGCCATCGTCTTCATTGGCTCCAACACCTCTTACCGTGCCATTCCCAACCGGGCAGCCTACTGTGCCTCCAAGGGCGGCATCAATTCTATGAGCAAGGCCTTTGCCATCGATCTGGGTCCCTACGGCATCCGTTCCAATGTGGTGCTTCCCGGCACCATCAAGACCGCCCGCTGGGTGAAAATGGGCAGCAAGCAGATCGTCAACGGCGATCTGACCCCCATTGGGGACATCTCTGATTTTGAGGATATTGCCAATGCTGCCTTCTACTTCGGTACGGATCTTTCCAAAAATGTCACCGGCGCAGAGCTGGTGGTGGACGGCGGTATGATGAGCCAGCTGTATCCCCAGGAGCTGAACACCCTGAAGGCAGAAAAACTGGCACAGCTGTAATTACCACCGGACCAAAGCAAAAATGCCCGATTCCCCCATAGCTGTATTCGTAATTACTTTGAGGTGAAGAGTAGTGGCTGACCTGACTAGAATTGGAAAAAATATTAAAATCTACCGTATGCGGCAGGGTCTGACCCAGCGGGCACTGGCAGACGATCTGCTGGTGAGCTTTCAGGCCATCAGCTCCTGGGAACGGGGCTTAAGTGTTCCGGATCTGGAAAATGCCCTGCGTATCGCCAATTATTTTGGCGTGCCTATGGATGCTCTTTTTGCAGAGAGCGACAGTCCGCTTGTTGGCGGTAAGCCTGAGGACTGACCGGGTGCTTTATAAAAACAAATGTCATCCTGAGAAGGCACGATGGAGATCCTTCGCTGCGCTCAGGATGACATTTTTATTTATGCGCCTGCTCAGGATGACATTTTTTTAATGCAGTTCAGAAAAATGTTCTTGCAGTAGGAGGGACAATATGGTAAAATTATTGGGTAAAATATGTGAAAAGGAGAACAATTTATGAGAAAAAGACTCTTGTCCCTGCTTTTGGCAATGGCAATTGCGACCAGCCTGATCGTAGTGCCTGTGAATGCCCAAGGTGCAGAAGAGATGATCACCCCCGCCTCGGGCGAGTGCCCCTGTGGCTGCGGTCAGGCACTGGATGCCATCACCTGGAAAAAGTGGGATGTGAATGCCACCGGCGCACCTACCGCAGGCCACTATTTCCTGGACGGTGACTATGTGCAGGACGGCCAGTATGAAATTATGGCAGGCGACAGTGTGGTGCTGGACCTGCGGGGCTGTACCATCACCAGTAAGAGCTATTCCCGGCTGCTTCTGGTCTATGGCCGTTTCCACCTGATCGATACCGTAGGCGGCGGACGGTTTATGTCCAAGGTCTCCGGCGGTGCCTTCGGCGGCGTGGTCATGCTGTCCACCAACGAGGTCAATGACGCTCTGTTTGAGCTTTGCTCCGGTACTGTTACCATTGATGATGATAACAAGGGCAGCCGCCGGGGCGGTCTGATCCAGGTGTCCCAGACGGCTACCTTCCGTATGACCGGCGGTATGCTGCTGAACGGCACCACCGTCAGCACCGCCTATCCCGACAAGCTGGAGCCCGGCGGATGCATTGCCGCCATCAGCGCCGCCTCTACCATCGAGATCCTTGGCGGTACCATCGTGGGTGGTGAAAGTGCCAGCTCCGGCGGTAACATTTACAGCATCGGCACTACGGTGCTGAAAAACTGTAAGATCATTGGCGGTACAGCTGCCACTTACGGCGGTAATATCTACCAGAATGGCGGTACACTGACCATCGAAAACTGCACCATTTCCGACGGTATTTGCAATACCGAAAGCTATGGCGGCGGTAACATCGCCATTATGAGCAGCACTGCAATGACCCTGAAGGACAGCACCGTCCGTAACGGCTGGTCTGCCAAGTACGGCGGCAATATCTATCTGGGCAAGTCCACCGCCACCATCGAAAACACCAAGATCGAAGCCGGTACTGCCCTGAGCCGTGGCTACAACCTCTACGGTTCCACCGACACACTGGCTCTGACCATCAAGGACTGTGACCTGCCCGGTGATATCGGCTACATCGGCAAGGGCCTGGTTTTGGAGGGTCAGGTGAAGATCGGCCTTCTCAATCACGGTCTGCGGCTGAACTACGGCGACTATAACGCAGAAGCACTGGATGCCTCCGGACTGACCGAGGGCTCTGAGATCTATATAACAGCGAAGCAAACCTTCACAACGGTCGGTGCGAATCCCGACTACTTCAAGGGTGCTATCCGCACCGTGATCACCGAAACCGAGGAGGGTCTTGCAGGTGCCTATGCCGAAAACGGTGAGGTTGGCG
>JAZNZZ010000262.1:0-3278 GCA_045595205.1 Faecousia sp.
ATCGTAGGGGAGGGTCTTGATATAACAGGTGTATGCTTGCCACCGGCAAGCATTGTTATTAAAAGATCCGCTGCGCTCTGCAACACCCTCCCGGTGATTTGCTACGCAAATCACAATTCCCAAAGGGAATTATATTGGTATTTACTTCGTAAATCCTGAAAATGCAGGCATTTTCAGGCGGGAGGGTCAAGACCCTCCCCTACGGTTTACATTTTCAAACAGCGCGATAAATTTAGTTTTTAAAAATCGGGGATATATTTAAGATTGGAGGCGGTGGCGTCCTGGACGAAGCCGCGCAGGTCATTGAGGTACATCCAGCTGAGGACGGCATCGTATTCCCGGTCTGTAATGGGGCGGTCCAGCGGCGGGGTCATTCCGGGGATGGGGGTGTACTGACGCATCAGACTTACCAGCACGGCTGTGCCGAAATGCTCCCCGATGGCATCCAGCACCTTCAGGGAATTTTCCACCTGTCCCGGCAGGATCAGGTGTCGGATCACCGTGCCCCGCTTCAGGCGCTCTCCTTCAAAAACAGGTGCGCCGGTCAGCTCCACCATTTTGCCGATGGCGGAAAGGGCAGTCTCAAAGTAGTCACCTGCCCCGGAAAGCGCCTGTGCCAGGGCGTTGTCAGCGTATTTCAGGTCCGGCAGGAAGATGTCCACCTTCCCCGCCAAAAGGGAGATGACTTCCGCCCGTTCATAGCCGCCACAGTTGTACACCACCGGCACGGGAAGCGGTGTTTCCAGCGCCTCCAGCACCGTGGGAAGAAAATGGGTGGGGGTCACAAGGTCGATGTTCTCTGCCCCTTGGGCAATGAGGCTGTCCATACATTCCCGCAGCTGCTTGCCGTCCATCTCCGTACCGCAGGGGGTACGGCTGATGGCATAGTTCTGGCAGTACCGGCAGCCAAGGGTGCAGCCGCTGAAAAAGATGGCGCCGCTGCCATTTTCGCCTGCCAGCACCGGCTCTTCCCATTTGTGGAGCATTGCTTTGGACACCAGCGCCACCGGCGGGCAGCCGCAAAAGCCGGTCTCTCCTGCGGTGCGGTCTGCCCCGCAGGCCCGGGGACACAGGGTACAGTTATCGTAGTTCATAAAATCACCAGTCTGTTGATTTTCAAATTCATATTTAGCGGGCAGGCGCCCGCGGGCTCCTCGTGCATCACGCTTTTGTTATCGTAACATTTTTGGCTCGGTAACGGCAGAATGTAACGATACCGAGCGTTTTTTGGGAGTTTTATTCCGCACCGTGCACGAGTTGGGGTGAAGGCGAACTGTGTTCGCCCGCTCTAAAACACATTGGTACTGTCACCCCCGTTGTCATTGCGAACCAGTGACCGCTGTCACTGGTGTGGCAATCCGTAAAGTAAGTATTTGGAACGGATTCCCACGCCAGTGTGTGCACTGGCTCGGAATGACACGGAGGATTGTACTGAACGCTAAATTGTAATTTAAAAACCGCTTAATGAAAACAAGCTGCAGGGTTTGCAGCTTGTTTTTTTATTAGAATTGAGAGATTTTTTGGAGCATTTGGTCGATCACGCCGGGGATATAATCGTTATTCCGGGGGTAATGGGAGAAGGTAAGGGGCGCGCCTGCGGCTTCGTCGATCATAGAAACCACCGCTTCTTTTCCGATGTAGCTTTCCAGCAGCCGGCACACCTCGATGTCCTCCAGAGCATCCTTGAACACAAGGGCACGGAGGGAGGGGACAGCGCCGTCCTCCACCGGGTACACGGAGAAGGGGTCGCCGGAGGGGAAGCCCTGATCACCGCCGGTGTACATAAAGGGATCCAGCTTTTTCAGGCTGCGGCGGCTGTTGTAGAAATTAAAGCCCCAGTGCAGGAAGCCTTCACAGCCGAATTTATAGATCTGCAGACCCAAAATACGGTTGCGGTAGGAGGGCTGGGCAAGATACCGGTTGCCCACCAGCTGATTCTGGCTGCAGCAGTAGTACACCCACTGCCGGGGCAGCTTGTGCTCCAGAAAGGGCTCGATGTGATCGTTCTTGGTCACGGGGATCTCCACAAGACCCCGTTCATAGAAGCTGTAATCGGAGAGGGCATCCATAGTGGTGCAGCCGTCGATGAGGGGCACGATGAGCTCCTTGGCGTACTGATAATTCTCAATATGCTCCGGGTGCGGCTCGTCAGAAATGTGGAACCAGGCGTGGTCCTTGATGCCCTCCTGCTTCAAAAAGTCCACAAGCGCAGGGAGGAACTGACCCAAAAAGCTCCGGTATTCCTCACTTTTTGCGGGAATATGCCAGCCGAACATCAGCTTTTCTTCGCCGTTTTCCGTGATCCAGATGTTGGGTGTGGCGGACAGTCCCCACTGGGAGAACAGGTGGGAGATCTCAAAATCCTCAATGCCGTGCTTCCGGCACAGGTCCACCCAGCGCTTTAACAGGGTGAAATCGAAGGTATAGGCTTCGCCCTGTTTTTCCATTTTCACCAGCTGCACATTGGGTCTTTGATTTCCCACGGCAGTGTCCAGGGGCGGGGTGATCACCGGGGTCAGAAGCATCGTCAGACCCAGCTCCCGGGCAAGGGCAATGTACTTTTCGATCAGCGCCCAGTGCGCCTCACTGTAGATCTCCACCTTATGGACATCGGCAATGCAGTCCACATAGAACCACTGGGTAAATTTGGTCTTCTGGGCGGGAATTTTCTTATCCAGCACCTCCAGCACAAAGGTGCATTCCAGCTCCATAGACTCCTTGGGGGAGGCTGCGTGGAGCTTCACGGTAATGGGATACCTGCCTGCAGGCTGATCCTCCGGGAGCTGCACCCGCACCCAGATCGCACCTGCCTGATTGGTCAGGTGCACCGGGGCATTTTCGCCCTCCATAGGAAGCAGCATATCCGGCATGATCCCCGGCTCTTTTGTGATGTAGTCATCGTCTGCGGTGCTGTAGCACGCCACATCCATCACCGTATTCACCACGGCATAAAGCCTTGGGGAAAGCCTGGATTCCACCTGCGCGGTGATCTCCAGCCGGTCCGGGGTCTGCAGGGCAAGCTGATAAGAAAAGCTCTGTCCCCGCAGCACACGGGCGAAGGTGAGCTCCTTTGCATTTTCAAAACCGCAGGGGCGGATCTTCTCCAGGGAAGATACCTGCTTTAAAACCAGCTCCATAGCTTAAGCAGTGGGGAGTCGAACACCGACAGCCCCACAACCGTCCTTTCGTTTGTATTTTTGTTTATCTTCCTTGCCTTGTTACTCTCCAATGGGGATGACGATGTCACCCTCTTCCGGCACAACGGCCTCACCCTGTCC
>JAZNZZ010000263.1:0-21162 GCA_045595205.1 Faecousia sp.
AAACAGCACGATAAATTGGAATTTATCTGGGGATACGGGTGGGGGAAAAGGCATACATATCGTCAAAATATGCCATATATGCCTGGGTGGTGAGGAATTCCGGCTGCTGTGCCATAAGCTTTTCCATTTTTTCTTTCAGCGCCAGCCGTTTTTCCTCAACCTCGCCCTCGGTGATGACCCGGGTGTAACCCAGGGTAATATGAAAGCGGTACTTTTCGTGATTGGGGCGGCGGACACCCAGTGCCTCTGCCGCCTGATCCCGGAATTCAAAAAGCCGCTTATGCTCCTGCTCGTCTGCCGGTGACAACCGGATAATGCAGCAGCCTGCGCCCCAGCCCACATTGTCAAAGACCATCCGGGCAGGTCCGGGAATGCCAACGCGTTCAATGGCATCGGTGACGAAATCATCTGCCTCCTTCATTGAGGCGCTGCGGGAAAGGACACTTTCCTCAGGCCAATAGCCGTCAATACGCTGCTGGTCGTTAAAGCCGCTGATATAGGTAATGTGATAGCTGTCCTCGGGCATCAAAATCAAATAGTCCTCAAGTCCCGCATCCATAACCATCTGCCGCAGCTGACACATCGTCTTATAAGCGCTTGACCCGGGCACCACATCCGCAACCACCGTATTACCCTTAAACTGACGGACAGTGCCGTCCTCATAAAATTTCTGACCAATGGTACTTCCGTATTGCATATTAACCTCTTTCCCATGCCGGTGTGTCCGGCAGAAGTGTTTCAAAATAAGCGATCTTTTCTTTTTCCAGCTGTCCGTAGCATCCCTTTCGGAAGGCCTCCATCGTCTGACCGAACTGCTCCCAGCTCTTTGCCTCCCGGTCGGGGCAGATGGGATAAAACAGCACCCCGTTTGCTTTTGCCGCATCCCGGTCACCGGGGGCATCGCCGATCATCAGCACGCGACCATCCGGGTAGCTGTTACGGTAGCGGGCGATGATCTCTTTTTTAGAGCCCATTTCCTGTCCGCAGACCTCTGTGACCAGCTCCAAAAGGCCTCCGGACTGCCATTCCCGTTGCAGTGCCTTTGTTTCTGTGGCGGAAACGATGACGATATCCGCAAATTCCGACAGCGCCTGCAGGCACTTGGCAACATGGGGAAAGGGCGGCACGCCGTGTACCATTTCCGCGATCCGCTTATTTACCGCAAGTGACCAGGCAAGGACATTTTGCATTTCGCTGTCCTCGGGATGTTCGGCAACGTAGGCCATAAGGCCTGCATTGTTCAGCGGATTGCCGCTGTCGATATAGGCCCGGAGGGAATCCAGCCGGGGCGTATTGAAATTCCGATCCAAAACCTCTTTCCGATCCCGAAGGACATCCAAGGCTTTTAATAGCACCGGGAATCGGTTCACACCCCGAAATGCGGAGTAGAGGTTGGCAAAATCCCAGGCTTCCCGGGCATACTTGGACACCGGCTGCAGCCCAAAACAAGAAATATAGGCAGGGCAAAAGCACTCCTTGTGCTTAAGCTCCATGGTATCAAATACGCATCCGTCGGAGTCAATACATACCAAAAAATCTTTGGCCATGATCGCCCCTCCTTACAGAATAAACTTTTCAAAGGCTTTGGCAAGGCCATCTTCCGTATTGGGGGCAGTGACCGCATCGGCCGCCGCCTTGATGTCCTCGGGGGCATTGCCCATAGCAACACCGATGCCGCAGGCCTTGATGATCTCCAGATCACTGCTGCTGTCACCGATGGCCATTGTTTCCTCGTAGGACACACCCAATCGCTCCAAAATTGCCGTGGTAGCATGGAGCTTATTGAGGGTCTTGTGAGAAAATTCCAAATTGGCAGAGGCTGCACCACGGGTATGCTTAATATAGCCGGTGGCTGTTACCGCATCGTAAACAGACTGCTGTAAAATTTCCGGAATGCCATAGATATTGATTTTTTCAATGGCGATTCCGTTCTCACGGAAATACTGGGAGGGCTTTTCCACAGCGGTAAAGCAATGATCCCGGACATACCAGATGTGATGCTCCGGCACCACAGACATATTGGGATTATCCGCCACGGCCTTTTCCAGATAGATGGTGCCGTTGGCGGCAATTTCGTTATAGAGATACTTACCCTCCAGCAAAGCAAGGATCTGTGCTGATTCCTCTGGAGAGATCAGGTCCTCATAGACACTGGTGTTGGTGTCCCGGTCGTAGGCACGGGCACCGTGGCTGGTGATAAAATACCGCAGACCTCTTTGGGTCAGCAGCTGGGGCGGCAGCATATTGTACACCCGGCCGGTACAGGGAATCACATGGACACCCTTTTCAATGGCCTGCTGTAATACCGCCATATTCCGTGCGGAAACGGCAACCTGGCTTCTGCCCAACAGTGTACCGTCCATATCCATCAGTACTGCGCGAATTTTCATGTTAACAAGCACCCCTCTGTTCATAAAATATAACATCATTATAAAGACGCAGGCAGAATTTGTCAACAAAAATTTGTTATTTTCTATGTTAAATTCTTTTTGATTTAACATAAATTTATCACATCAATACACACCGCCGTTTTTCCGGTAGGTGCTCCACACGGTTTCGAAGAAATCGTCCTTTTGTGGGATGGGGCGCACAGGCCGCCAGTGGCAGGAAAAGCCGTCCTCCGTGGGTACAGTTTCCTGGATCTGCTCTGTGTTCTGTGCTATGGAAAAACGGAACAGCTCCTCCATTCCCTGCGGCTTTTCGCCGTGGGCATCGTAATACAGCGCTGAGCCGCAGGTGCCTTTCTTTGCCTGATCCAGCATCGCCGTCAGCACTGCCTGCTGGGTCACCAGAGCATCCCGGAGCTGATAGCATTTGTACAGCTCCTTCTTTTGGGACACACCTACGGTATCTGTCAGGGCATTTAATTCTGCCGTTACGGTTTGCAGCAAGCCTTCCAACTGCACAGGATCTCTAAGCGCACCGGCGAAGTCACTCATACGCCGCCGCATTTGGGAAATTCTTTGCTGTGCGTTGTTTTCATTTTGCAAAAACTGCTGGGCCTGCTGTTCATAGCGGACTTTGGCGGCTTCTGCTATGGGGGCAAACATTTCCTCCGGCATAGGCGGGATGCAGTTTTTGGAGATATACTGTGCCGCCCGCAGAGAGCCCACCTGTCCTGCATTCAGGGCAGAGCCGCCGGGACGGGCAATACCGTGGGTGCCTGCCGCCTCCCCTGCCGCAAACAGACCCTCCACGCAGGTCTGCCACCACAGGTCCACGCTGATGCCGCCGTTGCAATGCTGGGCACACAGGGCAATCTGCAAATACTCTTTTGTAATGTCCACACCCTTACTGCAGTACAGTGTGACGGCGGGAGCATTCATTTTTGCAAGTCTTTCAATGGGTGTACCAAAACAGACACCGGCATTTTCCAGATACTCCCTCGCTTCCGTCGAGAGCTTTTCATAGGGGATCTCTTCTGCAAAAGGATTCTTTGTAAAATCCAGATAGACCTTTCTTCCCCGGAGCACCGTCTCCCGGTACACCAGCAGATCGATGACAGAGGAGCCCTCCATAACCTTTTTGGAGTCGAAGGGCCACTGATAACCCTTGAGAAACACCATATTCAGAGCATCTACAGGATCGGGGAAATACTCGGACAGGAATTCGTATTCTGTTCCCTCCCCATCTACCGACACAAACCGGGGCAGCACCTGCATATAGCTGCCGGACACATTCCACCGCGGCTTTACAGATGCCAGTCCAAACTGCCACAAAGTCAGATTCTGCGCCTTTGCCCCTGCCATAAGGGCAAGACCTGTGCTGCCGGTGTGTCCCAAAGGATATACGCTGTCTTCGTAAATGCCCGCAGGACCGCCGGTACACAGCACCACATTGCCGCTGGAAATGGCTTTAAAGCTGCCGGTGGCTTTTTCCAGACACAGAACACCGCAGGTGGCACCGTTATACTTCAGGATCTCCACTGCCAAAAGTCCGTCCAGCACCGGGATCTCCAGTGCCTTCGCCCGTTTTTGGAGCGCCTCTGTCATAAATTTGGAGGTGAGAGGGCCTGCGGAGGTGGCACGCTGATAAGGGTCGTGGTCTGTTTTATAGCCCACGAATTCTCCGTAGCGGTTCACAGGGAACGGTACGCCCAGCTCACACAGGTGCAGGAAGCACCGGGCAGACAGTGCCGCCTCACACAGCGCATTGTCCCCGTCCGTTGCTCCGCCGGCAAACATATCCTCTGCCATTTTGGACACACTGTCCTCCGTGCCGCCGCAAAGGGTGAGCTTATAATAGGTCTGCTTGTCAGAGCCGGTGTTCCGGGATGTACCGGTGGTGATACCCTCGGTCACGATGGCAACCTCCACACCCTGTTCCTTTAGTCTGCAGGCCGCATTGTAGCCGGCAGCACCGGTCCCTACCACGACACAGTCATATGTATAGGTTTTCATTGCGTACTCCTTATGCCATTGTTTCCAGCATTTTTTCGGTGACTTCCCACCGGCAGGGCATACCTTGCGTAAAGCGTTGGTATTCCTCCTGCATATATTGGCCCATTCGCCGCACTTCGTTGCCGGAGCTGCCTGCGATATGGGGTGTCAGGATACAGTTTTCAAGGGTATACAGGTCACTGCCCGTTTCCGGCGGCTCAGGATAGGTCACATCCAGGATCGCCGTCAGATCGGGACGCTCCTTTAAGACTCTTATCAGATCGGCTTCAACCACCTGTGCCCCTCTTCCCGTGTTTAAAAAGGTTGCACAGGGAAGCATTTTTTCAAAAAGCGCACCGTTCAGCATTCCCTTGGTCTGCTCATTGTTGGCAAGGTGATTGGATACCACCTGACAGGTGGAAAACAGCTCTTCCAGCGTCACCTTCTTTACCCCAAGCTCCCGGGCAATCTCATCCGGCAGGAAGGGATCAAAGGTGACGAGCTCCAACGCATAGTCCTTTAGCTTCCGGATCACCAGCTTGCCGATCATTCCCGCGCCGATAATACCGACCCTTGCACCAAAGTTACCGGGGTAGCCCTTAGTTGCTGCTATTGTCGCGCTTCTGTCTGTATACCGCATTGCTTTGAAAAAACCCTTGTTTGCAAGAACGATCTGCGCTGCGGTGTATTCAGCAACCGGTACAGCATTGGCTGCCCAGGCGGAAAAGACCTTAACACCGCAGCGCAGGAAGGGACGGGCAAAGCGCTGCACCGTTCCCGCACCGTAAAACACCGCCTTCAGGGAGGGCAGATATTCCCTGATCTCCTCCCCGGTGAAGACAGGCATTCCCCAGGTGGAAAAAATATACTCCGTATCACGGAACGCCTCAGGAGCTTTAAGAATATCCTCCTTGGTGTAAACGGTGTCGTCAGTACCAAAAACACGCCTTACGCTTCCTGCTTTTTCAGACAAATAGATTTCTTTCATTTTATGATCTCCCTTAACGCCCCGGCTTCGGCTGTCAGCGTTTCCAGTTTTCCGTCCGGCATAAATTCAAGCAGCAAGGCTCTGTCTGTGTCAAAACAATCAAGATACTTTTTCCAAAGTGCCTTTGCATCCCCCAGAGGATACTTTTCTTTTCCCTTCCAGTTAAAAACATGGATATTCACAGTGTAGGGCGAGAGCAATCCGGCATACTCCAGGTTTTCCGCTTCGGTCCTGTGTTGATTGGGCTGCCAATACATACGAAAGCTTTCAGAACCAACCGCCTGCATCAGCTCGAATGCAGCTTCCTTTCTGTTCGTGTAGGTTTTATTGTGGCACTCCATACAAAGCACCACACCGCTTTCCTCTGCAATGTCTGCAGCAGCTCTGCACGCCGAAAACAGCTCCTCTTTTTCTTCTTCGGTGTATTCCTCACTGTTTTTGTTGCCGCACCAAAGGCGTAAAATGTCCGTACCCAAACACTTCGCGGCGGCGATGTAGGCAGGAAGCTCTTCCATTGGGGTGACCCCCAAGCGAAAATAAGTACCGTAGGAGCAGCACTCGATCCCGTAGCTTTTCTGCAGCAAAGCGATTTCCTCTGTCTTTTCGGGCGGTACATGAACATCGCTGCCCCATTCAATATAATCGAGTCCGGCAGCCTTCATTGCCGTGAGAATTTCAGTAGGAGAACAGTCTCTGAAGGATACGGAAACCAAACCAAGCTTATAACCCATTTGCGCTCTCCATTTCAATGTGTAATTCTCTTGCCGCGATCTCATACACTCTGTATCTGCCGTTGCGGTTATAAAAATATCTGAAATCAGTGCTGCACCTGCCGTCAAACCGGTATCTGCAAACAGCTCCTTGATATGCTGCAGAAATACTGTTCTCCGTGACGGAGATCTCTGTATGATCCTTGCCGTCGAAATCAAAAACCGGCACCATAAAGCCCACCAGTTCACAGCCTGACAGGGAAATATCCACACCGCTTTGAGAAACGGTGTATTTTTGTATTACGGTAATGTCCGGCGACAGCCTTACCGCAAGCTCTGCTTCGGCTTTATCCCTGTCGCTTTCGCTCTTTACAGGGCGGTACTGTGCATACCTTTCCGCACCGATCAGCTTTTTGCCGTCCATTTCAGCATAACAGCAAACAGACATTGACGATGGATTCTTGTCCTCCAAAACATAGTTTGGCTTCTTCGCAAAGGGAACTGACAGACAGAGTGGGGAGGGACAGCCCTTTTTGTGGATACGGCCAAGGCCGTTGGCATCATAGCGGAAGTCCGCGTTTGTATCAATTTCCAGCTGATAGCCTCCTGCGGCTAAAAATGTTTTGTGAAAACGGTCACTTGTGGAGAACACATATCCGCCTGTTTCCGCAGGTGCGACCGACGGAGCAATGCTTTTATTTCCAAAAAGCAAGCCCGCATATGCATTCGATGCCACGGTGATCATATATTTATTGAAATAACCGTAACCTTCACAGCCGATCTTGGTGGAAATATCGTAACGGTTTTTAATGTGACTGACGGGGTCGAGGTTTAAATACCGCAGCGTGGCTTCTGCCGCGAGCCGTGCCGCTGCCCTGAATTGTCCCGCCTTTACAAGCTCCCCCTTTTCCGCAAATCTTGCCGCCTCCATTTCGCAATAGGAGCAGAGCATAGCATCGTTATGGAGAAACTGATTGCTTCTTCCGCCAAAGGCAAGCTCTCCGGTCACCGATTGCATTTTGAGGGTGATATCTGCTGTGTCATCAAGCACACGCTCTATTCTGGCGGCATACTTTCCCCTGTAGCCTGCGCGCAGCAGGAACGCCATAAGAACACGAGGTGCCAGATCATACACTGTATGGTTGGAAAAGGGCGGATCATCCTGATACATACCGTTACTGTCAAGGTTTGTAAGCTGTGACGGAAGCTGCCAGTCCACAAATGCAGTGGTATCGATGCCGCAGTAAACACCGCGCATATACTCACTGACCGCCGCAAACATTGCCCAGTTGCCCACAAAGCGTCCGGAATGATCGTCAACCTGATTGTAAAGTTTCCACGGATCGAAGGCCGAAAGCTGCGTTCTCCATTTTTGCAGCAGCTTCTTTTCTACCGTTTGCTTTTCTTCCAGCAGCATCAGGCAGCAACACACCTCACGGATCGAAAAATCGTTTGCTGCCTTTTTCCGGGGCATCTGCTCACAGCACAGATCCATGATCTCCACAAACACAGGAAGCAGGTCCGTTCTGCGCCCATAGGCGATCAAAATACCAATATTGGATGCCAGTCGGGGAAACCCGTGCTCGGTCAGACCCTCGCGCTTCACCTCATCAATATAATCGCGTATGCTCTCGCCGTTATATGCTGACAGTGCTTTTTCCATTATATCAAGATGGATTTGTTCCATTGATAACCCCTCCTTTTCGGCTGTATGCTTTCATTGTAAATTTCAATTTACAGCCGTCTTAAATGGAAGCCGCCGTCAGCGTTGATCACCTGTCCGGTGACATAGGGCAGGCTTCCGTTGCACAGTGCCCACACAGCGGCGGCAATGTCCTCCGGCTGACCCCAGCGCCTGACGGGGAGAAGACCGCCATCAATAAGGGTATCGTACTTTTCCTGCACCTTGGAGGTCATATCCGTGGCAATAATACCGGGGCGCACCTCATTGACGGGAATGCCGTACTCCGCCAGACGGTCAGCAAACAGCGTGGTGACCATAGAAAGTCCCGCCTTGGAGATGCAGTATTCTCCCCGGTTGACGGAGCTTGTATAGGCAGAAATAGAGGACACATTGCAGATATATCCACGGATACCCTGTTCCTGCGCGTTCTTGATCATCTCTTTGGCTACCCGCTGAGTCAAAAACATCGTACCCCGGGTGTTGATGTTCATACAGTAGTCATAGCTTTCCTCGGTCATATCCAAAAGATCCCCACGCACCTTGGGGGCAACACCGGCAGAATTCACCAGCACATCGATGTGACCGGCAGCTTTTACCAGCTTCTCTCTGTCTGCTGCATTGGATACATCCCCGGATATATAAGTAAAGTTTTCAAAGGCAGGACCCTTTTCCCGGCGGCTCATACCGAATACCCGGTAGCCCTCTTTGGCAAATTTTTGGGCAATGGCAAGACCAATGCCGGAGGCAGCACCTGTTACGATAGCAGTTTTCATATTACACACCTCTTACCAGCTTGTCGTGAAGTGGCTTGTACACCTCTGCATCCCGGATCACGCAGCCGGGCGTTCCACCGGGCTTACGCATAATCTCCGTGCACTTGGAGCAGCAGATGCAAAGCTTTTTGGGGTCCATTCCCCCGGTTTTCAAAATGTCCTTTGCAAAATCCGGGTAGGCAAAAACTGTCCTTCCGAAGCCTGCAATGTCAAAGCCGCCCTTTTCAATATAGCCTGCCGCCACCTGGGGTGCAGCTGCACCCAGATAGGTCATTGCAGAGCTGATCAGCTTCAGCCGGGGCACTTCCTTTTTCAGGGTGGCAATGCCGTTCAGCATCCGGGCAACACCACACAGGGGATGCTCCGGTGCTTCGTAGCCACCCAGCACGAAGGGTCGGTTCACATGGGGGTTAAAGTAGGGGTTGCCCATAGTGATATTCAAAAGCTCCACGCCGTAGCCGGAAAGGGTCTTTAACAGTGCCACAGGCTCGGTGGGATCAAAATCCGTGCCGCCGTCCGGCGACACGCCAAAGCCGTAGGGATAGGGGAAGCCGTCATACACATTCAGCCGGGAGGACACGATGAAGTCCTTTCCGCAAAGCTCCATTGCCCCCTGTACGCTCTCCCGGAGCAGCCGGGTACGGTTTTCAAAGCTGCCGCCGTAGCGCCCCGCCCGGTTGAAGGCGGAGAGCAATTCGCTGTTCAGGTAACGGTGGCAGCACTTAATGTCCACACCGTCAAAGCCTGCTTTCTCTGCCAAGGCAGCACCCTGCACCAGTGCCTCCCCTACACGGTCCAAATAGTCATCTGTAACGATGCGGGAGGGATCGATGGGAGCATCCTTTTCAAAAATGGGATTGTTATAGGCGATCAGGGGCGCGGGGACACCCTGAGGCTTGCTGTACCTGCCGGAATGGGTGGCCTGCATAATGATCAGGGGTGCATAGCCGTTTTCCCGGATGGCAGTCTCCCGGATCCTGTCCACCTGACGGGCAAAATCATCCACATTCTTTTCGTTGATCCACAGCTGCCGGGGATTGGCTCTGCCCTCCTCCAGCACCGCCGTTGCCTCAAACCAGATAAGACCTGCGCCGCCCTTTGCAAAGCGGTCATACCGGCGCACCGTCAGCTCATCGGGGCAGCCGTCAGCAGTGCCGTCGCAGCCCTCCATTGCCTGACACGCCAACCGATTGGGGACGATCTTACCCTTGATTTCGAGGGATTCTCCCAAAATTTCTGTGCTGTCAGAAAAAGGCATAGAGATCCCCAACGCATCCCTTTGGCGAATAAAATCTTCTGTATTTGTATAAACCCTACAATTCATAAATCACACATCCTTGTTTAAGCTTCAAATTCGTATTTATCGTGCTGTCTATTGATCAACACCGTAGGGGCGAACTGTGTTCGCCCGCTCTAAAACACATTGGTACACAACGACGGGCGAACACAGTTCGCCCCTACGACATCTTAATGGGACAGCCCGCTAAATTGGAATTTATTCTGCTGCTTCGTTCAGATTCAGTGCAAGCTCTGTCACATAAAAGCTGTCCTGTTCGCTGATGCCGTCATCCTCTAAAAACAGGCGGAACACATCCTCGCCTTCCTCAAGGGGCAGCTCAGTGACACCGTTTTTGTCTGTAAGGGTCACCTTTCCGTTCATATATTCCACAATGCCCCCGGTGCCTACCACGCGGATCCGGTCATCATCGTGGGTGGGCGCACCCTCCGGGCGGAAGAAATCTGCACTGACAGAGGCGAGGATCCCGCCCTCCAGCTGCAGCTGGCACAGTGCCGTCATCTCCAGGTCACCGTTACCGCAATTGCAGCCATTGCTTGTGTCTGCGCTGATGGCGGTCACCTTTGCCCCGGTAAGGTCCAGAATCCAGTCCAGTGCGTGGATGGACACCCAGGGGATGATGCCCCCGAAGGTGTTTTTATTTTTATAAAAGTCCGGGCGTACACCCAGCTTATAGGATTTCTGGGCATTGATCAGCCGGAGCTGTCCGATATTTTCCACCGCTTTTTTTACGGTGCGATACCACCCGCTGCACCGGATGCCCAGCATAGCACTGATCCTGCCCTTACTCTTTTCCGTGGCCTTGCCCAGCGCCTGCAGCTGCTCCATCGTCACCGCCAGAGGCTTTTCGGAGAACACAGAGATGCCACGCTCCAGACAGTAGGTACTGACAATGGCGTTTTTGTCCGGGCGGGTGTTTACCACTGCCACATCTGCATCCTTTACCAGCTTTTTCCAATCGTCAAAAAAAGGTGCTTCCAGCTCTCTTTTGGCAAGGGCATTTTTCAGCTTTGTCATATCCTCCCCGATGATGCCGGGGGCAATGCCCAAAAGGGTATGGTTTTTCAGCTCCTCCAGCACATAGCGGTAGTGCCCGGAGCTGCCTACGATGGCAATTTTCACAGCTTATCCCTCCATACATAATCCGTAAGTGTAAGCTTCGTGGGTGCACCGAAGCGGTCAGTCAGCTCCCAGGGCATTTTGCTCTCCCGGAAGGCCTGCTCCAGTATATCCGCCAAACCGTCCACCACCGTGACTTCCTTTTCGTTTTTGATCCCGTTCAAATTCTGTACCGGGATAAGCTCCGTCACTGCATCCACAGTCTTCAGGTGGGGCAGCGCTGTCTCCACGGTGCAAACAGGCTTATGGATTCCCCGGACCGCATCACAGCAATAGGGGATCTTATTAAAATAATTTGCGCGGACAGCGCCGTAATCCTTGACTGAGCCGTCCCGGAAGGTGGCACGGATGCCGTTATTCCCGCCGGTTTCCACGATCTCCACCGTGGCATTTTCAAACTCCAGCACGATTGCAGGGTCGATCCTTCTGTGGCAGGTGTGGGTCGCCAAAAAGTCCAGAGTCGCCCCGGAAGCCTCCACTCGCAGCATTGCAGTGTCAAAGGTCTCAATGTCATTGGCACGGCACAGGATCCCCTCCACCTGTTCCGGCATTGCGGCAGTTTCCATAGTGCTTCCCAGAAGGAAATAAAGAATGTGCAGATAATGGGCACAGGCATTCATAGCAATGCTGTCCAGCACATAGCAGCCGTTTTTCTTGATTTTTGCACACCAGGGACGGGCATAATAGGCACTGTCCCTGGGCCAGCACACAAGGGCCTTCAGGTGCTTGGGGCTGCCCAATGCGCCCGCCATAATGTCCTTTTTCAGCGCCCATACAGAAGGAATATAGGAAAGCTGGAAGCCGATATGGAGCTTTCTTCCTGTTTCCGCAGCCACCTGCGCCATCCGCTGCGCCTGAGGCACCGTTGCGGCAACAGGCTTTTCGCACAGCACATCACTGCCGTTACGCATCGCGGTAGTGGCGTGACCTTCGTGGAATTGGATGGGGGTACAGAGGATAGCAAGGTCTGCCCGGTTTTCAGCATAAAAGCTTTCCAGTGAATCGAAATGGGGAACTCCCAGCTTTTCCAGCTCCTGCCACAGAGGAGCAGCCTGCCAGCCGGGATCCACTGCGCCCACCAGCTCAATGCCCCAGACATCCAGATTGGGAAGCATATTTTTCAGAACGGTATTGCCATAGCCGCCAATGCCGGCGATCACTACTTTTACGCTTTTCATATCAGTCATCATACTCCACATACATTTTTACATCGCAGTGCCAGCCGCCGCTGTGGGCGGTATAATGACCCTCGTGCCAATAAACCGGCATATTGTCCTGAGCATACAGCGGCACGATGGGTCGCCAGAGCTTAATATTCTTCTCTCCGGAGATCCGGCGGATCACCTGCTCCAAGCGGTAGCTTTTGCCCCGGTCCGTGGACAGGTAGCTCTCCAGCACCCGGTCTTTGCCGTCAAAGCGGGCAATGTAGATCCGGTTGGTGCAGGTTTCGGGATCGTGGTTGGGATCTTCGCTGTAGCGGCGAAGGCCCGCCTCCCCCACACCGTAATAATAGGCCATACCGCCCAGGTAAGTCTGAGAGCCGTCAATGACACCCTTTGCCAAAAATTCACCGGCGGGGCAGATGGGTGCAGAGGCTTCCCATTTGCCGTCCGCAAAGGTTGCTGCGTAATAGACCGGCTTGGCAGGATCGGGGGAAAAATCGTCATCGATCTCAAAGGGTGCGTAGGCTACCCGCAGAGGCAGTGTAGGTGCCACATCCAAAAGCCGTACCGTCGTCCCCTCCGGGGATGCGTAAACCGTGTCCATTTCCGAAAGGATGAGCAGCTTCTCATCATCGTTATAAAGATTCATATCCGTGGGTGTGCCGTCAGTCTTCAGCACCTGCCCGTCGGAGGCAAAAATGCCGCTGCGGATGGTGTGGTCCTTGGAAATGCGGGGGTGACCGTACACAGCAAAGAAGAACTGCTCCTCCCTGCCCCCATCCTTTTGCAGGTGCTGCTTGCGGATATTAAAATAGAACAGGCCGCCGTCCTCGGAATGAAGGAAGGTTTTGGGTTTGCTCCAGCTTTTGCCGCCGTCCTTGGAATAGCGGAACTGCCAGTTCACCTTTGCCACACGGCAGAACAGCCACAGCTCATTTTGTACCGTATTTTCATAGATCTGGGCATAGGTAGTGCCGCCGTCATACTCCAATACCTGCTCCGGTCCGAAGCTCATAATGTCATAGGGCTTCCCGGTAATGCGATAGTAAAGCGCGTGCTGCTTTCTGCCGTGACCGGTGTATGCCACTACAATATGACCGCTCTGCATTACGCACAGACCGGGGGCATTGTGCTCATCGGCATAATCGTTGTTCAGACGCCGCAGGCATACATCCCGGCTGACGGCGCGCTCACATTTGGCATCCAGCTCCTTAATATGGATCTCACCGGTATCCGTCACATAGCCAATATAGGTCTTACCGTTTTCCGCCACCACAGCGTGTTCGTTGATCCACCAGTCTGTATTGGCGCGCTTGATTTTCCGAAGCTTTGATGCTTCCAGATCGATCATAATCCCACATCCTTTTCTGTTTTCTCCATCATAATACACCGCACACAGGATGTAAACAAGAAAACTGACAGGAAAGGGTTGAATTTCGAAACTAAAACGCCTATAATGATATGGAGGTGATACCATGTCTTACACAAGTGCCGACTGCGCCTACAAGCTTCTGGGCGTGTACCACATCCACAGAAGACCCGGTGATGTTTATAATTCCCCCCGTGATTTTGTAGGAATCGGACACCGGATCTCAGGAAACAGCACCTTTACATACCATAGCGGCAGTCTGGAGGCAGGCAGCGGAAGCACCCTGTTTCTCCCGGCAGGGGTTGGTTTTCGAAGCTTCCGGGATACGCCGGAGGAGCTGGTGATCCTTCACCTGCAGCCCTTCGGAAAAGTACCGGAGGATTTTCAGCTTTACGAAGACACTGCCCACCTTTCACCTCTTTTTCAAAAGCTTTTTACCCTTTGGGAGCAGGGCAGCTACAACCAGTGTATGGCCCTTTTATATGAGCTTTTTTCTGCACTGGAAACACCGGGTTCACAAATACCTCCGGTGATCGCCCCGGGAGTAGAGCTGCTGCAGCGGAATTTCCGTGACCCAAAGCTCACTGTGGCACAGGCGGCAAAGATCTGCTTTGTCAGCGAGGTATATTTTCGCCGGATCTACCGCGGGCATTTCGGCACCTCTCCCCTGCAGGATATTTTGACCCGGCGGTTTGAATATGCCGCCCGTCTTTTGCGCTCCGGCTATTACTCTGTAGAGCAGGTGGCAAAGCAATCCGGCTTTTCCGATGTAAAATACTTCCGCACCGCCTTTACCAAGCGTTACGGTGTCACCCCCAGCCGTTACAAAGAAAAATAAAAAGTCATCCTGAGAAGCAGCGTGACAAGGAGCTCCTTTATACGGTGGAGCTCCTTCAGCGCAAGGCTTCTCAGGATGACATTTTTTAATCCAGTCCGATAACATTGGGGTACAGCCGGCGGATCTGGGCTTCACATTGGGCCTCATCCATACCGCAGGTAATATCAGGATGATACAGAAGTCTCAGAAGCAGCCGGTCAATATCCGTCAGCGCCTGAGGCATGGAAAAGCCGGCATAGATCAGGCTGTCCGGGCGCAGCTCCGTGTCCTGAACCGGACCAAGTCCGTTGTAGATCTCCTCAAGGATCACGGGATTCCGCGTCTGACGGTCCATATCCTTTCTGTAGCAGATGATGGCATCGTAGATTTGATTATCCCCATCGTACCAGAAGGTAATGCCCCCGTCCAATCCTACATATTGCTCTCCAAGATGATCCTCAAACTCTGCCCCCTCACAGAAATAGACAGAGAGATTCTCCTCTGTTCCCTCCAGTGCTTCCCCCATCCCGGGAAAACCCTCCAGGGTATTCAGCCAATCTTCAAAGCCCTTTATCACCTCCAGATCCTCCGGGGAGTATTCTCCATAGATCCGATAGGAGATGGGGATCGTCCACTTCTGCACAAGGGAAGCATCACCGCCGTCTGTAAATTCCGCATCCAGACAGACCTCATTGAAATAGGCGATCACATCCTCTACGGCAGGCCACTGTGCAGGAGGCTCTGTTGCTTTTGTTGTCGGCACAGTGGTCACTTCTGTGGTCTCAGGAACTGTTGTTGCGGCGGCGGTTTCTGTGGCTGCGGTCTCCGGCGGTTGCGGGATGCCGCAGGCAGACAGCAGCAGTGTAACCCCTACAAGCATACACAAAATCCGTTTCATCACTTACGCTCCATTAAGGTTGCTCAGCTTCCAGTTCAGCATTGCATCTTTCCAGTCACTGCAGAACTGCTGCAGTCTTGTCAGCTGGCTGTCAGACAGGGTAGATGAAGCCTGATCCAGTGCAGTCATCATATCGTAAAGGCTGACTGCCACACCGTCAAAGCCGGAGACTTCTTTTGTATCGGCGCTGGTGTTGTCGCTGAGCAGCACCGTCCCGTCTGTCAATTCCAGATATACATTGGCATAAACAGCCATTTTGCCGCGGCTGTCATTATCCTCAGCATTTTCCTTGAAAATGCCGGAGATCATAACCGAGGAAAAGTCCCCCTCCGGTGCACCGGCATTTTCGGTGTACAAATTGTGCGCCTCCCGGAAATCGATACCGGGCATATCCACAGTGCTCAATGCAATTCCGTGCAAGGTGATTTTCCCGCGAAGCACATCGTCACAGGCAATGCTGCCCCGGTAATAAAGACCTGCTTCCCCGGTACGGAGCGTTGCAGTATTCAGGGACATTTCCAGCTTATGGAAGGTGTAAGCACCGTTTTCTTCCAATGCGATATAACGGCTGCCGTTTACGGAGTGCTCCGGCACAACAGCACCTTGCACATCTATGATCCCACCGCTCCCTTGTTTTTCAGTGGTTGCCGTGCTGTCAAAGCCATAAAGCGCTTTGGAAACGGTGATTTTATTTACCTGAAAACCGTTGAGGTCCAGATAAAGGGTATCCGCCGTAACCGCTTCCTCCGTGTCCTGCAGAAGGGTTACGACACTGCCGTTTGCATTGTCAATGGCTTCCTGCAATGTAGTCCAGTAACCTTCTGCGGTTTGTGCGGTATATGTACCGAACAGGGTATATGTGGATCTTACGGTTTGCAGGGAATCGGCACCGTAGAATGTACAACCCTTTCGCTGACCCGGGTGGGTGTCCTCATCGGAGACCACCACCGGAAACGCCGCGTAATCACTACGGGCGGCAGAAATGGAGCTGTAGCCGTCAGAATAGCCGAAGTAATTAGCAATTTTGGTGCTCCAGTCCCAGTTGCCCAAAGTGGATTTCATATAGGAGCAGGCCTGGGCAACGGTCTGACCCTCTGTCATTTTATCCCAGAAGGCATCCTCAAACAGGTAGTCGCCGGCAAAGGTAACAGACTGGGAATAACCGCAGAGCACCTCCACCCCCTTTTCGCGGAGGGGGTCGCATATGGTATTGGTGGCCATACCAAAGCAAATAGCCATCCACAAAATGCCGCCGGGACTGTCGGTTGTCATATGGTTGGCAATGGTGGCACCGTTGATGCAGATGCCGTTGCTGTAATAGAGGGCGCCGTCGTCGTAGTCTTCACCGGTCAGACCCGTGGTGCTGGTAAGACACAGGTAGGAACTGGTGGCACCGGTCACATAATCATAGCCGCTTTCATAGTCAGTCGCCCCGTGGGAATCGAAGATCACAACTGCACCCGTGCTGACAGCCTCTGCCACCTTATCCACTGTGGCAGCCTTGCCGGAATACAGGGTATAGCCGTCGGTATCGCCTATGGCAGTGGCTATGCGCTTTGCCTCGTTCTTATACTGATCGGTAAAATTACTGTCATAGCCATAATAAGGACCTACCAGATAAACCTGCTTTCCCCGGGGAAAGCCACTCCTGACCGCCATCGGTTCGTTGTATATCCCATCTGTTTCCGATGCTTCCGACGGAGTCATATTCTTATAGATCTCCCGCATTCTGGGGTTATAGGTGCAGCGAATTCCCTCTGCGGTCATCCAGGTAAAGGCATCGCCGTTGCGCTCCAGTGAGCCTTCCACATAGCTATCCGATGCCTCCACCAGTGCCTGTGCCGCGTCTGTGATCTGGCTTTGGTCAGCGCTTCTTGTACTACGCACCGCTTCCATAGAAGCGATGGCATCAAAAACCGCATCCGCTGAAGCGTAGTCCTCCTCTGTCAGCACAGTCGGCTGAGCCGACTCTGCTCCTGCATCAAGAGGAATACATCCAAGCAGCAGCGCAATACTCAGCAGCACCGCCAGGATCCGCTTTGTCATAATGTGCACCTCTTTCGTTCCTGATTGCTTATTATTTTACCGCTTTTTCTTCCCTTTCGCAACCATAATTATTGTAAGCAACAGCCGCCCGGGTGGGCGGCTGTTGTTAGGAAGTATCTTAACTTGCAGCTTCATCTGCCCGAAGCTGAAGAACTGCCTTGTGGGCTGCCTCCTGGAGCTCCAGGAAGGTAATGTCGCTGTCCAGCTCATAGGTGGTGCCGCTGTAGGTGTAGGTAGGTGCGTAGGTGTTGCCGACGGGACTGACGCCGGTGATGATCTCAAACCACACACAGGCGTTCAGGTACTGACCGCCGCCGATATCGCCGTCGTGGTAGTAGTCGCCCTCGTGATTATCACCCTTGCCGAGTCTTGCACAAAGCTCATCGTAGCCGTACTCACCACGGACGATCTGCCAGGCCTCACCGGTGTTGACTCTCTGGATGCCAAACTCCTCACAGATGGCTACGCAGTAATCACGCACCAGCTCCATATCCCGCTGCTGCTGCTCGAAGGAGGTCATCTGATAGCCGCTGCGGTCATAGCCGATCTGGTAGGACCAGGGCTGATGCCACATAAGCCGTGCTGCCGGGAACTGCTCACCCAAATAGTTAAGGAGCGTGGTGTAGTACAAACGGGTAGTCTCCAGATGATCAGGGTCATTACGGGTCTTGGAGGTGGACTCCTGCAGGGAGATCACATCCCATTCACCCTGGGCAAGACACCACTCCAGACTCACATTGTTGGTCTGCACTCTTCCCTTTTCCACAGTGGTATCAAAGAACTGATAGTTGGCAACGCCGTCTACCCACCAGTTGTAGTGATTCACCAGAGGACAGCCGGAGTAGTACACATTGCACACACGCATTTTAATACCCGCAGCCTGTGCCAGCCCCACCATTTCCTCCACATAGTAGTAGCAGAAGGAGGAGCCGATCATCAGCACATCGATCACGCCGTCATCGGCAGGGGTATTGATCTTATTGAATACCCAGTCCTTCATACCCATTTCCTCCCATTTCTGATAGAAATCACGCATAGTGTTGGTATATTTCCGGTAGCCGATGGGATCAGTGGTGATCTTGCTGTCAATACCGGCCATTACATCGTAAAGGCTGTAGGCAACATCGTCCTCCCGCCCCTCAGAATCACTGAGGATCACAGTGCCATCCTTCATAATGAGATAAGCCGCTGCAAAAACAGGGGTCTTACCGTAGACGCTGTTGTTTTCTGCGGTGCGGTCATTCTTCATAATACCGGAGATCATAACACCTGTCTTCTGTGCGCCACCGCTGAGCGTGGAAGCATCAAAGCTGGTGTACAGGGTGTCATCGTCGGTCATAAAGTCCTTACCGGGCATATCCAGAACACTGACCGCCACGCCGTAGGAGGCGATATTCCCCACAAGGGTCTCATCGCAGCCGAAAGAACCGGTAAAGTACATACCGTCAGCAGAGGGACGGAGGCTCACATTCGCAACGCGGTTTTCCAGTCTGTGGAAGAGATACCCGCTGCCGTCATTGGAAGTAACATACTGCTTGCCCCCTGCTGCAGTTTCCGTTGCCACGGCGGTTTCTGCTGCCACAACTGCCATGCCCGTGGGAACGGTGAAGCCGTCACCGGAGGAGTCCATACCGTAAAGGGTATATGCACCGGACACATTGACTGTCTGACCGCACAGGTCGATGGCGCAGTCCTTTGTCAGCACCACATCCTGGGCAATGAACAGCTTGACATATTCGTTTTCATCACAAGCCGCCACAGCAGAGGCCGTATCCGTAAACCACTGATAGCTGCCATCGTTGCCGATCACAGCAATAGCACCTACAAAAAGCTTTCCGTCCTTGGCGCACAGGAGGGCGTTGTTGTAATTGCCCTCCAAAACGATGGAGGCATTGAGGGTCTCGCAGAAGGTACGGTCGATGGACTGACCGTAGACCTCCGTCCCAAAGAGAGAGGATACAAACATAGCGGAGATCTCTCCGGTGACACCGGCACCCACAGTGAGCTTGCTCTGATTAGTGCCCTTGATAACATAAAGATCCTTGCCGGCGGTACCTGCTGTGCCGTTTTGGAAGGTAGCTGCCAGCAGGTTGGTAACGCCACCGGAGTACAGGTTGCCACCGTAGGTATTAGCAGTGCCACCGGCCAGCAGGGGCGTGTTACCCTTGCTGTCTGCGTCAATGGTGAGGAAGTTATCGGAGGTGGCGCTGTAATTACCGGCAGCGGTGGCAATATTGCCGCCGTAGCTGCCCTGTGCAGTGCCGAAGAGGATCTGGCCGCCCAGGATAGTATTTTTGCCGTTGCCCACATTCAGATTGCCGCCGTAAGTCTTGGCTGTACCGCCCATGATCAAGCAGCTTTCCCACTTGTTAACGACAGAGGTAGCGGACACATGGATGTTGCCGGCACGGTCAGCGGAGTAACCGTCTGCGATAATGCAGTCGGTGAAGGTGATGTTGCCGGAGGTGCCTAAGGTCATGTTGCCGCCGTAGGCTGCAACCTTACCGCCTTCAATGTAACAGTTATCGAATTTGAATGTGCCGTAGGCAATGCTCATGTTGCCGCCGCCGGCAGAGGCAGCAGTCACTTCGCCGTCCCGGATGGAGGCGCCGGATATATTGAAAACAGCATTTTTATGGGAGCTGTCACCGTAGACACGGATACAGCCGCCGCCACCGCCGCTGTCCTTATCGGACACACCGCCACAGAACTGACCGCCGGTGATACTCACCACATTGTTATAGCCGAAGAAGGCACAGCCGCCGATCTGTGCAGTGCCGCCTACCAGACGGCCTGCGGTGATGGTCACATTCTTCACACCGTTCAGACTGGAGATCGCACCGCCGCGGTAGGTATAGGTCTTATCGGTGGTGGAAGCATCTGTGTAAGTAAAGGCACTGCCATCCAGACAGCCACCGTGGATATTCAGTGTGCCGCTGTTGATCAGAACACCGCCGCCGGCAATGTTTCTGCCGGACACGGGATTATACACATACATACCGCCGTAGATGGTCAGCTCGCTGCCCTCGTTATACAGGACACCGCCGCCCTGATTGTTGGCACCCCGACCGGTGATCTTACTGCCGCCGTAGCTGTCCAGCAGGGTCAGCTTGTTTACATTTCCGTCAGCATCCTTGGGGCGCAGATAGAAGGCGCGGCCTGTGGAGGTCATACTGTAGCCTGCCAGATCCAGAACCACATCCTCGCAGGCCATAGTCCCCTGACCGGAGAGATAAGCACCGATATATTGCTGTGTCATAGAGGAGATGGATGCACCCAGATAGTAGTGCCCGGACGCAATGTGTCTGCCGGTGCAGGCAGGATCGGTATCGGTGGCAGAGTCCTCCAGACAGTTCTGGATCAGAGAATCGGTGGTGCTGAAGAAATTCCAAACCACACGCTCATTACAGTGGGGGCAGTAGCCGCCCAGCTCGCCGGCTGCGGCCTGCGTACCCACAAGACCCTCCTCGGTTTCGGAAAGGACGGTGCGGATCGCGCCCTTGAAGTAGTCCATATTTGCGCCGGGCTGCGCAAAAGTACCCTTTGCGCCCACATAGACCTCAGAGCCCTCGGTAAGACCCGAGGCATCCATAGCTGCTGCTACGGCAGTGCCGTAGTAGAGCCGCAGGCCGTTGTTCAGAAGACCGATCTTTACCTTGCCCTCCAGGGTCAGCGCCTTGCCGATGAAGCCGATGTCACCGGGCAGCTCGCAATCCCGGATGGTCAGGCTGTTACAGGCGGAGGAGGCATAGAGGTTGTTGCCACGGGTTTTGGCAACACCGGCCTCGATCTTGGTATTTTCGATGACGGCGGTGGTGGTGCCGAGGAAGATGTTGCCGCCGGAGGTAGCCGTCCAGCCGTTGCGGATGGTGCTGTCCTTAATGGAAACGGTGGTGTTGGAAAGTCGGATCGTAGCCAT
>JAZNZZ010000264.1:0-3463 GCA_045595205.1 Faecousia sp.
GCCAACCCCTCCCAGGCTCCCATTGTCGCCCATGAATCTCAGGCAGATCCGGAGCTGCGCGCAGTGCGGATCTGCCGGGAGGGCGGCAAGGATGTGATCCTTGTAAATTATCAGGTCCACGCAGCCGGTGCGCTGGGAAAATACAAGGATGCCATCAATGCGGACTTTGTAGGACCTTTGCGGGATACACTGGAAAAGGACGGCAGCTGCCATGTGCTGTATCTGCAGGGCGCTTGCGGCAATCTCAACTATGCCACCCGCATCGAGTCGGAAAAGCACTTAGCACCGGAAGGTTATCGGCAGGTAGGCGAATCCCTTGCTCCCGCAGTCCGGGAAGCTTTATCCCAGGCGCAGAGCATACAGGCAGGTAAGCTGCAAAGCTGGATGGGTGTTTTGGATTGCGATGTGAACCATACTACCGATCACCTTGCGCCTCTTGCACAGGCGATCACCGATGAACCGGACCCGGAAAAGCAAAAGGAAATGATGCGCGGCACGCCTGTCCACGGCCGCTTTGTGCGAAAGGCGATCCTGCGCCGCGCCGGTATGCCGGAAAAAATGCCTATGGAGCTGGCAGCTATTAGCATTGGTGATTTTGCCATCGCCTTTGCTTCGGTAGAGATGTTTGACACCAACGGCAGGCAGCTGCGGGATGCCTCCCCCTTCCCAATGACCTTCTCCTGTGGTTACAGCCTGAATTGCCACGGTTATATGCCCTCTGCTGATGCTTTCTCCCACGGAGAGTATGAAGCAGACATCTGCCGCTTTTTACCCGGAACAGGAGAAACCATTGCGCTGACCCTTTGTACAAAGCTACAGGAGATGAACAAGGAAAATGAAATTGCATAAAAAGCGGGTATCCATTATAATTGTACTGTGCCTGCTGCTGGCATTGATGGTGGGCTGCACAAGTGCGCCTGCTCCCGCAATACAGCCCACGGAAACCGCCACAGCGCAGGTCGAACCTATGTACTGCCCCTGGGAATATGATGTTTCCGAAAAGGCTGACGGCAAGCTGCATTATTACTTTATGGCCAGCGGCGGAATGCAGGTCAATACCTCCTCCACCAAATGGGGGGATGCCACATTGATCGTATTCCCTAACGGTGAGACAATGCTGATGGACAGTGGACAGGTGGGCTATGCCCCGGTACTGCTGGAGAATCTGAAACGAATGGGAATCGAAAAGCTGGACTATCTGCTTCTGACCCATTCCCACAGCGACCATATCAATGGAGCGGTCACGGAGGGCGGCCTTTTTGACAGTTTGCCCATCGGTCAGGTTTACATCAGCGGTGTCTATAACGGAAAGCTCAATCTGTATAATGACAGAATTGAAGATCCCTATCTTGTAGATAAGCTGTGCGAAGAAAAAGACATTCCTGTGCAGATCCTGCAGCAGGGTGAGGTGCTTGCATTCGGTGATGTGACCATGCGGATCCTCTGGCCGGATAAAGCCCTTGTGAATCAGCAGATCGTCGGCACCGAGGAGGTCAACAACGGTTCTCTGGTTCTTCGTTATGAATATGGAGACCATGCTTCCATATTCCCCGGTGATATTTATGTGTCCGGTGAGGAAGCACTGCTGGCAATATACAAGGATGAACCGGAGCTCCTTCGTGCTGAGCTTTTAAAAATGCCCCACCACGGCGGAAATACCTCCAACTCTATGGAATTTGCTGCAGCTGTTATGCCTGAACTTGCAATCGGCTCCGGCTATACAAATATAACAGGCAGCATTAAAAGTGTGTACGAGGTATGTGGCAGTGAGATCCTGTCAGACAAAAAGAACGGCTATATCCATGTCGTAACAGACGGCACAGATATGACCTGGGAAACCTCACAGTAAAGGCGTGATCAAATGAATCAGATTTCTTTGGATACGGTGTGCGCTTCTTTGGCGTATGCTATGGGCATTGAACCTCCGAAGTGTGCGGCAACTCCTGCGGCACCGCTTACGGAATACATTGACAATACACTGGCTGGCAAAAAGGTCGATCGGGTGCTGATGTACAATCCCGATGCCATCGGTCAGTGGGTGGCGGAAAAATATCCCCATTTTTTAAAGGAGGTTACGGATAATACGGAGCTTGCGCTGCCCCTTCGCAGTGTGATCCCTCCGGTGACCCCGGTGTGCTTTGGTACGATGTATACAGGTGCTCAGCCTGAGGTCCACGGCATTCAGGCATACGAAAAGAGTGTGATCCGAATCGAGACTCTGTTCGATGCCCTGATCCGTGCGGGGAAAAGACCCATCATCATTGCCGACCCTGTGTGCAGTATGTCTCATATCTATCAGGAGCGGGATATGGACTACATCGCGGTTTCCGGTGTTGCCAATATCAATGCCGCAGCGGCAAAGGTGATATTGGAGGATCAGTATGATTTCGTTGTGGTCTACAACGGTAATTTTGATTACCGGATGCACCGCAGCGGCTGCGAGACACCGGAGACCCTTGCCGAGCTGCGCTACAACGCCCTTACCTTTGCTATGCTCAGCCAAATGGTCAAAACCCATTGGCAGCATCACAATACTCTTGTGGGCTTTGCTATGGACCACGGCTGTCACGATGTAGAGCCCTTTGTTGCCCCGAAGGACGGTCAAATGCGCTATGCTACCCATAAGGAAAACATCCCCCAGGATATGAACATCGTCCATCATTACAAAATATATAAGGCAATTGACTAGCAAGCGATAAGGACTGTTGCAAAACGGATGTTTGTAACAGTCCTTTTTCGGATAATGAAAGGATAGTATATAAGGAGTGGTCCTATGATCAATCAGGAATATGATTTAAAAATTCAAAACTGGATTCAGGAAAATCGGGATCGTATGATAGATATGTGGCTGGAACTGGTCCGCATACCGTCTGTTAAGGGTGAACCGGAACCGGGTGCACCCTATGGCATGCCTTGCGCCAAGGCGTTAAAAAAGGCTACGCAGTACGCACAGCAGATGGGATTTTCTACCCGGTTGGAGGCAGAGCGAGGCTATAGCCTGATCTCTTACGGAGCAGGAGACCGAACCATCGGTGTTTTCGGTCACAGTGATGTGGTTCCTGCCGGGGATGGCTGGCTCTATGCAGAGCCGTTTGCGCCTGTGATCCGTGACGGCGTCGTATTTGGACGGGGCTGTGCTGACAATAAGGCCGGTGTTATGGCAAGTCTGTTTGCATCCCAGATCATCAAAGAATGCGGACTGCCACTCAATAGCCGGCTGCAGGTGTTTGTGGGCTCCAATGAGGAAAGCGGTATGGGCGATATGATCTCATTTGTGGAAAATGAGAAAATGCCGGATCTGTGCCTTGTTCCCGATTCGGCTTATCCCTGCAGTCTGGGTGAAAAGGGCCATTTGAAGCAGTGGAATCAATGCGAAACACCCCTTGTGGACATTATCGACTTCCACGGTGACGGCGCTTTCAACATTGTTCTGGATCATGTGACAGTTACAATAAAGTACACC
>JAZNZZ010000265.1:0-9431 GCA_045595205.1 Faecousia sp.
TATAGCGCCGCCTTTGACACCGAGAATTTTAAAGGTCTGGTGCTGAAAACCACCGTCAGCGGCATCTCCGTCAAGCTGTTCCAGAACTACAACACCACCGACGACACGCTGCTGACCCCCGTATATGTGGAAAATACAGAAGACGGCGGCAGCACCTACTACTACGAGATCAAGGCGCTGAACCGGTACTATATGATCGCAAAGCCGGAAAGCGGCTATGCCCGATATAATAATCACTATAACCTTTACTTCACCGAAGAAGAGGCGGCCACCAAGACCGTGATGGATGTGACCCCCAACGAGCGCTCCACCAACGGCTGGGACCCCTCCACCGAGATCCGCCACAGAACCGACGAGGTCATGGACAATGTGTACCCCTCCGACGCCTCCCTGTGGCCTCAGTATGCGGAAGTGTTCACCACACCTGCCTTCCAGGAGGGGCGCAACGAGCATATGCAGACCACTCAGACGGAAATGGAGAGCTTCATTGCCGGGCTGGATGACGACAATGACAATATGTATGTGTACACCCTGGGGCAGTCTGCCGGGAAGACCTTTGATATCCCGCTGGTGATCTTTACCACAGTGGATCTGTCCGAAGCGGACACCCTGGAAGAAGCCGCTGCCCTGATCCGTGCGGACAGCGAGAAGAATAACAAGCTCACCGTCCACCACCAGGCACAGATCCACGGCAACGAGCCTGCCGCCGGTGAAGCCGCACTGGGTATGCTCCTGCGGCTGGACGGCGAATACGGCGAGGGCCTGTTGGATACGATGAATATCTATGTGATCCCCCGGCTCAGCCCCTACGGTGCCTACAAGAGCCAGCGTGCGGTGTATGTAAACGGCTCCAATGTGGATCCCAACCGTGACTTCCTGCGGCTGAGGACCCAGGAGACGCAGCTGCGTATGGTTGCCTACAATCTGTTTGAGCCTGAGGTGGTATTCGACAGCCACGAGTATCAGGAATCCCTCACCAGCACCTCCCATAAGCGCAAGGACCTGATGCTGTGTACCCACTGGATGCCTAACCACAGCGAGGCGTATAAGCAGACGGCTTTGGATCTTGCCTATGCGGCCTTTGATCAGATCACCGAGGATGGTCTGTACTACAGCTGGTACACCGATTCTGTGGGCGGTATGGGTGCCAATACCGGCTCTTCCAACACCGCCTTCCGCAGCTCTCTGCACATTCTGATGGAGACCAGCGGTATTTACCAGGGTCTTCTCCAATACGAGCGTCGTGTAGCCACCCATATTTCTGCCTTGACGGGTCTGTATGCCTATCTGGATGAGAATAGCGCAGCCGTGAAAGAGACCGTGCAGGAAAACCGCCGGCAGTACATTGAAAACGGCAAGACCTATCGGGAAGATGACATTGTGATCCTGGATGCCACCACCTCTGACCACAAGGAGCTGAACATTGAGGGTAAGATGGTAAACCTGTATAACGGCACCCTCACCGACACTGTCTATCCCGCTTATGTTCCCGATGTGATCAACCGCTTCCGTATTGCCCCCACCGCTTATGTGCTCCCCGCCGGTGAGAGCTTTACCGATACTGTCCTGGCGCTGATGGATAAGCAGGGCATTTCCTACTCCTATGCGCCCGAGGGTGCAACCATTATGCTCCAGCAGTACACCGGCACAGTAACAGAGGCCGGTCTGACCGACGAAAAGCCGGTGACCTTCAAAAATGGTGCTTATGTGTTTACTATGGATCAGGTGGACGGCTACATCCTTGCCAACCTGATGGAGCCGGATGTGAATGACACCGCCACCGACAAGGGTACACTGGTGCAGCAGGGTATCATCTCTGCAACCAATGGCGTGTTCCCCATTTACCGCTACATCCACGATCTGAACGAAAAGGACTTTGTGGACTACTCCATTGTGGAGATCCCTGCAGAGGAAATTACGATCTTTGTAGATAACACAAACGGTCTGGACACCAACGACGGCCTCACCGAGGCTGCCCCTGTCAAGACCCTTGAGCAAGCTTATGCTTTGATCAATGCAGCCTTGGCAGACGGCGGCGAGGGCTCCAACGGCACGATTATGATCTCCGGTCTGTACGATCTGGGTACGGAATCCTATGCCTTCCCCGCATCGGAATTCCCCATTGCCATCACCGGCAAGACTACCGAGGACGGCATCACCTTCACCGGCGGTGCTGAGATCACCGACCGTATGCTGGACCTGAACGGTGATACCACCTTCCGCCATATCAAGCTCCACGCCGGCACGGCAAAATACACCAATACCCTGATTTTTGCCAACGGTCACAGGCTGGTAATGGCAGAGGGCGTTAACTCCACCTGTATGGAAGGAAAGCAGTTCTATTTCACCCTGGTGGGTGGCAGCTATGATTACGATGAGAATGTGGAATCTACAAATGTCATCGTCCGTTCCGGCACTTGGCGCAGGATCTATGCCGGTGGCTACCGTGGCTGTGTCAACGGCACTGCCAAGCTGGAGATCTCCAACGCTACCTTCTATGACGGCATCTATGCAGCCTATGTGGGCAATGTGGGTAAGCTGGAAGCCAATATCTCCAACACAACCGTGACTACCCAGGGTATTTTTGCCGGTACTTATACTGCCAACGGTCCCCACAATATTGGCTATGTTCTGGGCGGCAGCACCGTGACACTGGGTAAAAATGTGGTTGCCCCCGCTGTGTATGGCTCTGCCAGAACCTACGGCAGCATCACCGGCGGTGCGACCGTAATTGTAAAGGGCATTGACCTGTCTGCTGTGCCTGTGAAGGCGCGCTATGCCTCTCTGAGCAGCAACTACGGCACTGACTTCGTGGTGCTGCAGCTGAATGAAAACTTGACAACGGATGTGACCTTTGATCCTGCCGTTACCCTGGACCTTTGCGGCTATGACATCAGCGGGAATATCACCGTGGACGGCACGCTGGTGGTCAAGGACAGTGCCACCGACGATTACGATGTTTCCGACGGTGTGTATGGCGAGATCACCGGCACTGTTACCGGCACATTGCAGGCAGCCGAGGGCTACCTTGCCGCAGCCAATGGCTTCCATAAATTTGGTGGCCAGTACATCAGCCATATCAATCTTCGTCCCGGGGATGCAGGTATTTACTACACAGCCACCGTCCTGGCTGACGAAGTGCTGATGCAGGAGCTGGAGATCGGTGTGGCAGTGAGCCTTGTGGACCTGCCGGGTGCAGACTTTGAAACGGATGCCGACACCCTGTACACTACCGGCACCAACAGCGTGATCATCGAAAACATTCTGACAGGAGACACAGAGGATGCCGACCGTGCAATCCGGGATATCTATGCAGTTTCCTATGTCAAACTGAAAGACGGTACTGTGCTTGTCAGCGATGCAAATATTGCCTACAGCCTGTACGATGTTCTGCTTCTGGTGCGTGACCAATATCCCGATGCCTTTGCAGGCTTCTGCAAGACCCACAACATAGAATCTTGGTTCTGAACAAAAATCAGCCGGAGATGGGAAATCCCCACCTCCGGCTTTTTATCTTCAAATTTCAATTTGAAGCGCAAGGGCGCTTCACCCCAACTCGTGCACAGTGCGGAATAAAACGCCCAAAAAAGCGCTCGGTAACGATACACTGCCCGGTGTTTTAAATTTCAATTTAGCGTTCAGTACAATCCTCCGTGTCATTCCGAGCCAGTGCACACACTGGCGTGGGAATCTCAAGGATTCAGGATGCTTTTTTAGATTGCCACACCAGTCTGCGGACTGGTTCGCAATGACAATATGGTTGGCAGTACAACGGAGTGATAAATTGGGATTTAATCTTTTGTGTGGGTTTGGGTGCGCTGGTAGGCCTTTGGGGTCATGCCGGTGAGTGCTTTGAATTTTTGATAAAACAGACTTTCGCTGTGGAAACCTACCAGCTCGGCTACCTTGCTGACCGGCAGATCTTCTTTTTGCAGAAGCTCAGCCGCCGCTTCGATCCGGTACCGGGTCAAGTATTCAAAAACCGTCTGCCCTGTGTAGTTCTTAAACAACTCGCAAAGATAATGGGAATTCAGGTGACAAAAGGCGGCAAGACGATCCAGTGTGATTTTTTGATAGTAATGGTTGTGGATAAAACGCATACAGTTGCGGACGGTGTCGTTGGGGACCTTGGGGACAGGTCTTGTATTATCGATCACCTGACAGTAGGGGAGTAAGGCTGCACAGATATTGATCAGCAGGGCGTACCGCTTGGCTTTATAATTGCTTGTATAGATCTTGCAGTCGTCCAGTGACAGAATTTGCTCCCGGACAGTATCGTAGGCAGGGTGTCCCGGCTGTATAAGCGGAGGGAAGATCAGCCGCTGTTCCATCAGCGGCTCCGCAAACTCCCTGTAAAAGAAATGCTCCGGGGTGGGGGCAATGGCCATGGGTAAAAAAATCACATTTCGAAGCTTCACATCGGCAGAATAACAAATGCGTTTTTGAACCACATTGGGAGGAACGATATAAATATCTCCCTCGTTAAATGCTCTTTGTGTATCACCGATCTCCATGGTGATACTGCCGCGAATGACCATTTCAATTTTCGTTTCCGGGTGGTAAAAGCTTCTTTTGCCCATACCGGCAGCTGGCCAGACCCAATAGGCAGACATAGGGAAGTCTGCTGTGCCGTGTCGCCGATAGCTTCTTACCGGTTTCATTCCATCACCAACCTGAATATACAGAATAATATACTGAATATGCTGAATTGATATGCCGATTATATCATACTATAATATATTTATCAACACACAAATATCCGACCCGGGAGGCAACTTGCGAAAAAAGCATCCCACAAGGGGCATTTCGGGTCGGTGTTTGAGAAATGAGGAATATGGAATGAAAAGACTGTTGAGTTTGCTTCTTGTCTTTGTACTGGTGCTGTCCATGGTACCGCTGGCGGCTTTTGCGGTGGAGGTACGGACGGTGTATTGGGACCCGGTATCCGGTGATGACAGTAACGGAGGACTGACGGAGGAAGCGCCGGTCAAGACAGCCGGTGCCGCATATACGGCCCTCTCCGGTGCGGATGAGGGTATATTGGTGTTGCTCAGCACCCTGAATCTGACAGCCTTGACCAATTTTCCCGCCTGCAACATTCCGGTGACAATCACCTCCAAAACCGGTGCAGAGGGCATTGCCTCCAGTGCCAATATAAACTTTAACGGTGAGACCACACTGGAAAACCTGACACTTACCCTGACAAAGGCCTCTACCAGTGCCCTGATCGGCGGTGGCGGCCATCCCTTTACCGTCGGCAAGGCCGTGAACTGCGTTCCTTTTGTAAACAGTACCGATGATTACTATTTCTGCCTGCAGGGCGGTCTGGCAGGTGCCGGTGTGGCTTCTACCGACCTCACCGTGGAGTCCGGCCAGTTCCGCAATATCTATTTTGGCAGTATGAGCCGGGTCGTTTCCGGAGATGCCCGGCTTACCATGACAGGCGGTACGGCAGCTACCGTTACTCCCAGCTACAGCAGCAGCGTCAACGGCAATGTATATGCCACCATTGGCGGCACGGCCCAGATCACCGGTTATTTGTATGCCGGCAGCTGGACAAAGGGTGATGTAGGAGGTAATGTGGATATTACTTTGCAGGAAGGCGCTTCTGTGTATCGCCTCTTCTGTGCAGGAAACGGCACCGGTAACATTGCCGGTACGGTTACTGTAAACTGGGATGGCATGGATTCTTCCATATATAATTTTAAGGGCAAAGGAAACACCTCCCATACCGGCACCATTGGTGGCAGCCGGTTGGTACTGAAAAGCGGTACGCTGTCTAAGGCACCTACCAATTTTGGAACCGTTGATATCAACATCCCGAAAGACAAGACATTTACTCTGGCGACAGATTTGGCAGCCAATAACGTCACCGGTGCAGGCACGCTGTGCTTCTCCGGTGCGGTCAGCCTGACAGCAGCTTCTGTCACCGGGCAGGTGACCTGCACCATCGAGGGTCAACAGTTTAATAACCATGCCTATATCACCGCCCCCACAGGCTCCGGTTTTGTATTTCCCGATACGAACATTACGGAGCAAAACGGCACCTGGATCTGTAAGGATCTGGAAAATTTCCAGGGCCTTGTGCTGACGGCTGAGGAAGGTGTGTCCATCACCCTCTATACCGGCTTCGACCCGGAGGCCAGCTCTGTGAAAAAAGTGGAGCCTTATGCCGTAGAGGGCAACACCCAATATTATCCTGCACTGCAGGGCAATTACTACTACCGTGCCAGCGGTACCGGCTATTATAAGATCAAGCAGAACATCTATATGTCCGAAGAAAAATCTATGGCAAAAACGGTGATCGATGTCACACCGCCCAGGATCAGTGGCAAGGGCTGGGAGCCGACCACCTCCATTAAGCAATACACCGAAGAATTCATAGAAAATGCTGTCCCCTCCGATCCCTCTCTGTGGCCGGAGTTCTCCGAAATGTTCCAAACCCCCGCCTTCGGGGATGACCGTGCTGCCCATCAGCACACCACCCAGAGCGAAATGGAAAGCTACATTGCCGGTTTGGACGATCCGGATGACAATATGTATGTGTACTCCATGGGTACATCGGGCAGAGGTCAGAATATGCCCCTGGTGATCTTTACGAATTTGGATCTTACCGGAAAGACTTTGGAGGAAGCCGCCTCCCTGATCGTGGCAGACAGCAAGGAAAAGGGCAAGCTCACCGTTCACAATCAAGCGCAAATGCACGGCAACGAGCAGGCTGCCGGTGAAACGGCACTGGGCTGGATCACCATGCTGGACGGTGCTTACGGTGAGAGTCTGCTGACCAATCTGAATATTTACATTATGCCCCGTCTGAATCCCGACGGTGCCCAGGACGATGTGCGCCGCATCCCCACCTGGGGCAACAAAGATCCCAACGGTGATATGATCCAGCTGGAAACCGTGGAAATGCAGAATGTGATGCGTGCCATGAATCTGCTTCAGCCCCATGTGTTCATCGATAACCACGAGGGCAATGTGGCTGTGGACAGTGCCTCTGTTTCCAGTGGCTATTTCCTGGTGAACCCCTCCTACAACACCCAGAGCAACGAGGACTTCCGTCAGCTGGGTCTGACCATCGTACAGCAGGCCTTCCGGAATCTGGAAGAGAAGGGTTTTGCCTACCGCTATATCGACAACATCGTTACCAGTAAGAATATGGGCGTGGGCCGTGGCTATGCAGGTACGATGGGTCTGCTGGCCTTCCTCATTGAAAGCCCCGGCATTTACAATGGTATGAACGGCTACGAGCGCCGTGTTGCCGGTGCTGCCACTGTGCTGACCACCTTCTATGATTACATCAACGAGAATCTGGAAACGGTCAAGACCATTTTGGAAAAAGAGCAGCAGCGGATCATCAGCGACGGCAAGACCTACGAGGAAAGCGACATCATTGTGCTGGAAACCGCTACCACCGACCATACGGAATTAAACTATCAAACCCCCGTCTACAACGGTGCTACGGGCGCATTGACGCAACAAAAGACCCTGACACCCAAGGTTCACGATCAAATTGTCCGTTCCCGTGTTGCTCCCACGGCCTATGTACTGCCTGCCGGGGAAAGCTGGGTGGCAGATGTGCTGAAGATCATGGATATGCAGGCGATCCCTTACTACGAATTGCCCGCAGGCAAGACGGTAATGCTCCGGCAGTACACCGGCACTGCCACCGAGGCAGGTTTGACGGAAGAAATGGCGGTTACCTTCAAAAACGGTGCCTATGTATTCCCTATGAATCACCAAAAGGCAGACATTCTGGCAACCATGCTGGAGCCGGATGTGGTGGATACTGTCCGGCGGCTGACCAGCGGTAACGGCTACTACACTGCCACCAGTGGTGAGACCCATACCTATATTGCACCGGTAAACGGTGTATTCCCCATTTACCGCTATGAGCACGACCTGAACGAAGATGGCAGTATCGACTGCGGTAGTACCGATACCCCGACAGAGCCGGAGGTGCCGGCCGATTATACCGTTTACATCCGGCAAAGTGCCGCCGATGATTCCGGTGACGGCTACACCAAAGCCACCGCTGTGAAAACCGTGGACAGAGCCTACGCACAGCTGGCATTGCAGATGGCAAGCGCACCTGCCGGCACAGAGGGCACTGTGATCCTGCTGGAGGATTATACCATCCCCGGGCAGAGTATCGAGTTTCCCACCTGTTCCTTCCCGGTGACCATTACCTCCCAAACCGGCAATGAGGGCTTTATCTATTCTCCCACCAGTGCAGTAAAGCAGGAATACCGCACCATCGCTTTCCACGGTGAGACCACACTGGAAAATATCAAGCTCCACTACACCTCCGGCAAGCTGATCGCAGGCATGAAGGCCAACGGTCACAAGCTGACCATCGGGGAAAATGTGGATGTGGTGGTGCCGGAAAACGGCTACTATCTGAATATTTACGGCGGCGCCTATCTGTTCGGTGACGATGTGGCATCCACTGACCTGACCATTCTGTCCGGCACCTGGCGTAATGCCTATGTGGGCGGCTTCAGCAAAAAGGTCCTGGGAGATGCCCGACTGACGGTCAACGGTGCAGATTTTACCGCCAAGATCATGGCCCAGTACAGTGGCGGCATACAGGGAGATCTGTATATCCATCTGGAAAACACCAGTGTTGGCAGTGATCTGCACGGTGGCGGTGCCAAGGACAATGTGGATGGCAATGTGTACATTACTCTGGGAGAAGGTGTCACCGCACCGAACATCTACGCAGGCAATACCACTTCCGGCAATGTGCTGGGTACGGTTACGGTGATCGCAGACGGTGCGGATCTGAGCAAGATCGCCTTCCATGGCACAGCCAAGGGCACCGGTACCGTAGGCGGCGCAGTGCTGCAGCTGAACCGGGATGTGGACTATGTCATCACCATGGATCCTACGGTGGAACTGGATTTGAACGGCTTTGATATCACCGGAAACCTGACGGTAGACGGCACTTTGACGGTGTATGACTCTGCTACCGATGATTACGATGTGTCCGACGGCAAGTGCGGAAGAATCACCGGCACCGTTACCGGCACATTGCAGGCAGCCGAGGGCTACCTTGCCGCAGCCAATGGCTTCCATAAGTTTGGCGGCCAGTACATCAGTCATATCAATCTTCGTCCCAATGATGCAGGCATTTACTACACCGCCACCTTCCTGGGTGACGAGGTGCTGCTGAGCGAGCTGGAGACCGGTGTGGCAGTGAGCCTTGTGGACCTGCCGGGTGCAGACTTTGAAACGGATGCCGACACCCTGTACACTACCGGCACCAACAGCGTGGTGATCGAAAATATCCTCACAGGGGATGCAAATGATGCCGACCGAGCATTTGCCGACATCTATGCAGTTTCCTATGTCAAACTGAAAGACGGCACAGTGCTTGTCAGCAATGCAAATATTGCCTACAGCCTGTACGATGTGCTGCTTCTGGTAAG
>JAZNZZ010000266.1:0-4131 GCA_045595205.1 Faecousia sp.
CGAGGCAGACGGCGAGCTGCAGATCATCAAGTTCACCCGGGCAGCGGAGGACAAGAAGGACATTATCATTGCCTCCTTCCCCTCCCACGCAACTACCGTCAACGGCACCAACCCCACCAGTCTCTCCGCCTGCTATCCCGGTGCCTTCCGGGCAGCTGTGGAGCGGGATGCCGGTGTCCACTGCGCCTTCTTCCAGGGTGCATCCGGTGACCAGGTCCCCAACAGCAGGATCGAAGAAAAGAACGCGATCTATCCGGCAAACCACAAAAAGCACGGCGAAAAGCTTGCGGAGTATGCCCTTTCTGTGGAGCTGACCCCTATGGAGGACAGCAAGCTGGTATTCAAGCGCTGGGAGTATACCGGTCCTTCTATGAAGGAGGGTCTGGATGACGCAGAGCTGATGGCACAGGCCACCGAGATCGCCTCCCTTTCCAGTCAGCTGGGCAGCAGCCACATTGATGTGAAAGCGCTGGTGAGCAAATCCGGCTTCACCTCCGTGTATGAGGCCACCGGCCTTGTGAGCAGATCAAAAGCACCGGAGACCCGGACAATGAAGCTGGTGGCAATGCAGCTGGGCAGTGAGGTGTCTATGGCATTTGCCCCCTATGAGATGTTCGGTATGCACGGCAAGTACATCAAGGACAATTCTCCCTTTGCAATGGACTTCATCGTCACCTGCTCTGAGGATTATCAGGGCTACTTCCCCCACATTGAAGGCTGCGAGGAAGGCTTCTATGAGTACGATGTGACCAAGTACGAGCGGGGCACCGGTGAAAAGCTGGCTGAGCTCTTTGCCGCCACCCTGACGGAAATGAAAAACGCAGGCTAAAATAAAAAATCTCTCCCCGAAGGCTCGCCCTTCGGGGAGATTTTTATAATGCATAATGCAGAAATAAATTCACATTTATCGTTCAGTACAATCCTCCGTGTCATTCCGAGCCAGTGCACACACTGGCGTGGGAATCCGTTCCAAACACTTACTTTACAGATTGCCACACCAGTGACATAGGTCACTGGTTCGCAATGACAACGGGGGTGACCCGTGATTTGCGTAGCAAATCACCATTGCCTGCGGCAATGCGGAATGCATATATGCATTCCCTACAGCAGGAATTTAAAAATCATTATGCATTTCGTTCCGCGGGGCATACTCCCCTCTTTTTTGCATAGACTTGTCCCAAAGGGGGTCTTTTTTATGCGAAAACGGGATCTTATCATAATTTTCGGCGCTGTGGCGGCGGCGCTGGTGCTGGGCATCTCCCAGCTGTTCTTTCAGACTGTGGAGACCGGTGCCTGGGGTCTGAGCTTTTCCGGGGGACAAACGCCCTCTGCACCCATAAGTGCGGAAAGGCTGAAGCAGTATGATGCCTATTACATAGGAAATACGGCTGAAAAGGTAATATACCTGACCTTTGATGCAGGCTATGAAAACGGGTACACAGAAAAGCTTCTGGATGTACTGAAAAAGCACAACGCTCCGGCAGCCTTCTTTCTTGTGGGCAATTATTTGGAAAAGAACCCGGACCTTGTGCGGCGGATGGTGGCTGAGGGGCATATTGTGGGCAACCACACCATGCACCATCCGGATATGGAAAAGACCGCCAATTTTGAAAAAGAGCTGACAGACCTGGAAGCACTGTTCCGGGAGATCACCGGCAAGGAGCTGCCCAAATTCTACCGCCCGCCCCAGGGCGTGTACACAGAAGCCCAGCTGCAAAAGGCGAAGGAAATGGGCTATAAGACCGTATTCTGGAGCCTTGCCTACGCGGACTGGGAGAACAATCACCAGCCGGACAAAGCTTTTGCTCTGGAAAAGGTCCTGGGGCGCACCCACGGGGGCGCGGTGGTGCTGCTCCACGCCACCTCCAAAACCAACGCAGAGCTCCTGGAGGAGCTGCTCACCAAATGGGAGGAAATGGGCTACCGGCTCGCACCCATCACAGAGTTGGGATAATGCGGAATTTAATTCAGCTTTGTCGCGCTGTAGGGAATGCATATATGCATTCCGCATTGCCGCAGGCAATGGTGATTTGCGTTGCAAATCACACGGAACGGATAAATCCGTTCCCTACGAGACGGAACGATGACTTGAAGTTTAATTATGTCTTAGGTGCATAAATTTCATATTGATTTTTTGGGAGGATTCTATTAAAATAGACATACGAAAAACACAAAGGAGTGGTCACTATGAAAAAAATTATTTGTTTACTTCTGACTGCTGTGCTTGTGCTGGGTCTGTGTGCCTGTGGCTCCAGCGGCGAAGGCAAAACCCAGAAGGGCTTCCAGGTTGGCTTCAGCCGTCAGTCCATCACCCCCACCCAGACCGGTGTGCAGATCGCAGGCGGCGATGCCTCCTCCCGTCTGTCCACAGGCTTTTTGGATGAGGTTTCAACCACCTGTATTGCCATCTCCAAGGATGGCGAGACCTATTTGATCTACACCTGTGACTTTATGATCCTGTACAATTCCATCATTGATCCTGTGAAGGTCGTGATCGAGTCTGCCACCGGTGTACCCAAGGCCAACATCCTGTTCAACTGCACCCACACCCATTCCGGCGTGAACATTCTCTCCACCAACTGGGACGGCGCCACTGCTTACCGGGAGCTGTTCTCCACCCGCGCTCTGAAGGCGGCGGAAAAGGCACTGGAGGATCTGTCCCCCGCCACCGTTTCCTACGGCAGCACCCAGACCGAGGGTATGACCTTTGTCCGTCACTACCGGATGAATGACGGCGGCACCTACGGCAACGGTCACGGCACTAAGAACACCTCCGGCATCAAGGAGCATATGTATGAGGCAGACGGCGAGCTGCAGATCATCAAGTTCACCCGTGCAGCGGAGGACAAGAAGGACATTATCATTGCCTCCTTCCCCTCCCACGCTACCACGGTCAACGGCACCAACCGTACCGCCCTGTCCGCCTGCTACCCCGGCGCATTCCGGGCAAAGGTAGAGGAGTCCGGTGTCCACTGTGCCTTCTTCCAGGGTGCATCCGGTGACCAGATCCCCACCAGCAAGATCAAGGAGCTGCCCGCCACCCCCAACGATCACAAGCTCCACGGCGCAAAGCTTGCAGAGTATGCTCTGGCAGTTGAGCTGACACCTATGGCGGATACCGCCCTGAAATTCAACCGCTGGTCCTACACCGGCAACTCTATGAAGGAAGGCATCGACGATCCCGAGCTGATGGCGAAGGCAAATGAAATTGCCTCGGTTTCTGCACAGAAGGGCTCCAGCGATCCCGCTGTTGCTGAGCTTGTGGCAAAGTATGGCTTTGAGAGTGTTTACGAGGCCACCGGTCTGCGCTCCCGTGCCAATGCCGAAGCTACCCGGACGATGGACCTTGTTGCTATGACTCTGGGTACGGATATTTCTATGGTGTTTGCACCTTACGAGATGTTCGGTATGCACGGCAAGTACATCAAGGACAATTCTCCCTTTGCAATGGACTTCATCGTCACCTGCTCTGAGGATTATCAGGGCTACTTCCCCCACATTGAAGGCTGTGAGGAAGGCTTCTATGAGTACGATGTGACCAAGTACGAGCGCGGCACCGGCGAAAAGCTGGCTGAGCTTTTTGTCACCACCCTGACAGAGATGAAGGGCACAAACTAAAGCAATAAAAGAATTGAGGCGCACTTCCTTGCGGAGTGCGTCTCATATTTTTCTTGCTATTTTCGCCTTTTGCGGCTATAATTAAACTGCGAGGATATGATTTTCAACGGAGGACGGTATGGGCTTTGAGGAACTGCTGGGAAATCAGCGGCTGAAGGAAAACTTAATAGCCGGCATCCGTCGGGGCAAGCTATCCCATTTTTACCTGATTGCCGGGCCGAAGGGGTCGGGCAAGCACACATTGGCACGGCTGCTGGCAGCTGCCGCCCTGTGCCGCGGTGAGGAGAAGCCCTGCTTTGCATGCAATGCCTGCCGGAAGGTCATGGCAGATACCCATCCGGATCTCATCACCGTGACCGACCCGGAGCATAAAACCGTACCTGTCCGGATCGTCCGTGAAATACGGGATGATATGTTCAGCCGCCCCAACGAAGGGGAAAGGAAGATCTATCTTTTGCCGCAGGAGCTTGGACCGGAAGGCTACAACGCCCTTTTGAAGGTGCTGGAGGAGCC